>SVSC01000106.1 GCA_015064525.1 Oscillospiraceae bacterium
GAGATACATTACCTCTCGGAAGGTAGCAAAAAGCACTTATGGAAATCACTTGCCATAAGTGTATTTGCGTTACTTTTGTCATGGATTTTGTAGTCTTTAATTAATACATATGAAGCACTGCATTTGTAGACACAAATACAAAATGTGGCTGTCGCATTTCGGCATAACCGCAAATAAAATGGGTAGAGGTATTGTTAATCAGCACCTCTACCTCTGTTTTTATTGAATTTTAAAAGAAATTAAAGTTGAAAGCCTTATGGTTTTCTCTGTTTTGTTTGCTCCTGATCGGAATCCGTTCGCCCAAGGTGTGTTATCATTAAGAATTCGCCTAAATCAAAATTCTCACCATGTTTTTTGGTTTTGCATTGATTTTCCTAAATTCTTAATGAAACATCCCCGTTCTTGCAAAACTGTCCTTTAGAGAGTCGCCCTATCTCTGCCGATTTTTTTGTGGAACGGAAGCGCCTTCAGGAGCCCCTACCCATTTTTTATTACATTCCCAGAACGGCAGCGCCAATGATGCCCGCGTCATTCTTGAGAGCTGCGATGCGAATGTCGGTGAGGGGAACCAGACCACAGCCATACTGCTGCTCACGCACCTTGGGGATCACAAGATCCAGAAGGAACTGCCCCTCGTTGGAGATTCCGCCGCCAATGGAAAGAACCTCGGGCTGGAAAATATTGATCATGCTGGCAATACCGCTGGCAAGATACTTGATGTATTCATCCACAACCTCTTTGGCAGCCTCGTCGCCGGCTCTCATGCAATCGAAGGCGGTTCTGCCGTTCACCTTGCCCTTTGCGGCAACCTGCTCGGTCATGGCAGTTGCTCTGCCCGCAGCGGCGCACTCCTCCAGCTTCCTCTTGGTCATGTTGATCAAACCCGTTGCAGAGGAATACGTCTCCCAGCAGCCCTTTCTGCCGCAGGTGCAGGGCAGACCGTCCACTTGAACCACAATGTGACCAAGCTCGCCACCTGCGTTGTTGAAGCCCTTGTAAACCTTACCGTCGGCAACGATACCGCCGCCAACACCGGTTCCCAGGGTGATCATAACAGAGGACTTGCTTCCCTTTGCCGCGCCCGCGATCGCCTCGCCCCATGCGGCGGCATTGGCGTCGTTCTCAATGTGGAAGGTGGTGATTTCCAACCGCTCGCGGAGCAGAGGAATGATGGGAAAATTATGAAAATTCAGGTTGTTGGCATACAGCACCAGTCCCGTTTCGTCATCCACAATTCCGGGAGAAGCAATACCAACAGACGTAATGTCGGCTTGGGTGATGCCAACCTCGGCGCAAAGATTTTTGCAAAGCATAGCGATATCGTCAACAATCTGCTCCGAGGGACGACCAACCAACGTGGGAGTGCTTTGCTTTGCGAGGATCTCAAACTTTTCATTGACCAATCCGGCAGCAATATTGGTGCCGCCAAGGTCGATTCCGATACGGTACATCAAGGTGTCTCCTTTGCAGTTTATTCTCTGCCTTTATTATAATCCATTTTTCGCCGTTCGTCAAGTTTGGATTTCGACACTTTTTATATAAATTCGGATAAACTTTATATAATTTCAGCCACCCCATCCGATCCACGGAAGTTAGTTTTGAAAGGAAAGGGTGGACTGTGGAACCTTCTTGAAAGAAGGTTCCACACCTCCAAGAACTTTCTCGTAGGGGTTGGTTTGGAGTTTGCGGTACACAGCGGCTCGGTCTATAGTTTTATGCCGCCTATCTGCGGTACGCTCACCAAGCAATAGCTGCCGCAAGCGGCTGGGTCCCGCCCCCCATCCGCTCCATGATGTTAGTTTGTTTAGGAGAGGGGAGCTTATGGTTGTGTCATCCTGAGCGGAGGCGGTGAGGAGCGAAGCGAGTCTCAGCCGCAGTCGAACCCGTAGGGCGATGCGGAGCATCGGGATCTACGAAGGAAAAAGCAACTATCCGCCCGAGATCCTGCTCGGTTTTTGCCTCGCACTGCTTCGCAGTTCGACTTCGCAACCGCCTTGCGGTTTTGCTCCGCTCAGGATGACACGGGCGGGACTTTGCTTTATAGAAGACTTCATTTATGCCAAACTCGACCCTCATTTAGCGAAAATTCGTTTGTACCATCCCCGAGAATGAGATTTTATCTGTTTCCAAAACAGTTCAATCTCACTAACATCGTGGAGCGTTTTGGGTGGCGGGCGGGCAAGCCCGCTTTCAAGGATCGACGTTCGTTCAGTTAAAATTTGATTATACCGTCCCCGAGAATGAAATTTTATCTGCTTCAAAACAGTTCAAACAATCTAACCTTATGGAGCGTTTTGGGTGGTGGTACCAAAACGCTTGCGGCAGCTATTGTATATCCCAGCACACCGCGGATAGGCGACATAAAACAAAAGGGAGAGCCGCTATCTATTGCGACACTCCCCAAAAAATACTACGGGAAGTTCTTGGAGGTGTGGAACCTTCTTTCAAGAAGGTTCCACAATCCACCCTTTCCTTCCCAAACTAACTTTCCTCACAAACCAACTTCTGATTTCACCCTGTTTGCCCCAAAAGCTCCTCCAGGGTGATACCGCGGAAGGCGATTTCGGTAGCTGCTTCGCGTCCAACGAAGCGGTAGTGCCAGGGCTCGTAGGAATACTTGGTAACGTCGGTTTTTTCGGCGGGATAGCGCAGGATAAAGCCAAAGCGGTAGGCGTTTTGCAAGAGCCAGGCAAAGGCATCGGTTTTGGCGAACGCTTCGGTCAGCCCTGCCGTGGAGGTGACGAAGTCCACGCATAGTCCCGTTTGATGCTCGCTGGTTCCCGCCTTTGCCGAATAGGAGCCCACCACAGCCTCCGCATCCTCGCGGGAAAGCCCCTGCTTTCCTTGACTGACGTAATTCGATTGAATATACGCTTCTCCAAAAAACGAACGGGCTTCGTCGGTAATTTTGCTCATCTCTTTGGAGATATAGTCGCTGTAAAGCCGACTTTGATAAGCATAGGAGCGGTAGCCGCTGGTCACCTTGATGTCGGTGATGCCGTCCGCCTCCATCTCCCCAAGCATGGCGTAAAGCGCCTGCGCCGCGCGCTCCTCCAGCTCCACGGTCTTACCGCCGTTGGTGGGGCAGGTGAGAGTGGTAACGGACGCGGGCGCATATCCGCTTCCCAAGGGATTGGATTTGTTTACCAGAATCAGATAGCCTGCGTCGAGCCCCGTAGTCAGATAGGGCTCAAAGGCGGAGGCGTCGGTTTTGTAGGTGTAGGTCATGGTTTGATAAAGCATTTGAAATTGAGAGGTATCCACCGGGGGACGAACACCCGAGGAGATACATGACGTGAGGATGCCTGCCAGAAGAAGCGGCAGGATCAGCAAAATAGGCTTTCGGTTCATGGCATTTTCCACGATCAAGTCAAGGACGAGGCGGCTTGGTTTCAATGACAATGAAATAGGGAGAGGTGGGAGAATTGAGAATTTGCACCTTGGTGGCGCAAACGCGGTGACGGCTGATGCCCGACAGATAGTCGCAGATCATCTTGCCCTCCAGATCGCCCTCCTCATGCCCCGGATAAACCGCCACGTTGAGAATGGCATCCCGATCCATCAGATCCAGCGCCGCCTCAATGGCAGGCATGGTGCTTTCCCGCAGAGTGGTGATCGACTTATCCCCGCCGGGGAGCCAGCCGAGATTGAACATTCCTGCCTTGAAGGGCTCCTTCACGTAGTTTTTCACAAATTGGTGAGAATCGTGGATCAGCGTGTAATTTTCGGGACATCCCGTTTCCTTCAGGCGGCGCGCGGTGCTTTCTACCGCCTGCTTCTGAATATCAAATGCGTAAACCCTACCGCTCTCTCCAACGGTTTTGGAAAGAAACTCGGTGTCGTAGCCGTTGCCCATGGTAAAGTCCACGGCAACGTCCCCCTCCTTGAGGTGGTTGAGAATAAAATACTTATGCAATTGCAGCAGATCAATCATTGGCGCTTCCTTTCTCACGGGTTGTGGTTATCCGAGCGCAGGAACTTGAAGGCGCGCTCCACGGCATCCTGCGCGTTGTTCCAGGGCTCATCCTTATAGCGGTAGTCGAATTTTTTGCAAAACCAGCTCACGTCCTCCTGCAGAGTGTCCATGTAGCCCTCCACCACCTTTGCCAGCGCGGCGGCAAATTCGGGATTCTTCTTTTTGCCCAGTCGGCGCTGACCGTAGTAGAGCAGGAGACGGTAGTGGGGCAGGCAGAAATAGGGCTGCGCCTTCAGCTTTTTTTGAAACTCCTCCTCGGCGCCCCACAGGTAAACCACCGTGTCCGCCATTTTTTCAAAATAGCCGCTCACCCGCTCGCAGATATAGCAGGTGGATTCCAGCCGCTCGATGCGGCGAAGCGGCTTGTTCCCCTGACCGCCGCCAATACCGCCATCGCGGATCTCGCGGCGCAGGTCGGCAAGATGGCTTTCCAGCGTGAGCGCCATGCCAAGTCGGTTCTTGCGGGTGAACATCATATCGTAGTGCAAGCGACAAAAGCCCTTATCGTTGGTTTGAATACGGATATCGGGCTCCATCATGGCGGCGCCCAAAATGATATCCAGCTGGTCCTCCTCCAGCTTCCGATGCAGAGCGCAGAGGGGGCATCCGCAGGAGGGATCACTGATCGAGGCGTCGAACGCCTCGTTCACGGGGATGGTAAAATTCATTTCCATGGGAGAAAAATCCTTTCCAAAGGCATTGCTTTTTTTGGGAAAAAAGTGTATAATAATCGTGTCACTTATCATTATACCATATTTGTGCGGCGATTTGCAAGAAAAAAGGCGAAAAAAGCGCGCCAAAAACCGATTTTTTTGAAAGGATATGAAAAATGCAAAGATCTGAGTTGTTTTTTGATCTGGACGGCACCATCACGCACTCGGCGGAGGGAATTCTCAATTCGGTAACCTACGCCCTGGAGCGCATGGGCTTGGAGGTGCCGCCAAGAGAACAGCTGACCTGCTTCATCGGGCCGCCCCTCATCCGCTCCTTTACCCAACTGTTTGGGCTTTCCAACGAGGAGGGCGAGCGGGCGGTTGCGCTTTATCGGGAATACTATCTGGAAAAGGGGATTTTCGAGTGCTACGTGTTCAACGGAATGGCGGAAACGCTGGCAGAGCTGCGCCGCCGCGGCTACCGCCTCACCCTTGCCACCTGCAAGCCAACGGTGATGGCGGAGCGGATTCTGGAGCATTTTGGCTTGCGCTCCCTCTTTGCTTTGGTGTCGGGTCCCGAATTGGACGGCACCCGCAATGAAAAGCATGAGGTGGTTGCCCACGCCCTAAAGGTGTTGAACATCTCCCCCGATCACGTTCTGATGGTAGGCGATCGACGGGACGACGTGGTTGGCGCGGGTCGCTGCGGCATTCCCTGCGTTGGCGTAACGTGGGGCTTTGGCAGCGAGGAGGAACTGCGGGAGGCAGGCGCCCTTTCCCTGATTCACAGCCCCGAGGAGCTTCTCTCCTGCGTTGAAAGCCAAAAATAAATCAAAATTGAGAAAAAAACATCGGTTTTTTCAAAAAAATTGAAAAAATCAAGAAAAAACTATTGCAAAATATTGTTTTTTGGTGTACAATATAATATAACTATGGAGTCAGGCGAGCTATGCCGACTCGTAAATCAGAAATTCAACCCTTCGGAGGAAATGAAAAATGGTAGTAGCTGGCGATTTCAAAAACGGTATCACCTTTGACGACGGTCAGGGCAACGTCCTGCAGGTCGTTGAATTCCAACACGTGAAGCCCGGCAAGGGCGCGGCGTTCGTTCGCACCAAGCTGAAGAACGTAATTTCGGGCGCGGTCATTGAAAAAACCTTCAACCCCACCGATAAGTTCGAGAACGCTTACATTGAGAGAAGAGATATGCAGTACTCCTACGACGACGGTGACCTTTATCACTTTATGGACACCGAAACCTGGGAGGAAACCCTCATTGCCCACGATAAGGTGGACGATAACTTCCGCTTCGTGAAGGAGGAGATGATGTGCAAGATCATTTCCTACAAGGGCAACGTGTTCGGCGTTGAGCCTCCCACGTTCGTTGAGCTGGAGGTAACCGACACCGATCCCGGCTTTGCAGGCAACACCGCAACCAACGCGCTCAAGCCCGCAACCCTGGAGACGGGTGCCGAGATCAAGGTTCCCCTCTTCATCGAGATTGGCGACGTACTGAAGATCGACACCAGAACCGGAGAGTATCTGTCCCGCGCGTAACGCGCCGAGCAGGGCCCCTGCGGTCATCAAATCACGGGGGGAACGCTTCATGCTGTCCCCCCGATTTTTTAAACCAAAACAACAGAAAGGATGGAAAATCCCATGAACTTAACCGAAAAATCCGCTTATATCAAGGGTCTGGCAGACGGACTGGAGCTGGACAACACCACCAAGGAGGGCAAGATCCTTGCTGCCCTTTTGGAGCTTGTGGACGAACTAACCCAAGAGGTTTCCGGCTTGAAGAAGGACATTGAGGAGATCGACGAGGATCTGGACTACCTCAACGACTACATTGAGGAGATCGACGACGACCTTGCCGACGTTGAGGACTACCTTGAGGGCGAGGACGACGAGGACGATGACGAGGATGAGGATGAGGACGAATTCGACGACGAGGACGAGGAATTCTTCTGCGACGGCGAATGCGAGGGCTGCAGCGGCTGCGACGATGAGGAATTCTACGAGATCGTTTGCCCCTCCTGCGGGGAAACCGTTTGCTTCGACCAGGAGCTGGATCCCGAATCCCTCACCTGCCCCGCTTGCGGCGAGAAGTTCGGCTGCATCGTTGACGAGGAAGACTTCGAGCAGCTGACCGAGGAGAAGGACGAGGATTGATCCTGCCTGCTCTGTGGAGTTAGTTTAGGAAGGAAGGGTTGGACTGTGGAACCTTCTTTCAAGAAGGTTCCACACCTCCAAGAACTTTCCCGTAGGTGTTTTTTGAGAGTGTCGCGTTACATCGCGGCACTCCCTTTTGTTTTATGCCGCCCATCTGCGGTACGCTGATCGAGCAATAGCTCCCGCAAGCGTTTTGGTACTAACGGCTTGCCGTTTCCCACCACAAAACGCTCCACGGAAGTTAGTTTTGGAAGGAAAGGATGGATTGCGGAACCTTCTTGTAAGAAGGTTCCAAGCCTCCAAGAACTTCCCGTAGTATTTTTTGGGAGTGTCGCGATACACAACGGCACTCCCTTTTGTTTTATGCCGCCCATCTGCGGTACGCTCACCAAACAATAGCTGCCGCAAGCGGCTGGGTACTAACGACTTGTCGTTTTCCACCCCATCCGCTCCATGATGTTAGATTATTTGAACTGTTTTGGAAATAGATAAAATCTCATTCTCGGGGACGGAATAATCAAATTTTAACTGAACGAACGTCGATCCTTGAAAGTGGGCTTGCCCACCGGGCTTGCCCGCCCGCCACCCTAAACGCTCCACGATTTTAGTTTATTTAGGAGTGGGGAGCTTATGGTTGTGTCATCCTGAGCGGAGGCGGTGAGGAGCGAAGCGAGTCTCAGCCGCAGTCGAACCCGTAGGGCGATGCGGAGCATCGGGATCTACGAAGGAAAAAGCAACTATC
>SVSC01000107.1 GCA_015064525.1 Oscillospiraceae bacterium
CTTTCTTTGGGCTTGCATATAGCTCGCCCAATTTATTTGTAGCCCTGCTCTGTTTTACCGCTCCCCCAGTAGAACTGGGGGTTTATTTTGACCACCAAAAAGAACCCGCGCCACTCATTGCGAATGACGCGGGTTCTTTTTAAATTGAGAATCTTACCACTGGGAGAAATCCAGACCGTTCATATCCTCAATATTTGCTCCGTCCTCCAGAGAAAGTCCGGAGGTGCGAATCAGCTCGTCTGCCAGCAGAACCAGCTCAAGCTGAGGATTCACATAATTCTTCATTGTATTTTCCTCCTGTTCTATCATTCAGCAGCCACACCGTTGGTGTAAACGGCAATGGCGGTTTCACCGTAAACGGTCTCACCGTTCATCTCGTAGAAGGGACGCACGGTAAAGGTTACGGTATCGTCAACGGGAACATTGTAAACGGGGAGGGCAATGATGTAGCCGTCAACCTGATCATAGGTTGCAACGGTGATCGCCTGACCGTCGGCGGTGATGGAGTTGTACACGGTGGTGCAACGAACGGTTTTGGTTTCCTTGTCCACTCCCTTGTAGTTGGCGGAGATCTCAAAGCCAACCGCGGTGTAGCGGCTGAGATCTGCCTCGGTTACGTTCAGGTGCGCCAGGAAACGAACGTCCAGCAGATTGGAGGCGTTGGTTTTCTCCTGCCAGCCCAGCACGCGAACGGCCTCGGCGGAGGGAGTTGCGGCGGTCAGCAAGGAAACTTCATCGGCAGTCATCACTTTGTCATACATGCGGAACTCGTCAATCTTGAAGGAAAGACCTCTGTCATCAATTGTCTTGGTATTCTTACCAATCACCAAAGACACGTTGCGGAGCAGGTTTTCGGGCTTAGCACTATCCGTATAAACCGTTTCGCTTGCAACATAGTTCACACCATCGGCAGAGTTGTAGCAGGTAATCACCAGCTGATCGTCAGACATATCAATGGTAATTGCGGTATAATACCACTCACCCAGGGGTGCCTTGGGCGCGGTTCCCAAATTCAGGAGCTTGCCCTCCTTGGTAGGCGCGGAACCAATGCCGCCGCCCATCAAATAGTTGGAATCGGTGGTATTCTTTGCCAACCAATAGCGGAAAATCTTGTTGGCGGAAATCAGGTCGGTGGCATACTGAACGGCATTGCCGGAGGTAGTGTAGGCAATATAAATGGTTTTGCCTGTCAGCTCGGCAGTGTCTCCCTCCAAAGCATCAATGGCAAGATACTCGCCCTTGGCACTGGGAATATTTGCGGCGCCGTTGGAAACGGTAACGTTAGGGGATACGTCGAGAACGTCGTTGGTAAGACCGTTGGGAGCCTTATCCGCGAACTGCTCCTCGGCGGTTGCGCCCTCAAAATTGTAGTAGGTGACCAGATTTGCGTCGAACAGACCTTTCACAGGGTTGATCTCGGGCAGCTCGGGCTCGGGATCGGGCTCGGGGGTAACCTCTCCGCCATAAGGCGTATGGGAGGCAAGCGTAGCGATTGCCTCAGCAGGAATCACAGTGTCATAGAATCTGATTTCACCAATGGTAAAGCCAACATTACCGGCAGAACCGGTTCCGGGCTTTCCAATTAAAACGGTTCTGTTGCTCGCGAGAACACCGCTTCCCACATCATCTGTAGAATATGTATTGGAGGAAAGCACATAGGTGCTTCCGTCGGCAGAGTTATAAATATTCGCGGTTGCAATTCCCTCGGCATAGGTAAAGGTAACCACCGTGTAGAACCAATCGCTGCCGGCGGCAGGCGCCACAGGCGTTTCACTGTTGATGGTAAATTTTGTAGTTGTTGCGGCATTGGCGCCAAGACCGCCGCCATGCTTATAGTTGGTTACCGTGGAGCCCTTACCGATCCAATAACGGAACAAACCGTTTGCACAAACCACATTTCCACTACCACCAGTTGCGTCTCCATTGGCGCGATAAGCAATGTAGAAGGTTTTACCATTCCATTGCGCAAAATCGCCGCCGTTGGCAATGCTCAAATAGGATCCCTTTGCATCGGAAATTACTGCATTACCGTTTTCAACAGTAATATTTGCAAAGGTCATTTCATCCGCAGTACCCTTCTGCGCCTTGTCCGCAGCCTGCTCGGCTTGGGTTTCACCCGAGAAGTTGTACCAGGACACCAGATTGTCGTCGTAGTTTGTTTCTGCCGCAACGGGCATCACTGCCATAGCAAGCGTTGCCGCCAGAAGTGAAAGAACGGTGAGAAAGCTGATAATTCGTTTCATAATATACTCCTTTCATATTGAAACGCTTCGGGGAGCCAAACAGATACTCCTCTCGATAGTACCTGCATTATACCAAATTCAACGGCAAATATCCATTGACAAATAATTCCTCTATATGGTAAAATATTGACAAAATAAAGTAAAAAAGGGACTGTATCGAAAAAAAATACGCCCTCACCGCATTCAGCAAGCGGGGCTGCGTTTGCGCGCAGCCCCGCTCCTTTTCATTTGCGTTTTCTATATACGGGAATCCCGCTTCCGCTGTATTCCAGCCAACCACTCTCCACAGCCTCTCCCGTGAAGAAGTCCTCCCACTCGCCCGCGGGCAGATAAACCCTTCGGCTTGTCTCCTCCGCCGTCATGGGTGCCACCAAAAGCGACTCGCAGAAAAGATACTCGTCGTCGATCGTCCAGGTGGCTCGATCCTCGGTGTAGTCGCACACCAGCGCGCGAACGGGAGGAATGCCCTCGGCGCGGTAACGGTCATATGCCTCTCTCAGCATGGGCTTGAGGCTCTCGCGAATGCGGAACAGCTCCCGCACCTCCTCCTCGCACCCCAAATTGATCCAAGGCGCCTCGGTGCAATACCATCCGTTGAACATACATTGCGCCGAAAAAACCGCCGTCTGCAAGCGTCGGAGCAGATCCTCGCGGCTGTCGCCATGACGCAATTCAGGCGCCCACAAAAGTCCCGAAAAGCCGGAATTCACGCATCCTCTGATAAATTCCTTATGCCCGTACAGATCGCTGTAAAGAGCGAAGGGCAAGGAGGTTGCCAGGGCGCCCATGTTGCGGCACTGACCGTAGGTGGGTCTGCCGTCCAGCGCGCGGATCGCCGCGCGGGCATAGAGCATACCGAACAGGGTGTGATACTGCTCACCGTCCAAGCCGCCCGGAAATTCGGCGCAGTTGGGGAAGCTCCAGTCGCGGGTGTAGTCGCTACCGTCACATTCGTCCAGCTTAAAGCCGTCGGTCACGTCGCTCACCAGCGTCCTGTTCTGATACTCCGCAAAGGTCTCCACCGTTTTCTCCACGGTGAAATCGGGAACCTTGCCGCCCCAAACCTTATAGCTGCCGCAGCCCTCCCCTAACGCCTCGTAGAGCGGGGACTCGGGATGCACAAAAGCGTGCTGCCAAAGATTGAGGTGCATCCCCTTCTCTGCCAGGCACCGCTCCAATTCGGCACGCTTTTCGGTCGGGAATTTCTCCGACCACACATAGGAGCAAGAATAGGAACGGGTTTGCCAATGGGGCTCCAGACCGATCACGTCGCAGGGCATTCCCTTTTCGGTAAGGTAGCTTGCCGTTTTCATCACGCTGTCGGCATCGGCATCCAGATGACACCGATAGTAGGTTCCCAAGCCCCAATCGGGAATTTCGGGACCACCGCCCGCCAGTAGATTGTATTGCTTTACCACGTCCAGAATGTTCTTTCCGTCAATCCGATAGAGCGTGACTCCCTGCGCCGCGGGAATATGGATCACGATCACCTTTTCGTCGCCGCTCTGCCGCACCGCGTAAAGCTCCTCCACGCTGTTTCCACCGTGGGTCTGCCCTTGGGTGGTGGCGGAGGTCACCCGCTGAACGCCAACGTAGAACTCGGCGTATCTGGCGGTATCCACGTAGATACCGTAGCCCGCCGTGGACACGAAAAAGGGGACGGGTGCGTGGGAATCGCCCGTGGAGAACAGCGGATCGGAATTGACTCTCAACGTCAGCTTCCGATTCTTATGGGAGAAGGAATGAAGCTGCAGGCCAAAGCCGTAGTATTCCTCACTTTCCGAAAAGGGAAGCTCCAGCGTGCAGCCCTTGGCGCTCGCGCGGAAGGTGATCTCCGCCCGCGCGGCGCCATCCGCCTCGGGAAGCTCCCTGCCCCGAAATTCGGGGCAAAAGGCTGTGGGAACCATCGCCTCGGGAGTGCCGAACGTCATTTTTTGAATGCTCATGGATTCTCCTTTCGGGTCGGGTCAGCGCCCCGTCAAACCACGCAGGAAATCGCAAGCGGCGCGGATATCGCCCTCGGGATCGGCGCCCGTTTCCCGCTCCACCGTAAGGAAGCCGCGGTATCCGATCTCCTCCAGCGCCTGCAGGTAGGCGGGGAAATCCACTCCACCCTTTCCGAGAGGAAGCTCCTCGAAATAGCGGATGCCCTTGAATTCCTCGGGAACGGGATGCACCACGCCGTAGATATACTCGGGATCTCCCACCTGCAATCTCACGCCGTCCTTGGCATGGGTATGCACAATATAGTCCTTGAGCGTGTGAACCGCCTGCACGGGATCGTCTCCCGTGACCATCACCAGATTGGCGGGATCCAGATTGACCGCCACGCCTCTGGAGTGGAGGCCGTCCAAAAAGCCCTTCAGCGTTGCGGAGGTTTCGGGGCCCGTTTCAATGGCGAAATGCGCGTTCAGAGAATCGGCATAACGGCTCAGCTCAAAGCACGCCTCTTGCATGATCTTATAGCGCTCGTGGCTCGGATCGTTTGGCACAACCCCGATATGGGTGGTAACGATATCGGTTTCCAGCTCCACGGCAAGATCCAGAATGCGCTTGGAGCGCTCGATCAGCCCGGGATTCAGCTCTTGGTTTCCAAAGCCTCTGCCCAGGTCACCGCAAAGAGCGGAAAACCGCAGCCCCGCCGACTTCACCCGATCCAACAGCTCGCGTCTCTTGGCGGCGGTTAGCTCCTCGGGGCTGTATTCTCCCCTGGTGGCGTACATCTGAAAGCCCTGCACGCCCATATCCGCAGCCTTTTTGATCGACTCCTTGATATCCAGCTTCAAGGAATCCAGCATAATTCCTATGGGAAACTGATACATTGCCTGCTCCTTTCCCGATCAAAGGGCAATTTCCTTGCCAGCGTCGGAGGAATCGTAGATTGCCTGCATCATCTTGGCAGTCACGATCACCTGGTCGATATGAGAAGGCAGCTTTTCACCGGTGCGGATGCAGCGCAGGAAGCTGTTGATCTCGTTCTGGAACATATTGGTGTTATCGAAGGTAGGCTTTTCCGACCACAGCTTGCCATCCTTGGTGCCGAACACAGTGAAATCTGCGCCGTAGTTGAGGCGGATACCTGCCTTGTCACCCAGGAAGTCGATATACATCTCGTTCACGCCCACGTTCTGCGCCCAAGCGCCGTTGAGAGTAACGGTGGGGCCGGAGGTGCGAATGAAGCCCGAAACGTAGTCGTCCACGTCATAGGTACCGTTGAGATCCTTGGTCATCTCCGACCACATGGACTCGTAAACGTAGTTGGGCATATCCACGCCCAGCTTGGAATAAGCCTTGCCCGAAACCGTGAGAGGTGCGGGATCGCCGCAGCAGTACATTACGATATCGAGGAAGTGTACGCCCCAGTCGATCAGCACGCCGCCGCCTGCGATCTCCTTGGTGGTGAATGCGCCGCCCAGACCGGGGATCGAGCGGTGGGAACGGAAGCTGACGTAAACGTGGTAGACCTCGCCCAGCTCGCCGTTATCGATGATCTGCTTAATGGTGTTCACCGCAGAGTTGAAGCGGTTTACCACACCGATGTTGAGAACCTTTCCGGTCTCGTGCTGCACCTGCTGCATCTTGAGGGCATCCTCATAGATGCGGGCAGCGGGCTTTTCGCAAAGCACGTGCTTGCCCGCGCGGAGACAATCGCAGGTGATCACCGAGTGCATACGGTTGGGCGTGCAAATTGAAACCGCCTCCACCTCGGGATCGGCAAGGATCACACGGTAATCCTCCACGGCAATGCCGCAGCCGTACTGCTCTACTGCCTTCTGCGCTCTTTCGGGAATGATATCGCAAAAATACTTGATCTCACACTCGGTGTTGTTCATATACGCGGGAATGTGAGCGGAATTGGCAATGGTGCCGCATCCGATGATCGCAACCTTCATTTTATCACTCATGGCTTTCTATCCTCTTGTTCCTAAAATTATTCTGGCTGTTGCCACAGTATCATTGTACCGCATATTTGCGGGATTGTCAAGATTTTCCTCCGAAAAACGAAGGTGATTGCTTCACGGATACCCACGTGTCCAATTTTTCAAGCGCTTCGGTTCCCGTTTCCAGAATTGCCATTACCTCCAGGGTTTCTCGAGCGGGAGCCATCACCTCGCCCGTTTCAAAGAAGCGGAGCATCGAGGCAATCATGTTCTTGAAAAAGTCCGACTGAATGGGACGGTAATCCGCAAAGCCCGTTCCTCTGTCAAGGCTGACGGTAAAGGGCGCCGCTCCGCCAATGCTCTGATGATAAAGGGCGCGTTTGCCCTCGCCATAGTCGATCACCAGCGTTTTTTCCGAGCCGTTCTGCACAGCCATCAGGCGCTTAGCGCCCACTCCCATGCAACGAACGATCATTTCCACCTGATGCACCGCGTAGGTTTCAAAGGAGTTGCCGCAGCCCGTGGTGGCAATCCCCCGCAGCTCCTTCACGTCCGCCAGCTCTGAGGCAAAGCGGAGCGCCGAGGAGGAGCAAACGGGGGTACCGTACTGCTCTGCCAGGCGAAAAATCTCCTTTGCTTCCCCAAGGCTTGGGGTGAAGGTTTTATCAATATAGGTGGTCTTGCCGTACTTGAGAACGGTTTCGGCATAGCGCAAATGGTTCTCGGAGTTATCGGGCGAAAGAATGACCAGAACGTCACTCTTTTCACAAAGCTCCTCCATGCTGGCACATTGCACCACTCCATGCTCCTCGCACCATTGCTCGGTGGTCATGTGGGTAATGGGCGAGGCGGGAAGCTCTGCCCAAGCGTAGGCAACCTCATAGTCCAGCCCGTCGCGCGATCCGATCTCCTTGATCCACGCGGGATAATTGTCCGCGTGCCATTCGTTGATATAGTAGTCAATAAATCCAATTTTTTTCATGTCGTATTCAACCCTCTTCTCTTCCCCGCTTCCTTTGCCTTAACGGGGATTCTTTTTCAATCAGTAACGCAACCGCTCCGAGAAGGAGCATTGCCGCTCCCTCCGAGAAAAGTGACGAGCCACAGCCCTCGGGCTCTGTTAACACGGGCAAGGTGCCTCCCTCCGACGAGGGGATTGGCAGGCGCTCGGATTCGGGCTGCGCCGACGCGCTTGATTGCGGCTCGCCGCGCAGATAGTCGCGATAGCTTGCCACGGCGCCAGCGGGCAAATAATCCCCCGCCATGGCGAGCCTCGCTTCTCCCTCGGTGCGGCATAGCATCACGCCGTCCACCAAGAGTTGACCTTCATGGGCAGAGCCCTCCACGGGTGTGAGCGAAAGAGCGACAAGCGCTCCCGTGAGGGGCGTTT
>SVSC01000003.1 GCA_015064525.1 Oscillospiraceae bacterium
TGATTTTATTTTTTCTCCAAGTCTAATCATAATTGTTACTCCAAATTATTTTGAATCAGCGCTCATCCTGATATTATTATAGCACATTCCTTAGTAAAAACAATAACTCATTCGTAGAGAATTTTTCAAACGTGAGTTGAATTTTCAATATAAAAAACGGTATAGTCGTATTTCTACAACTATACCGTTTTCTGCTTTATTGCAGGCACCCTAAGCGGCGTGCTTTTTGTTTTGGCAGGGGCGGATGAAAAAGATATTTCGGGGAGTTTTTGTATGGACTTGAACTCACGTACCAAATCACGCCGCAGGCGTGCATATCATCCGCAACTTGTTGCGGTATATCACCAAGGCGAAAGCCTTGTATATCATCATTGCGAAAGAGGATACAGCCTGCGGCTGATGATATACACGGCGTTGCCGTGATGATATCCAGCCCCACAGGGGCTGATGATATGCCATTGCTTTCGCAATGGATAAAAAAATTCGACAAGCCGAAACTTGTCGAATTTTTTGGCAGGGGCAGGAGGATTCGAACCCGCGACCCACGGTTTTGGAGACCGGTACTCTACCAGCTGAGCTATACCCCTGTGGTGACCTTTTGCTGTCACGCTCGTTATTATACCACACTTTTTCGGAAATTGCAACCCCTTTTCACACTTTTTTTAAAAAAATATAGCTTTTTTACGAAATGTTTTTTATTCCGTGGGTGGGGATTGTGGATTGGTGGTTGGGGATGTAGGGACACACGCTGTTTGATGAGGCTTTTGCGACGCTCGTCTTGTTTACATCTCCAGCGCGTCAACGATCTCACAGATCTCTCGGTGAATCTCCTCAATCGGTCGCGCCGCGTTGACGATACGAATGTGATCCCGCTCGCGCAAGGCATCAATGGCTGTGAGAAATTTGTTGCGCACCTGCTCCAGCTTTTCCTCGGTTTCGTAAATATCCTGGGTTACTCGGTTTTTCAGGATACGCTCCATGCTTTGTTGGGGGGTTAGGTCCAGAAAGATGCACAGGTCGGGACTGCGGATTTCGGGGCAGTCCAGATTCATCCGCTTTACCCACTCAAAGTCGGTTTCGCTTCCCTGGTAGGCAAGGGACGAATAATAGTAGCGGTCGCAGATCACGTCCACGCCGTCGGCTGTCATTTTGTTAAAGCCGTTGACGGGATTCACGTTGTGGAAGATACGGTCCAGCACAAACAGCGCCGCCATCTCGCAGGGGGAACGGCGGGAAACGCCGCCCAGCGCATCTCGCAGAAGCCCGCCCGTTACCGATTCGGTTGGCTCTGTGGTGCGGTAGACTCTTCTGCCTTTTTCCGTGAGGTGCTTTGCCAAAAGCTCGATCTGCGTGGTTTTGCCTGCGCCGTCGATGCCCTCAAAAACAATGAGATTTCCTTTCATAATCGCTCCTTATGCTTTGTCAAGCTTGTTGATTTGTTCCTCCACCGCCTGCAATTCGGCGCGCAGCTTTCTGAGCTCCTGCGCCACAGGGTCGGGAATATGAATTTGATCCAGATCGGCGGCAACCCTCTCTCCGTTGCGGCGCACCACCTTTGCGGGAATTCCCACCGCCGTGCTGTTTTCGGGAACCTCTCGCAGCACAACGGCGTTGGCGGCGATCTTGCTGCCCGAGCCGATCCTCACAGGGCCCAGCACCTTGGCGCCGGCTCCCACCATCACGTTGTTCTCCAGCGTGGGGTGTCGCTTTCCAACGTCCTTGCCCGTTCCCCCCAAGGTGACCCCTTGGTAGATGGTACAATTATCCCCGATTTCGGCGGTTTCACCGATCACAACGCCCATGCCGTGGTCGATAAACAGCCCCTTTCCAATGGTTGCGCCCGGATGGATTTCGATGCCTGTCAGGTGTCTTGCGGCCTGGCTGATTGCTCTGGCGGAAAAGTATTTTCCTTGCTTGTGGAGTCGGTTGGCAATGCGGTATGCCATCATGGCGTGAACACCCGAATAGAGCAAAAGGATTTCGGCGGTGCTTCTTGCGGCGGGGTCCCTCTGCTTCACGGCAACAATGGTGTCGGCAACCGATTCCAGCCACTCCTCCTTGTTTCTTTTGCGTTGCTTCAAATAGGCAACAACGGCGTTCTTGGTTTGCTTCATGCTCATGGGCTAACTCCTTTAAAAGTGGTCTACACTTATTATACACGGAATTTCCGGGTTTGTAAATAGTTTTTCGGAAGTTTTGGAAAAACAGTTGACTTTTTGGGCGCGATATGGTATAATAGCGGCGTCAATGAGGGAGTTGCGAGCGCCCCTTGACACAGCAGAAATCCGAAGCTCACGTGGAGCGTTAAGCGATATGTGAGTTCAGACCGAGATCCGATATCGCCTTGCGGTGTGCGGATTTTTCTTTTTGTTGAAATCTTCATAAACGGAAGGGCGGAAACCGACATGAATCTGAGCTGGGAATTTTTTGTAACCGCCATAGGGCTTGGCTTTGGACTTGCAATGGATGCCTTTTCGGTATCTCTTGCCAACGGCTTGAACGAGCCCTGCATGAAGCCTCGTCGCATGGGGCTGATCGCGGGGATTTTTGCGGGCTTTCAGGGAGTGATGCCGCTTCTGGGATGGATCTGTATCCGAACCGTTGCCGAAAAATTTTCGCTGTTTCAGCGGGCTGTGCCGTGGATTGCTCTGATTCTGCTCTGCTGGATCGGCGGGAAGATGCTCTGGGAGGGCTTGAAGCCCGATGACTGCGAGAAGGAGGACTGCTGCAGAAGTCTCACCGTGGGGCTGCTGGTTGTGCAGGGGATCGCAACCTCTATTGATGCGCTCTCGGTTGGCTTCAACATGGTGGATATGCGGTACAGCGCGGGTATGGCGGCTTTCAGCGCTCTGCTGATCGCCGTGGTTACCTTCTTTATCTGCTTTGCGGGACTGTACATCGGCAAGAAATTCGGCACCAGGCTGGCAAACAAGGCGTCGATTTTGGGCGGCGCCATTCTGGTTGGCATTGGCTTCTGGATCTTTTTCTCCTGACCACGGGGCATAAACAATACTTTTTTGCGCATACAATAAAGGGGACCTGCTTTTGAGGGCGGGTCTCCTTTTTCAGGTTTTTCGGCAAAAATTGCATTTGTAGACAGTTGCATACGGCAAGAAGCTATGGAGTGTTCTCCCTTTTGGGGCGGAAGATGGGCGGTCGACAGAGGAAAGAATGATAAAATATTGTAAAAAACATGACTGAAATAGGAAAAAACATCAAAAAAAACGGCATTTGTATTGACTTCTGCGCGGAATTGTGCTATAATACATGATGAGAAACCATCAATTGGTGGATCTGTTCTTGAAACGACCTTTTATAGAAGGAGGATTCGGATGAATCGTAGGCTGGCATATATTCTGATCGCGGCAATGAGCTTGATGATCGTGGTTGGCATCGTGCTCTCCGTGCTTTATTACAAGTCTAACGCGGGCAAGGTGGTCGACGATCTGGATTTGAGCGTTACCATCGGAGATCAAACCACAACGAATCGGGAGTTTAAGCTGGAGAAGCTCATTCCCGGCTCCTCCACGGAATACACCATGCATATCAATGCGAAAAAGCAGGATACCTACGTAGTCACCCTGGATTTCAACGAGCTGAAGGACAACGGCTTGAAATCGTTGGTGAACGTTCGGTTGATGCTGGGGGATATCCCCATGTATGAGGGAACTCTGGAGTCGCTGCTGGCAGATGGCACCACGGTCACCTTTGAGTGCGCACCCTCCGACGACAACAAGGTGTCAATGAAGGTGATCTACTCCATGAGTGTTGACGTTGGAAACGAAGCCATGGGCGCATCCGCTGATTTCCTTGTGACCCTGACCTCTCAAGCGAAGTAGGAGTGAAAGCTATGGGTACCGTGAAAAAGACAAAAATCAAAAAAATCGTTGGCATTGCCTGCAACGTTCTGCTCTACCTGTTCTTGGCGATCGCGATTATTTCCTTGGTAATGTCCCTGATCTCCAGAGACGATTCGGGAGACGGAACCGCCACGCTGTTCGGCTATCAGATGCGATTGATCGTTTCCGACTCGATGGGCGAATGTGAGGCAACCGACGTGAGCCAATATGAGATCGGAAGCCTGCCCGTTCGCACGATGGTCTTTGTTGAGACCGTTCCTGAGGACGAGGCAGAGGCGCAGGAGTGGTATGCTTCCCTGAAAAAGGGCGACGTGCTAACCTTCCGCTATACCTACACCACGCAGGTTACCATTACCCACCGTATCGTGGACATTTACGCCAAGGAATCCGGTGGCTATATGATCACGCTGGAGGGGGACAACCGAGATTCGGAATCCGAGCTGATGCAGCAGGTGATCGACACCTCCGCGTCGGGATATAACTACGTGATCGGTAAGGTGACCGGTTCCAGCCGTGTGCTTGGATTTTTCACAAGCCTTCTGCGGGAGCCTATCGCCCTGGTGCTGATTATCATTGTTCCCTGCGCGATCATCATTGTGCTTGAGGTGATTCGGATCGTTGGAATGTTCCAATCCGACAGAAGCCGCAAGGAGCAGGAGCAGGAGGACGAGATCGAAGCGCTCCGCCGTCAGCTGGCAGAGGCGCAGAGCCGTCTTACCAATGGGCCCGCGCCCTCGCCTGATCAGGCTGAGGCGCCTCCCGCCGAGGAGTCCGCTTCCGAGCCCGAGGAGCGGGAAGCCGCAGAGACTGCTGACGCAACGACCTCCGAGGAGGCACCCGTTACGGAGCAGGAGCAGCATCCCGAGCCCTCCGCTGAGGAGCCCTCCGCCGAGGAAGAAACAAAAGAGGAGGAATGATCCATGGATCTTGAAAAGATCATTATCATATTCGCGTGCGTTGCGCTGGCGCTGACCGTTGCAACCGTCACCCTTTTGGTGGTGGATGCTTATTTCCACAACGGCAAGTTCTACCGCCGCATCCGCCGCGTGAAAAAGACCAAGCCCGTGAAGGCATCCCGCCCGATGCCGCTTTCCCCCATGAAGGTTCGCCGTCCCGCTCCCGCTCGCGCCGCAGGTCGCTTCCCCAATGGCGCCATGATCGGTGTATTCGGCGGATTGCTCTCAGGCGTGCTGGTTGCAGCGTATCCCTTCTTTGGAAAAAAGAACAGACGTTGCAGCGTGTGCTGTAGCGCGAACTGCCGTTGCGGACGTCGCAGAGGAGTTCGCACCTACCGTTTCTGATCCGAAGTTAAAGCGCCTCGCGCTTTAATGATAAATGAAGCCATTTCTCGACAAAAGAAAGGAAAAAAGCCATGACTAAGAAAACAAAAACGCTGTTGCTTTCCACAATGACGCTGATGCTTTGCGTCCTGTTGATCTCCACTGCTACCTTCGCGCTCTATTCTCAGAGAACCACCATCAGCAACCACCTGGAGGCAGGTAAGTTGGAGGTTGGACTTTGGAGAACGGGCATCAAGCAGTACACCCTCAACTCCCAGGGATATCTGGAGGAGATTGTTCGCGGCGAAACCGAAAAGACCCCCAGCGAAAAGCCCGTGTTCCAGGATTTCACCGGAAAGGTTGACGACAACTTCTTCGGTCTCACCGCAGAGAACCTGAAGGCTGTGGTTCCCGGTGCTTGGTTTGAGTCTACCCTGAGAATCGCCAACGGCGGTGACGTTGCTTTCCGCTACGACGTAACCTTTGAGGGCGTGAACGGTACCGACGAGCTTCTTAAGAAGGTCGACGTCATCGTTACTCCCTGCGATAAGGACGGCAATGCCACGGGAGCTTCCGTAACCAGAACCATGTTTGAGCTGGAGTCCGACGGTAAGACCAT
This sequence comes from Oscillospiraceae bacterium, assembly GCA_015064525.1. Classification (GTDB taxonomy): domain Bacteria; phylum Bacillota; class Clostridia; order Oscillospirales; family CAG-272; genus UMGS1865. Next base: position 5,760 of record SVSC01000003.1, read on the forward strand.
CAGCTACCTGATGGGCGCAGGCACCGCTGAGCAGTATCTCACTGTGAGAGTTGCTTTCTCCCAGACGATCACCACCGAGCTGGATGACGGCGGCGTTTCCTTTGACCTTGTAATCGAGGCAACTCAGTCTGTTGACGGTAAGTAACCCTTCAATCTACATCCGTGCGGCGAGAATTGCTTGGGGCGCCGCTGCAAAAAAATGTTCCCAAGCTGTGAAACCCGAAAAGGAGAACTACCCATGAATAAAAAAACGTTGTTTTCCTCTGTCATGACCATAGCGCTGTGCTTGTGTCTGATTGCGGGGTCCACGTTTGCACTCTTCACCGCCGAGGACACTGTGGATATCGCGGTGACCGCGGGCGGAGTGGAATTGAGAGCCTTCATTCGCAACCATTCGGTGAAGACCTACTGGCTCGGCAACGAGACCGCGCGGGCAGGCGTGTTCCGCAATGGCGGAACAGCAAGGATCAATGGCGAGGATCTGATCCTCCAAAATATGCTCCCCGGCGATCGTGTTGACGTGACGGTTGATATTCTCAATGACAGTAACGTTTCGATCTACTACCGCGTTGTGATGACGGTGGAAGGAAAGCTGGGCGAGGTGCTGGAGGCATCCGCGAACGGAAAAGCGCTTTCCGCAGCCGTTGACAAGGGGCGCTTGAAGTCCGAGTGGATCCACGTTGAGGCTCCCGTGAACGGAAAGGGAGCCGAGATTGATCCTCTCACCCTGTCGGTGGTGTTGCCCGAAGCGGTTGACAATGCATACGTGAACGCTCCCGGGCAGGTGAGTATTTCGGTGCAGGCGGTCCAGAGCAACGGCGCGGGAGCCGTGTTCTGCGACGGTATTCTCTATTCCTCTGTGGAAGCCGCGTTGGAAAGCGTGCGGTCGGGAGAGGCTGTGCTGGAGCTGGCAGGCAGTGTGAGCTGGGATCCCTCCAAGGGATATTCCACGGGTGCCTCCGCCATCACCTTCAAGGGGCTGGCGTTTGCCGAGCTGACCCTCGCGGGCAGCGGCGTTGGAGAGCAGAAGCTTTCCACCCTTCCCATTGCATTTGAGGACATGACGATTATCGACGCTTCCGTGGGCTACGCGGAGAGCGAATGGAACGCGGCATATCAGGCATTCCGTTCCCATGCCACCTTTGAAAACGTCTCTGTTGTAAGAGGTGACCGTGTGGTCGAAGTTATCGAACAGTAGGAGCAGAAAAATGAAAAAACGTACATTCTTTACATCCATTCTGACGCTCGTGCTGTGTATCTCTCTGATCCTTGGTTCCACCTACGCGCTTTTATCCAGTCGCTATGTGTTTAACATTGCCATTGGGTCGGGTGGTAAGGTGGATCTCACCGCATGGCTTCAGAACCTGAAGCTCTATTCCATGGACGAGCCTCAGGTTGACCGATTTGCCAACGGAGGCACCGCCACGGTGAAGGACGGTCTTCTGGATATCAACCTGATCACCCCCGGTGATAAGGTGACGGTGGAGATCGCGGTGGAGAATCGCAGTAGTGTCAGTTTGAAATATCGCCTTGTGGTGAAAACGGAGGGTGAGCTTGCCGCGGCGCTCGTTTGCAGGGTTACCATTGACGGCAAGGATTATGTAATTGATAATACCCATCGCTCCACACCTTGGACGTGGGTTGCGTCCCGTGCCGCAATTCCCTCGGATGGCAAGCCCCTGGAGCTTTCCATTGAGCTTCCCGAGGAGGTGGAGAACACCTTTGAAAGTCTCCACGCTTCCTATTCCATCGCGCTGGAGGCAGTACAGGGCAACGCCCAGATTTGGGACGGTACCGCTGAAACCCAGTGGTATGACGGCAATGCAAGTCTGCTGGAGATCCGCAGCGCGCAGGATCTGGCGGGAATCGCCGAGATTCTTTCCAAGGATGCCAATAGCTTGAACGGCAAAACCCTCAAGCTGATGAATGACATTGATCTTGCGGGTCACCCGTGGACACCCATTCACATTCAGAGTGGCTCGAATTCCAAGATCGTGATCGACGGTAATCAGAAAACCTTGACTGGTCTTTACGTGGAAGGAGGCTCGCAATGCGCCTTTATCGGCAGCAGTGATGCCGAGCTTACCATTCGTAATTTGACCTTTAACGGAGCGAACGTTCACGGAACGGGGAACACCGCTGTGGTGATCGGCACGCAAAAGGGAACCGTTTCGCTGGAAAACGTTGACGTGATCAACAGCACCGTTGCGGGAACCGAAGCGGGCGTTGGCGCTTTGGTGGGCGTATCCCTTCAAAACGAGGGCGCAACGCTGAAGCTGGATGGCTGTGACGTGAAGAACACGGCTGTGATCGGTCTTCATGCGGTCGGCGCGCTGGTTGGCGCAACCGGCAGTGCGGATGCCTCCGGGATGCAGGTGAAGAACTGCGTTTCCGAGGCGACGGTGGTTTACACCTCCACCGCAGGTGTTGGCGGCCATCAGATTGCCGCAGGCGTTGACGGATACCAAACCGCGGGCTTCACCGGTGAAAACAACACCGAGAACAGCAGCGTTGTGGCAAAAGCTGCCAACGTTCTCTACACCGCCGAGGATCTCTTTGCTTTCGCAAAGCGTGTGAACAGCGGCGATGCCATGGCTGGCGAAACCGTTACGTTGGGACATGATATCGACCTTCGCGAGGAGGCATGGACGCCCATTGGATCGGGTGACACTCGGTTTATGGGAACCTTCGACGGTATGGGACACACTATCCGCAATCTGGACGTGACCTGCAGTGAAAACGGCGGCTTGTTCGGAAGGGTTTATCAGGGCGTTGTGAAGAATTTGGTTCTTGAAAACGTTGTGATCTACAGCGGTCGTTATGCAGGCGCCGTTGCGGCCCAGGCGATTGGCGACATTCTGGATTGCACCGTGAAGAACGCGCATATCGTATGCTATGATCTGAATCCCGACCCCGTAAGTGGCAAGGGCGATAAGGTTGGCGGCGTGGTAGGCTACGTTGCCGACGAGGGCTTTGGCTCCGAGGTTCGCGGAAATACCGTGACCGACACCTACGTTTCCGGAAACCGTGATCTGGGTCAACTGGTAGGTTACGCTGAGAACGGCGTGAACGTCAGCTCCAACGTGGTTGAGGGCGTGATTGTCACCTGCAACGGCTACACCAAGGGTGTACCTGCGGCAGACCTGAATATCGGCGGTTCTGTTGGAAACAGAGATTAACGAATCATAAAAGCTCCCCGCACCGTTTTAACGGTGCGGGGAGCTTTGTTAGGTTCTATAACTTATGAAGGATCAATCGTCCTCAATTGCCGCGTGACGGGTGTTTACGCTGTGGAAGAATTCGGTGTCGAATTTCTTTTCCCGATTGTAGGTGTAAATGCCGTTCACCTCTTGCTCCACGTCGGTGAGCTGGGTGTAGCAGAAGCCAAACATCTGGGGATTATCCAAAAGCTGATCGGTGAGCGCCTTGTAGCGGGTTTTGAATTCCTGCTCGGTGGTGGGAGCGTTGCCGTAGCCCCAGGCGTTCGCCTCGTTGGAGTTGATATCCCATTTGATTCCGCCGTATTCGCTCACAAACATTGCCATGCCATTTTCGTAGCGGCAGGCAGGATGATTGTGGTGGTGGCGACTGCGCTTGCGGTGATTTTCAATGCACTTGTCCACGGGAAGCGCTGCAACCTCGGCAAAGCAAGCGGAATCCTGGCTGTAGTCGTGAATGTCATAGATGTCGGTCTCGATGTGGATGCCGCCGCTGGTATCAATGCAGGGACGGGTGGGGTCGGTGAGAACCGTCATGCGATAGATGGTGCGAAGGATGCTCTCATAGAGGGCTTTGTTAGAGGGATCCCAGGTTTCGTTGAGGGGACACCAGCCAACGATGGCGGGATGATTGTAGTCCCGATCCAAAATTTCGCGCCATTCGTCCACCAAGGGTAGGGCGCTGTTGGGGTTGGTAAAGTCGATGCCCCAGTTGGCGTATTCACCCCAAACAATGTATCCCAAGCGGTCACAATGGTAGAGGAAGCGGGGCTCAAACACCTTTTGGTGCAGGCGGGCGCCGTTGAAGCCTGCCTCCATGGAAAGGTGGATATCGCGGATCAGCGCCTCCTCGGAGGGGGCGGTGTAGATGCCGTCGGGGTAGAAGCCCTGATCCAGCACCAAGCGCTGGAAAACCGATTTTCCGTTGATCAGGAAGCGGAAGCCGTCCAGCTGCAGATGCCGCATACCGAAGTAGGAGCTAACGCGATCCTCGCCGTAGGTCAGCTTCAGATCATAGAGTCTGCCGTTGCCAACCTCCCAAAGGTGCAGCTCGGAGAGGGGAAGCAGCGTTTTTACGTTACCGCCGAGGGGGGCGGAGAGGGTGATTTTTCCAACCGAGCTACCATCGTAGAACGCCTCGGCGGTCAATTCTCCTCCACCAATCAGGTCAGCCTCAAGGGCGAGGGTGCTGTTGTGGATATCGGGGGTAAGACGGATCTTTTTAATGTAGCTGTTGGGAACGTATTCCATCCAAACGGTCTGCCAAATACCCGTGGTGCGGGTGTAGGAGCAGCCTTGGGAGTGATAAGCCTGGCATTGCTTGCCGCTGCCAATGGTGGTGTCGCGGGTGTTGTCGATGGCGCAAACGCAAAGGCTGTTCACGCCTTCGGTCAAGCCGTTGGTGATGTCCACGGTGAAGGAAACGTAGCCTCCCTTGTGGAAGCCCATCTGAACCCCGTTGAGAAAGATCCGAGCCTCATAGTCCACCGCGCCAAAGTGGAGCAGCACTCTGCCGTTTTTCCAGTCCTCGGGAACGGTAAGATCTCTGCGATACCAAACGCAGTTGAGAAAATCGCGGTTGCCCACGCCCGAAAGGGGGCTTTCGGGGCAGAAGGGAACGGTGATTTCGGAGGCGAGGTGGGGCTTCTGATAGAGCGCGCGATCTAAGCCGCTGGCGCTCAGGTCAAGCTCAAATTCCCATTGTCCGTTTAAATTGATCCAATTCTCGCGTTCAAATTGCGGATTGGGATGTTCTTGTCTTGGAATCATAGTGAAAACTCCTTTGATATGAATAAGATAGACGTAATTATTCGTTTTCTTTCAAGCTGTCGGCAAAGGCGGTGGCAAGGCGATCGCATCGCTCATTGTAGGGATGCCCCGCGTGCCCCTTTACCCAAACGGTTGTCACCCGATGGAGCTCGGTTAAACGGAGCAGCTGCTCCCATAAATCGGGATTCAGAGCAGGCTTGTTGTCGCTTTTTTTCCAGCCGCGCGCGCGCCAGGAAGCTGCCCATCCCTTTTCCAAGGCTTCTATCACGTATTTGGAATCGGAGGTGAGGGTAACCTCGCAGGGCTCTTTGAGGGCGGAAAGGGCGCTGATCACGGCGGAAAGCTCCATTCGATTGTTGGTGGTAAGCCTTTCGCCGCCGCTCAGCTCCTTTTCCACGCCGTTGTAGACCAGTACCGCGCCCCAGCCTCCAACTCCGGGATTGCCGCGGCAGGAGCCGTCGGTATAAATATCAACGTGTTTCATAGAACTTCCTTATCATGGTCATATTCTCACCTATTATATCACATTTTTTCCCTGTTTTCAAGCAAAAAAAGAAAAATATTTACAATCGAGCGGTCTTTTTTTGAAAAAGCTCTTGCATATTTGTTAATTTTTGTTTATAATAAAGGGGTAGGCTCCTGCGAAAAATCACGAAAAAGGCGTTTTTTGAGGAGAATCACAAAAAGAACGGAGAAAAATATGGCAACCGAAAAGAAAAAGAGAAGATGGCGGTGGGGCGACCGCGCCGACGGCTATAAGCTTCGTACCATCAACCCCATGAATAAATTCATGCCCTACATCATGCCGCAGCGCTGTGACGCCTGCAATACCTATTCGGATATGTTCGACGTGACCAAAACCGATAAGTTTTGCAGAGAGAAGGTTCGCGCCGGAAAAACCAATTTCGGTTTTTTACACATTATGCTTGCCGCGTACGTTCGCGCCATTTCCCAGCGCCCCGGCATCAACCGTTTTGTGAGCGGTCAGAAGATCTACGCCAGAAAAAATATTCAGATCGTGATGACCATCAAGAAGACCTTGGCGCTGGATTCTCCCGACACCTGCATCAAGGTGGAGTTCAACCCCGACGACACGGTGGATGAGATCTACGAAAAGTTCAACGCTGCCGTGGTGAAGGTGCAGAACGCCCCGGAGGATAAGACCTCCTTTGACAAGCTGAACAAGGTGCTTTCCCTGATTCCCGGACTTCTTTGCCGCTGGACGGTGAAGGTTTTGGCATTCCTGGATTATTTCGGCTTGCTTCCCAAATGGCTCACCAATCTGAGCCCCTTCCACGGATCTATGATCATCACCAGCATGGGATCCTTGGGAATTCGCCCCATCTATCATCATATCTACAATTTCGGAAATCTGCCTGTGTTTATTGCCTACGGCGGAAGACGGTCGGTGGTGTCCTGCGATCGTGACGGCAAGGTAAACACCAAGAAATACATTGAGATGAAGGTGGTAACCGACGAGCGTATTTGCGACGGCTACTACTATGCCTCCGCCTTCAAGATCATCAAGCGCCACGTGGAAAACCCTGAGCTGCTGGACGTGAAGCCCGAGCAGGTGTTTGAGGATATTGACTAAACCAAGAATGAATCGCGCCCCCTCTCCCAACGGAGAGGGGGCGCGGAGCGTTTTTCTTACTTTTTGATCGCTCTTTGGATCAGCTTCACGATCTCCACAATCGGGATCACAAGGAAGCCAAGCACAGCTGCGATAAGATACTCGGTCAGGTCAACGGAAACAAAGCCGAATGCCTTGGCGAGGAAGGGAATCTCGCATACCAGCGTGGTGGCAACCAGGGAGCCGAACGCGGCAAGGTAAAGCACCTTGTTGTGGGTGTTCATTCTGAGGAGACTGCCTCTCTGAGAGCGCATGTTCAAGCTATGGAAGATCTCGGCCATGGACATGGTGAGGAACGCCATGGTCATGCCGTGGTCGCTGTTGGTGATTGCCCAGTTGCCTGCCTCCAAGCGGTGTCCCACAAAGTAGGAGATCAGCACCAGAACGGCAACCATCAAGCCCTGATAGATCACGTCGAAGCCCATGCCGTCGGAGAAGATGCCCGATTTTGCCTCGCGGGGCTTCCGCTTCATCACGTCTGCCTCTGCTTTTTCCATGCCCAGCGCAAGGGCGGGAAGGCTGTCGGTAACCAGATTGATCCACAGCAGGTGTACGGGCTTGAGAATGGTGAAGCCCATCAGCGTTGCGGTGAAGATGCTGATCACCTCGCTCATGTTGGAGCCCAGCAGGAATTGAATTGCCTTTCGGATGTTATCGTAGATGCGGCGACCCTCCTCAACGGCGCCAACGATGGTGGCGAAGTTGTCGTCTGCCAGCACCATGTCGGCAACGTTCTTGGTAACGTCGGTACCCGTGATGCCCATGCCAACGCCGATGTCGGCGGACTTAATGGAGGGAGCGTCGTTCACGCCGTCACCGGTCATGGCGGTCACAAAGCCTGCGCCTCTCCATGCGTTGACGATACGGGTCTTATGCTCGGGCTGAACACGGGCATAAACGCTGATCTCGCGGAACTGCTGCTCAAACTCCTCGTCGCTCATTTCGCTGAGCTGAGAGCCCGTCACGGCGCGGCTGGTTTCGGTCATAATGCCCAGCTCCTTGGCAATTGCCACGGCGGTGTCGATGTGGTCGCCCGTGATCATGATGGGACGGATGCCCGCGCTGCGGCACTCTACGATCGCGTCCTTCACCTCGGGACGAACGGGGTCGATCATACCGCACAGACCCACGAAGCAGAGCTGATTCTCCAGAGCTTCGGGCTCGAAGGATGCGGGCTTTTCGGAATAGGTGCGTTGCGCGCAGGCAAGCACGCGAAGCGCCTTGTCTGCCATGCTCTTGTTAGCGTTTAGAATCTCGGCGGCATACGCCTCGGTCATGGGAGTGGGCTTGCCGTCCTTGAGATAGTGGGTGCAAAGGCCAACCACCACGTCGGGCGCGCCCTTGGTGAACTGAATGAAGGAGTCGTTGTCGGCGTGAACGGTGGACATCATTTTTCTTCCCGAATCAAAGGGAGCTTCTCCGCAGCGGGGGAGCTTGCCCTTCAGGTCGTTCTTGTTGAGGCTCAGCTTATTTGCCCAAGCAACCAGAGCCGCCTCGGTGGGCTCACCCGTCACGTTACCGTCGTTGTCCAGCTCGGCGTCACAGCAGAGCGCCATAGCGGTTGCCAGATGATTTTCGTCCTCGCCAAAGCGGTCTACCACCGTCATTTTGTTTTGGGTGAGGGTACCTGTTTTGTCGGAGCAAATGATCTGCGCGCAGCCAAGGGTCTCCACAGCGGTGAGCTTGCGGATAATGGCGTTGCGCTTGGACATATTGGTAACACCGATGGAAAGCACCACGGTAACCACCGCGGCAAGACCCTCGGGAATGGCGGCAACCGCCAAAGAAACGGCTACCATAAAGGAAGGAAGCACCACCTCGGTAAATCCGATGGTTTCGGCGGTGAGCAGCTGCACGCCAAAGATCACCACGCAGATGCCCAGCACCAGCCAGGTGAGAATTTTGGAAAGCTGACCCAGCTTGATCTGCAGGGGAGTTTGTCCCTCCTCTGCCTTTGCCAGCGCGTCGGCAATCTTACCCATTTCGGTGTCCATGCCCGTGGCGGTCACCACAACGGTGCCTCTGCCGTAAACCACGGTGGAGCCCATATAAACCATGTTCTTGCGGTCACCGAGGGAAACGTCCTTGGCGTTGTCGGCAAGCTCGATGACCTCTGCCATTTTGGTAACGGGAACCGATTCACCCGTGAGTGCCGCCTCCTCGATTTTCAGGCTGGCATTCTCCAGAATACGAGCATCGGCGGGAACGGCGTCGCCTGCCTCCAGAAGCACCACGTCGCCAACCACCAGATCCTCGGAGTGAACGATCCGCAGAACGCCGTCACGCAGAACCTTTGAGGTTGCGGCTGACATTTCCTGCAGGGCTTCGATTGCCTTTTCCGCCTTGCTCTCCTGATAAACGCCGAGAATTGCGTTGATCAATACAACAGCGAGAATGATGATTACATCGGCAAAGCCCTCGCCCTCATAAACCGCCAAAACGCCGCTGATGGCTGCCGCAACCAGCAGAATGATGATCATGGGGTCGGAGATCTGCTCCAGGAATCTGCGAAGCAGGGACTTGCCCTTTGCCGCTGCCAAGCGGTTCTTGCCGTTTGCCTCCAGCCGCTTCGCTGCCTCCTCGGAGGTGAGACCGTTTTCCGTTGCGTTGAGTTGCTTGAGTACTTCTTCTTTTTCGGTACAGTAGAACTTCATGAAAAAACGCTCCTTTTTTTATTTTCCCGTGAGGGTGCGCAAATACGAACAAAGACCCATGTTGGCTTTTTGGAACACAACATAGGTCTTTTTATTGCACAAGACGTATGTATAGCCCCGGAAAAAGTTATACATGAGTCTCGCGATTTGAAGCAAGCCAGACCGCTGTAACGATCAGGATGTTGACTTACTGCGTATGGTTACCGCTCGCTACTCCCTCATTCGGAATTGCGACAAATATTATACCACTTTTTTTCTGATTTGTCAATGGTTTTTTAAAAATATTTTGATTTTTTTATGACATCGTTTGATGTTATTTGTGATATTTCGTCCCCTTGGTGATGCCGAGAGAGCGATATAGGGTCTCCAGGAGCAGGACGCGCATGAGCTGATGGGGGAAGGTGAGCTTGGAGACGGAGAGACGCAGATCGCACGCCGCCTTCACCTCCGGAGCGATGCCGTGGGAGGAGCCGATCACCAGCGCGGCGCTGCCGTGGGAGGCGGAGATTTGCTCTAATTTTTGCGCCAGCTCCTCGGAGGAAAGCTGTTTTCCCTCCACGCAAAGGGCGATCCGAAAGGCACGGGAGGGCATGGCAGCAAGGATCTGCTTCCCCTCCGCCGAGAGTGCCGCCGAGATCTGCGCCTCGGTGGGAGACTCGGGTAATTTTGTTTCCTTTAATTGAATCATTTCCAGGCGACAAAAGCCGTTCAGCCTCTTTTCATATTCGGCGCACGCCTCTCGCAGATAGCTTTCCTTCAGGGTGCCAACGGTAATCACGGTGAGATTTAGCATAGCGTTCGTTCCTCCAGCTTCAATTCGGTTACCAGATCGGGGCTTGCCACCTGCAGGCGGATTTTTTCGTTGGCGAGGCTGCAGTAGCATTCGTCGAAGGCGATGTCGGGGGTGTTGTTTTCTTGGCTTAGGTGCGCCAGCAGGATGCTTTTGGTTCCGTTTTCCGCCAAACGGGCGGCAAGAGCGGCGCAATCACCGTTGGAAAGATGCCCTCGCATAGAGGCAACCCGCGCCTTCAGGTCATAAGGGTAGGGGCCTGACCACAGCATATCGGGATCGTGATTGCTTTCCAGCACCACCGCGTGGCAACCCATAAGACCTTGCTCCACCCCTTCGGTTACGTAGCCCATGTCGGTGGCGTAGCCAACGGCAAACACGCCTGCCTCCGTGGGAATTTCAAAACGGTAGCCAACCGACCCACGGCTGTCATGGGGTGTTGGAAAGGAGGTGACACGCACATCCCCCACGGTTTCGGTGTGAATGGGGGGATGGGGACACAGATGGGGCAGAGCGGAGGGCTCGGTAGACAGCTTATAAGCGCAGGCGGCGGGAAGATGCACGGGAACGGGATGCTTTTTCAGAAAGACGGGCAGAGCCTTCACGTGGTCGGAATGCTCATGGGTAACGAAGATCGCGTTGATATCGTCGGGGCTTCTGTTGCATTGCTGAATGGCTTGGCAGAGCGCTTTGGCGCTTTTGCCACCGTCGATGAGGATGCAAACGCTTTCGGTGTCCAGGAGAAACGCGTTTCCTGTGGAGCCCGAATAAAGCGAAAACAGTCGGATTCTTCTCATGAGAACCAAGCCTCGGGCAGGTTGAGGTAGACATAGTCCACCAGAAAGACCGCAAGCAGGGGAAGGATGATGAGAAGCGCCCAGCGGGAGGACTCCATGCGTCGCTTGCCGTCGGCAATGAGAAATTCGCGCTCCTCCAGAGAAAGCTCCTCGGGGAGCATATCGGCGGTTTTGTGGAGGGTGCGGAAGCCCTTGTTGTAGATCACATACCACAATGCAAGTACGGCGCCAACGCCGAGATAGATAAAGGGAAGGTGGTAGAAGCCCAACGAGGGGGCAAGATAGTAGAGGGTGCCGAACAGCAAAAGATTTGCCGCCAGAACCAGAACGAGCTGCTTTTGGCGGGTATTCTGATCGGGCTGTGGCTTTTTGGACGAGCGGTTCACGAAAAAAAGCTCCTTTCCGAGGGGATGGATTGGGAACGCACTGCCGAAGAGGACGACAGTGCGTTCATACGAAAAAAATCAGATTTTTACCGCGCCCACGGGGCGGATGCGAAGCACCATGCAACGACCCTCACCGAAGGCGGCGTCCATTGCCGCGCGGAAGTCCTCAACGAAGGCGGAGGGAACAAACGCCTGAACGGTTCCCGCAAAGCCGCCGCCATGCACGCGCCAAGCGGCAGTCTTATCTGTCAAAAGACGCTCCGCCAGGCAGAGTGCCAGGGAAAGCCCCTGCTCAGCCACGTTCTTGGTGGTGTAAACGTTTTGCAGATAGCAGAAGGAGGAACGGCCCGAGGCGATCACGTTCTCAAAGAACGCCTGAACGTTGCCGCGGTTCAGCGCATCCTTCTGGAGCGCAACTCTGCGGTTCTCGGCAAAGAAGTGGAGGGCGCGGAGGATCGCGCGGTCCCCCAGCTTTTCGCGGAGGGTGGGGATGGCGGCGATGACCTCTGCCTCGTCGGTCTCCCGAAGCACCTTCTTGCCCATGGCGGCGGCGATCGACTTCATTTCGGCGGGAACCGACGCGTAGTCGTCGGTGAGGTCGGCGTGGTTTCCGCCGGTGTTCACAATGCAAAGATTGTAGCCCGCGGCGGTCAGGTCAAAGTCCACCTTTTCGATCACGGGATTCTTGGGGTCGGCAAAGTCGATGGCGATGATGCCGCCAACGGCGCAAGCCATCTGATCCATCAGGCCACAGGGCTTGCCGAAGAATTCATTCTCGGCGTACTGCGCCAGCTTTGCGATTTCAACGTTATCCACGCTACCGTTGTTGTAGATATGGCTGAGGATGTTTCCGATCATATCCTCAAAGGCGGCGGAGGAGGAGATTCCCGAGCCCTTCAGCACGTTGGAGGTGGTGTAGGCGTCGAAGCCGCCAACGGCGTAGCCCTCCTTCAAAAAGCCTGCCGCCATGCCCGCGATCAGCGCATCGGAGCGGCCGAAGCGATCGGGATCGGGGGCGGTGAAGTGATCAAGGCTCACGGCATCCTCGGGAAAGCCCTCGCTCTTCACGCGGATCACACGGTCGGCGTTGGGGGCTGCCACCGCAATGATATCCAGATCAATGGAGGCGGCAACCACGCAACCGAAATTGTGGTCGGTGTGATTTCCGGAAAGCTCGCTTCTGCCTGCCACCGAATACAGGGCGGCATCGCGGTCGGCTCCGTAGAGCGCTTCAAATTCGGTCACTGCGGCGGCATATCTTGCCTTTTGCTTTTCCAATGCCTCCGCGCCGTAGATGTAGGTCAGGCGTTCATCAAATTGACCGCCCAGCAGAGCGGATTTCAGTTCGGATGTTTTCATGAGAACGATTCCTTTCAATTTGTTTTGTTCACGTTTGTCTTTATTATAGCATACGACAACGGATTATGCAAGAGTTTTTTCTATTTCTCTTCCATTATCGGTGAAGATTTCTGCCCATGCTATTGACTTTTCCTGCCTTGATGTGATATAATACAATGAGATAATTGTTTGTCCGCTCCATAGGGATCGGCTAACGCGGCGGGCTTCAACGGTAAAGACAAAAATCAGGATCAATCTTTTGTGACGGAGGTATCTACCATGAAAAAATTGAGCGTGTGGACTGCGATTCTTTTGTCGCTGCTCCTGTTGCTGGCTTCCTGCGGTGAGGAGGAAACACCCGATGAGGGGAAGCAGCCTGCGGTGAGCGCGTCTCCAAGCGCTGTTACCTTAACGGTTTACACACAACCGGGCGAGCTTTTTACCACCATAGAGCTTTCGGGAAGCGGAGCGACGATCCCCTCTCTGCCCACTCGGTTTGGATATACTCTTACGGGCTTCTATTCCTCTCCCGAGGGTGGAACCATGATCGCCGATTCCGCGGGAACCGTGATCGTGGGCTTTTCCCAAAGCACCGTTGCCTACGCCAACTGGAAGGCAAAGAGCTACATCCTGAAATTTGACGCGGGGGAGGGGACGCTTCCCGCGGGCAGTGAGCAGATGGCGCTGTTTTACGACGGAGACCTCTTGAATTTGCCGATCCCCACCCGCGAGGGCTACGATTTTGTCGGTTGGGCAAACGCCTCGGGCGCAACCTGCTCCAACGGAGGCGTAACGTTAGCCGAGGCGCGTCAGTTCACCCAATCGGCATATGCCATTGGAGAGGGCGAGGAGGTAACGCTCACCGCCGTTTGGAAGGAGACCGAGTGCAAGGTCACCTTTGATTTCAACAACGGTTCTTACCGTTCGGAATCGGTAACGGTCACCTACGGAACCGCCTATTCCGAGCTGACGCTTCCCGCGCAGGATACGGGTGCCTCCATGATCCTTTCTTGGTCGTCCTTCCCCAACAGCGCGGTGTCTCCCGAGGGCGTGATCCGAAAGGACGTTACCCTCTACGCCATTTGGGGACAGTATAAGGTTTTCACCTTCCACACCTATGGCGGGCAAACGCTGGAGGAGCGAATCTTCCGCGATATGCCCTCGGCGTTGCCAAAGCCCACCCGTCCCGGCTTTGAATTGGAGGGCTGGTACACCAATGCGGCGCTTTCGGGCAATCCCGTGGCATCGGTTACCTACGGCAGCGGCGTAACCGTCTACTACCCGAAATGGGTGGAGGCAACCTACACCGTTCGTTTTTCTACCGATGGCACCGAGCCCATCACCTACCGCATGGGAGAAAATTTGCAGCTGCCTACCGTGGAGGTGCTTGGCTACGATTTCCTCGGATGGTGCGCGCGGGAGGATCTTTCGGATACGCCTCGCATGGCGATCACGGCGGGGGACTGGGGCGACATGACCCTTTATCCCAAGCTGCAGGCGAAAACCTACACCGTGGCGCTGGATCCCAACGGCGGCACTCTTTTGGGCGAGGCTTCGGTGGTGGTCACCTATGGAGAGGGCTTCTCCGCGGTTCTGCCCAAGCGAACAGGCTACACCTTTATGGGCTGGTACACGGACAAGGGTGAGGACGCGATCCGCCTTACCGATGCCTCGGGCAATAGCATCAACCCCTTCCTGCAGGCGAGCGCAACCTCCTTCTACGCCCATTGGACACCCACCATCTACAGCATTCTCTATGAGTCCAACGGCGGAAGCAGCGTGGCGCAGCAGTCGGCGGCGTACTATTCCACCGTCTATCTGCCCGAAGCGCCCTCCAAGGCGGGATTCTTATTCAACGGCTGGTATAACGAGGACTTCACCGTGGAATACGGCGAGAGCTTCCGCGTTACGGGCAATACCGTGATCTACGCTATGTGGATCGAGAGCCGCGCCATCACCTCCGCGGAGGAATTGAAGGCAATGGCAAAGGATCCCACGGCAAACTATCATCTTGCCTGCGATATTAACATGAACGGCGAAACCTGGACGCCCATCAACGAGTTCAGCGGAACCTTTACGGGTATGGGCTTCAGAATCTATAATTTTATGCTGTCCGACTACAAGAGCTCCTCTCGCTTCGGCTTTGTGAACATCAACTTCGGAAAGATCAAGGGCGTGGTGTTCGATTCGGTTACCTATAGCTATTCCTACGACGGAACCGGCTACGGCGGTTTGATCGCGGGCGTGAACCACGGCAAGATCATTGATTGCGTCACGCAAAACGGCAAGATCAACTATCAGGGTAACAACTATACCACCGAGGAAAACGGACTGCGGATTGGTGGAATCGCGGGGGCAAACGCTGCCAACGGTCTGATCCGAAACTGCAGTACCTCTATTGATATAGAAGGAAACACCGCCGCTCATACCAGCGAAAACTGGTATTATCACAAGATCAAGGCATACGTTGGCGGAATTACGGGAGAAAACCAGGATGCCGCTGTTATTGAGAGCTGTTGGGTGAGAAACAATATCACCGCAAAGGGCTCCTCTCACGCCTCTTCGGATTATTACAAGCAATACGGCAGACTCTTCCATCGGATGCAGATCGGCGGAATTGCGGGTCGAAGCGTTTCGGGAACGTCGATCATCGGTTGCTTCTTTGAGGGTGAGGTTGGAAGCTACAACAACGGATTTTACAACAATAGCTCCAATAAGCACCGTAACGCAGTGGAATCCAACGTGGGCGGCATTGTGGGCTATGCCGAGAACGCAACCATCCGCGAATGCAGTGCCTCGGGAAGTGTGTACGCCGTTTCCATGAGCGACACCGACCAAATGACCAACGTGGTCGGTCGCGCGGGCGGCTTGGTGGGGATGCTCTACAGCAACTCTCTCATGGAGAACTGCGTGGCAAGCGTGAACGTTTCCACCAACGGAGGTTATCACGACAGAGGCGGACTGGCGGGCTACACCAACAGCATTATCCGCAGCTGTATGGCAGAGGGCGCTGTTTCCGCCAACACGGGAACCAACGGCGGTATGGTTGGCTATCTCAGCGACGCGGGAACCCTGAACGGCTGTATCTCTTTCAACGGCTCGATCGTTGGCGGTAGCGCGGGCATTGTGAACAACTGTTATTTCGCGGTGGAGAGCGAATCAACAAATGCAAACGCAATGCTCACCGAGCAGCTTCTCACCGTGGAGGTTTTGCGGGATAAGCTCTTCTGGTCGGAGGAGCTTTGGATCCTGCAGGATGGGGAAAAGCCTGCTCTGAAACGGTTTGCAGCCGTGGACAACAATGAAACGGAGGAATCCTGATAAAATGAAGAACGTATTGCGGTATTGCTTGATCGGCATTCTTTTGATGCTGGCGCTTTCGGCGCTCTCCTCTTGCGCGGAAAGCGTGCCCGAGCATACGATCCCCGATGGAACCTACAAGATCGTTTTCCACCCGGGTGAGGATGCGGTGAAGGTGGAGTTCAAAAACGGCAACCCTGCCGATCCGGAACAGAAAAAGCTGTTTTGGGACTTTGAGAACGGCGTTGTGGTGTCTCGTCTTTATGAAAACGATCGGCTTTCCACCTCGGGCTTTGTTGCCAGCGGATTTGTAGTGCATGATTACAAAGAAAAAGAAGTGAAGTGGAGATGCGTTCAGGAATACGATGCCAACACCATCGACCCGGGTGAAAAGCTTTATGCCGATTGGCAAAGCTTCTCGGTGAACGTTGAGCAGATTCACAACGACAAGCCCATGGGGAACCGTCAAAACATTGAATATGGGAAAAAGCTGAGCTTTCCCCGCCCGTCCATGACGGATATGTATTTTATCGGCTGGTTCAACGCGGACCGCACCGTGCAGTACAGCGTTGGCACCGAGCCCTGCTACGGTATGGACGTGATGGGGGCGGGCATTCCCTTCAACCGCGAGAACCTGAGTATTGCGATGTACCCCGTGTTTGAGGAAAAGGACGTCACCTTGAAGCTGGATCTGGGCAATGGCGAAAAGGAGAGCTTTTCCGCCGACCGCAAAAAGGAGCTTACCCAGGAAATGCTTCCCAAGCCCGAGATCACCAATCAGGTGTTCAAGCACTGGTCGAGCAGTCAAAACGGCGAGCCTTATCAGGGAATTCCGCAGGATGGAATGACCCTTTATGCGGTTTGGGATTACTTTAAGTCAACGGTTTATCACACGGGAACCTCTCAGGGAGATCTGTCGGTGGACGTTTATCTCGGAACGCCCTACGTTCCCGTTGAGCCGATCCTTCCCGGCTACCGCTTCACGGGCTGGTATGCCACCTCCGATTGCGCGGGAGCCGCCGTGCCGTTGGATGCCATGATCTACGAGCAGCTTCTGCCCGCGTATTACGCAGGCTGGCAAAAGACCTCCTACACGCTGAAATTCGCGGAGGGTGGCTTTGCCGATATCGTTTACGAGTACGGCTACGGCACCGATTCGCTTCCCGTGATGAGCAAGAGCGGATATATTTTTGAGGGCTGGTGTACCGATGCCGCAGGCACCACAACTCCCTTCAAGCAGCTTGGCGCGGATGCCTACGGCGATTACACCCTCTATCCCAAGTTTACTCCCAGAACCTACACGGTCACACTGGAGGCGGATGCCTCGGGCTATCCCAAGTCGGTTCAGATTGCCTATGGAGCAAGCTACAGCCTGGAGGTCCCTCCGCAAAGCGGAAAAACCTTCAAGGGCTGGTACAATTCGGCAGGGGAGCAATATACCGACGCAAACGGTAACTCCCTGAAGCCCTATGAAAATTTGGAAAACATCCGCCTGCACGCGGTTTATGAGGAGGATGAGGCATGAGAACGCAACGAACGAAGCGCTTTGGAGCCATTTTGCTCCTTGCCGTTACCCTGATGCTTTGTCTTGCCTCCTGCGGCGGGGGATCAAGAGACACCGATGGAGCGCCCTACGGATCGTTTACGGTTCAGGTGGATCGGAAGAATTACACCTTCTGCTTTGAAAACGGAATTCTTTACTATACCGAGGGGGCCAAGCTTTTCACCGAGGATAAGGCGATCTACACGCTGGTGAGCAAAAAGGACAGCAGCCGTAAGATCACCGTTGACCTGCAAAACAGTACCGTATGGAAATCGTATTTCCCCGATGGAGATCCGATTTACGACGATGAAAAACTGGAGGCTGTTTGGGAGGATAAGATCTACCTTGTCCGCTTCCATGAGGACGACAAGCGCGCCGCCAACGAAACGGTAACCTACAAAAACGGTGCAACGATTCAGTTCCGCAATTGCGAGGCGCCCGAAGGAAAGCGCTTTGTGGGCTGGTTCAACAAGGACTACTCGGTGCAATATACCAAGGGAACCACCCCCATTGCGGGATATGAAACGGTGAACGGCAATTTCTTTACCGACCACGCAGGGGAATATATCATTGATTTGCGTCCGAAATTCGAGCCTGCGGCTTGA
Organism: Oscillospiraceae bacterium; assembly: GCA_015064525.1. Lineage (GTDB taxonomy): Bacteria > Bacillota > Clostridia > Oscillospirales > CAG-272 > UMGS1865. Next base: position 23,794 of record SVSC01000003.1, read on the forward strand.
TGGGACGAAAGGAGTGTTCAATATGAAAACAAACGGTCTTTGGAAGAGATTGGGCGCATGGCTCTTGGCGATGGTTGCCGTGCTGTCCCTTGCCTCCTGCGACCAATCGAGCCCCATGTACGATTATGATGACGACGGTGAGTACGATGAAAATCTTCTGCCCGACGGCACCTATAAGATCGTATTCTGGGAGGGAGAGGATCCCGTGAAGGTTACCTTCAAGGGCGGCAAGCCCGAGGATCCCTCGCTGTTCTACCGCGAGGGCATGGAATGCGTGGAGCTGTATCCCTCCAAGCAAATGATGAACAAGAGAGATCCGCTGTATGCCCGTCAGAACGGAGATATGCACTTCCTTTGCATCGACGACCGAGGCTTGGATCGTCTCATCAAGGCAGGCGATAAGCTTTGGGCTTGGTGGGACGTGCGGGAGATTTATGTGGATTATGTGGTGGAGGGAGAGCGCAATACCTATGGCTTCCGTCAATTCTACGGTGATCCCATCGAATGCTACGCTCCTCCCGTGAGCGATGCCGTGTTCGACGGTTGGTTCAATGAGGATTTCACGGTGCGCTACAGCGACGGCGAGGAGTGGATCTTTGGCTACGAGCTGATCACCAACGATGCCTACCGCATTGTGGATAACACCATCACTCTCTACGGCAGATATATTTCCAAATATCTGGACGTAACGCTGGACTACGGCGAAGGAAAAACCGACACGCTTCGGGTGGAGCGCGGACAGCACATCAACGATTCCAGAATGGAGCCGCAGGTGGAGGAAACACGAATCCTTACCCATTGGTCGCTCACCCCCGGAGGAGAGCCCTTTGAGGGGAAGGTGGAGGACAATCTGCGCTTGTATGCGGTTTACATGGGCTACAAGACCACCACGTTGCACGATGGCTTTGGTAACGCCGCTCAGGTGTATATTCTGGAAACCGACGAGATGATCTATGATAAGGAAAGCGCCTTTGGACGTCCCGGCTTCTCGGTTTCCGCTTGGTACACCGATTCCGCTCTTACATCGGCTCCCATCACAACGCTCACCTATCAGAATCTCCAGCCCAACTATTATGCCAAGTGGGAAAGAGCGGTTTACCAAGTGCAGTTTGCGGGAACTCCCGAGCTGGAAAGCACGCCTCCGCTCACCTATTCCATGGGAGATTTGTTGGTGCTGCCCACGCTGGTTGCCGACGGTCACTATTTTGCGGGCTGGTCTACCAACGAGGATCTTTCGGGAACACCGCTTCTGAACATCACTCCCGAGATGTACGGCGATCTTACGCTCTATCCCGTGTTCTACGCCAGAGCCTACCAAATCACCCTTACCGATCGCGACGGCATCTTCTATAACAAAACGGTGAGCGTAACCTACGGAGAATCCTACGAGCTTCCCACCGTTGATGTGGAAGGACGTCGGTTTATGGGCTGGATGGATGAGAACGGTGTGATGATGACCGATGCCGATGGAAAGAGCCTGAAGCCCTATGACCTTACCTACAGTACCGCGTTCTACGCGAAATTTGCGTAAAGGAGGAAAATTGACATGAAAGAAAACAATCGAATGAAAAGAATTTTATCTTTGGCATTTGCCGTCTGCTTTTTGTGGCAGTGCATGGTGTCTTTCTCCTCCTGCGATATGTTCGGCTCGTCCTCCACTTCCTATACTTACAGCTCGGTAGAGGAGGGCTTCTACAAGGTTCACTTTGAGGAGGACGCCCTGAAATCGGTGAGCGTTGGCATTGGAAACACGCTGATCTTCCCCGAAAGCTACGGTCTGCGAACCATGGAGGAGGAGGTTCGGTACTTCTATCTCAATAAGGATTCAAGCTACCCCCGTATCCAGCGCGGAGACGGAGAGGGGGGCGGTCGTTACTGGGAGCAGGTGCGGGAGAAGGGACAAAACTCAATTCCCGCGGGCGCCACGCTCTACGTGAAGTGGCAGAATCGCATCTATAATCTTCGCTTCTGTAAGGACGAGGTTCACGGAACCACCGTGCAAACCGGAACCTGCTATTACGGATCTCCTGTGGAATATCCCGAGCCGCCCATCCCCGAGGGAATGCGGTTTGTGGGATGGTTCAACGAGGACTACACGGTACAGTACACCAACGGAACCGAGCCCCTTGAAACCTACGTGTTCCTGAACGTTGCGTTCTTCCCCCGTGGAGCGGTGGAAACCCTTCGTTTCCGTCCTCGCTTCGCGCCTATTCAATAAAGAAAGAACGGCGCCGCCAAGTCGAGTTCGACTTGGCGGCGTTTTGGGTTATTCCTTTTTCAGTTTTGCGTAGGTTGCCATGAGCTTTTTGGTTCCAACGCGGTCAAAGATGATTTCATAAAGGGTATCGGTTCCCATGGGCTTCACCGAGATCACCTCGCCCGTTCCAAAGGTGGCGTGCTTCACCCGATCGCCGGGGTTAAAGCGCTCGGAGACGGGGCGGCTCTGCTTTTTCACAGGAGCGGGCGCTTCGGGGGTCTGCTCCGAATAGTAGGTGCGCTTCCGCTCGGTGGGCGCGGCGGCGCCGCGGGAGCCGTACACCGAGCCCCACGCGCCATAGCTGCCGCGGGCGCCGTAGCTCATGGAGCCGCCATAGCCCGAGGATGCTTGCTTTTCCTTTTTCAACAGCCTTTGAGGAATCTCCGAAACAAAGCGGGAAACGGGATTGTAGCAGGTGCGACCAAACAGCATACGTTGGGTGGTGTGAAGGATGTAAAGCTCCCGCTTGGCGCGGGTAATGGCAACGTATGCCAGTCGGCGCTCCTCCTCCATTTCCTCGTTGCCGCCGTCAATGGTTTGATTGCCCGGGAAGATGCCCTCCTCCATGCCGGGGAGAAGGACGGTGGAAAATTCCAAGCCCTTGGCGCTGTGAACCGTCATCATCACAACGGCATCGGCGTCTTCGTCGTAGCGGTCAACGTCGGCAACCAGCGCAGTTTCCTCCAAAAAGCCCTGCAGGGAGGGATCCTCCGCGCCGCGCTCGTATTCAATGATCTGGGTTTTGAATTCCTCTAAGTTCTGCAAGCGGTCTGCCTCCGCCTCCCCCGCGGCTACCAGCATTTGGCGATAGCCCGAAAGATCCAGCATGGAGTCGAACAGCGCCTCCAGGCTCATTTTTTTGGCGTTGGCGGTGAGGGTGTGAATCAGATTGGCGAAGGACTCCAGCATGGGGCGGGCGTTCTTTAGCGCCAGGTAGCGCTCCGCCTGCTCGATTACCTCGAACTGCGAGCAATTCTGCTCGGCGGCAATCAGGGCAATGGCCTCCAGCGTTTTGGAGCCGATCTTGCGCTTGGGCTCGTTGATGATCCGCCCGAGACGCACGTTGTCGCCCGGATTGACGATCAATTGCAGATACGCAACCGCGTCGCGGATTTCCTTGCGGTCGGTAAAGCGAAGCCCCCCCAGCATACGGTAGGGAACTCCCGACCGTGCGAACGCCTTTTCCAAGGATTGCGACTGGGCGTTCATACGGTAGAGAATGGCAAAATCCCGATAGTTTGCCTCTCCCTTGGCGATCTGCTTTTGAATGAGATCCACGATCCTGCGCGCCTCGTCGTTCTGATCGTCGCAGGTGATGAGATGCAGGGGAGCGCCCTCTCCGCCCGCTGTCCAAAGCTCCTTGCCCATGCGCCCCTTGTTGCAGCTGATCACCGCGTTGGCGGCGTCCAGAATGTTCTGGGTGGAGCGATAGTTCTGCTCCAGGCGGATCACGCGGGCATCGGAATAAACCTTGTGGAAGGTGAGAATGTTTTCAATGGTGGCGCCTCGGAATTTATAGATGCTCTGATCGTCGTCGCCCACCACCATCAGGTTTTTTTTCTTTCCCGAAAGAAGACGGGTCAATTCAAATTGCGCCACGTTGGTGTCCTGATACTCATCCACACAAACGTAGCGGAAGCGGTTTTGGTAGTATTCCGCAACGTCGGGACGGTTTTGCAGGAGCTTGACGGTTTGCATAATGATATCGTCGAAGTCCATGGCGTTTGCCTCTCGCAGAAGCATCTGATACTGGGTGTAGATCTGCCCGATCCGCGTGAGCTTGAAATCCTGACCTGCCTCCGCCAAAAACTCCTCGGGGGTGATCAAACGGTCCTTGGCGCGGCTCACCGTGTTGATCACGGTTTTCAGGGCAAGGGTTTTTTCGTCCACGTTGGCGCGCTTCATCGCCTCGGACATGGCTTTTTTGGTGTCGTCGGCATCGTAAATGGAAAAATTCTCGCGGTAGCCCGCGTCCTCGTGGTGTCGGCGCAGGATCCGCAGGCACACAGAGTGGAAGGTGCCTGCCCAAATGTCGGAGGCAAAGGACTCCCGCTCGGGGAAAAGCCCTGCCAGTCTGGTTTTCATTTCATTTGCCGCCTTGTTGGTAAAGGTGATGGCAAGCACACGGTAGGGGGGGCAGGGATCGTCGGCAAACTCGTCGAGAAGAGGGAGAATTTCGGTGGGGGAGAGGACCTCCGCCGCACGCTCCAGCTCCTTGACGTGTTCCTCGGTGAGATCGAAGGGGAGTCGATTGCCGTGGTAGGCGTTGCCGTAGCGAATGAGGAAGGCGATGCGGCGCACCAGAACGGTGGTTTTGCCGCTGCCCGCGCCTGCCAGAACCAAAAGAGGCCCGTTCACCTGAAACACAGCCTCCTGCTGACGGGGATTGAGGGCGGTATATGCCCGCTCAAACAACGCCTGCTTGGCAAAACGGTAGCGTTCGGATAAAGATGTCATGGGATCAGATTCCTTCCGTGTTTTTTTCTGCGGCATTCAGCCAGGTCTGCTTCATAAACAGAGCGTCCTCGGCTTGGCTTCCCGCTGATTCACAGATCACGCGGGGACAAACCCCCTCCCGCACAATGGCTTCGGCAAGGGGCTCAAACAGAGGGCCAAACCGATCGGAGGCGAAGGTGAGATGCTTTTTCTCCCCCGCCTTGGTGTATTCGATCTTGGAAAAATGACAGTGCAGATATCGCGCGTGGCGGTCGCCCAAGCGGTTGGCAATTTCGTCGAACACGCGGCGGTAGCTGTCGGCATCGGGAAACGCCTCTCCCAAAGAGCGGGCATAAAGATGACCAAAGTCCACCACGGGGGTGAAGATGGGGGCAACCTTGCATTGCTCGATCACCTCGCTCAGCGTTCCCAGCTGATTGAGCTTGCCCATTGTTTCGATTCCCAGCCTTGCGGCGGGCTCGTTGCCAACCGCCTCTGCCAGGCGGGCGAGGGTATCCAGCGAGAGGCGCATTGCCTCGGCGCGTTCCAGCTTGGCGGCGCTTCCGCTGTGGATCACCACGGTGTCTGCGCCCAAAAGCTCCGCTGCCCAAAGGGATTTTTCAACGTAGGCAATGCTTTTCAGTCGCTTTTCCTCCTCCACCCCCGAAAGGGAAATAAAATAGGGCGCGTGGATCGACAGGCGGATTCCCTCCGCTCTTGCGGCATCGCCAATGGCTCGCAGGGAGGCTTCTCCCACCGTGATGCCGTTGCCTGCCTCGTATTCAAAGGCGTCCAGCCCCAGCTCCTTCACCCATTTCGGGGCTTGGAGGGTGGATTTGTTGCCTGCGCTGTAAAAGCTTTCGCTGTTTCCTCCGGGGCCGAAGCTCGGAGCAGATTGCGTGGGCAGAATCATACTTTTTCTCCTTTGATTTTCCAAAAGGACATCCAAGGCTCATAGCCGTGGAGACGGGCGTATTTGCGGATGAAGGGGCGCTCGCACCAACGCTTGAAGCGGAAAAAGAGGTTTTTCTTATCGTTGATGGGAGGAACGATGATGGAGGGGAGACCGATATGCTTGCCCGCGTAGGAATCGGTGAGCAGCTGATCTCCCAGCATGGCGGTTTCGGATTTGGAGACTCCCAACGCTTTCATTGCCTTCAAAAGTGTTTTTTTGGAGGGCTTTCCGCTGTCGGCAAACGCCAAAAGCCCCAGCGTTGCGTTGAAGCGCTCCACTCTGGGAGCGTGATTGTTGGAAACCAGCGCTGCCCGAATGCCGTTTTCCGCAAGAGAGGCAAACCAGCCTCGGATGCGATCATCGGGGTCGGGCTGCTCATAGGGGGCTAAGGTGTTGTCGATGTCGATGAGCAGAGCGTGAATGCCATGCTCCAAGAGAAACTGTGGTGTGACGCAGTGGAAGGCTTCAAACATATAGGTTGGGGTGAGATGATCCATACGTACTCCTTATGAAACAGTAAAATGCAAAATCGGAAAAGTTAAGGACTTTTTGATATGAACGAGCCTTAACCTCTCTCCGCCGTCAGATCCTCCCACGCGCCAAAGATGCGGGCGGCGGTGAGGGAGGCGTAGACACCCGAGGATGCCTTTTCGATTACCACCGATACCGTCAGCTGAGGAAGGTTGTCGGGGGCGTAAACGCCAACGAAGAGAGCGTTGGTGATCACGTGCTTGGAGGTTTCGCCCGTTGCCTCGTCGGTAACGTAGCGCTCGATCTGCGCCGTGCCCGTCTTTCCTCCAACGTGAGCGGAGGAAACGGAGGACTGGGTGAGAAAGCGCTTGGCGGTGGTGGATTCACTGATCATCTGCTTCATGCCCTGCATCACGGTGGCCCAGACAGAGTCGCTCATGGATGCCTGAGAAAGGGGGGCTTGAAGCAGATCGGCATCCGAATAGATGGGCTGATCGGAGCCGAATTCGCAAACCTTGTGGAGCAGATGGGCGCTGTAGCGCGCGCCCTTGTTTGCAATGGCGGAAATGTAGGCGCAGAGCTGGAGCGGCGTTGCCTTGGTTTCGGACTGTCCAATGGCGGCGGCAACGGTGTTTCCGGGCGTCCAGATGCCTTCGTAGCTGCCGTCCTCTCCTGCCAGAACTCCCGTGGCTTCGCCCAATTCAATGCCTGTGTTTCTGCCAAAGCCAAGCTCCGCCATATAGCTGTCCAGAGAACCGATGCCAAGCTGATAGCCAAGCTCATAGAAGAAGCAGTTGCAGGAAACGGCAAGGGCTTTGGTTACCGTCAGGGACGCAACTCCATGGGGGTGGGTGGAGCATTTGGGCTTGTAGTCGTCGAATCGGGTGTAGATGCCGTTGCAGGGAAAGGTTGTGGAGGAGGAGATCAGCTTTTGGTCGAGCCCAGCCGCCGCAACGCCCACCTTAAAGGTGGAGCCGGGGGCGTAGGTCTCCCGAAGGGCGCGGTTCACCAAGGGGCGAGCGGGATCGGACACCAATTGGTTGTAGATGCTGTTGTAGAGCCCCAGATCATAGGAGGGATAGGAAGCAATGGCGTAGATTTCAAAGGTGTTGGGATCCATGGCGATGGCGGCACCCGAATCGCAGAGAAAGCCCTCCACCGCGTTACCGTCGTTGCGCTGAACGTAGTCCACGTTCTCGGCAAGTCCCTCCTCGGCGGCGATTTGCAGGTCAATGTCGATGGTGAGGTAAACGTCCTTGCCTGAAACGGGAGGGGTGATGACCTCGGAGGCGATCACGTTTCCCGCGGGATCCAGCGTGACCAGCAATTCTCCGTCCACGCCGCGCAGGTATTCCTCAAACGCTGCCTCGCATCCCGATTTGCCCACAATGGCGTTCATGGGATAGCCCTGATCGTTGTAGTAGTCCCATTCCTCGGCGTAGATCGGCCCCACGCTTCCGAGAATATGGGAGGCGATGCCGGGATAGAGGTACACGCGCTCTGCCGTTACCTCAAAGGAAACGCCCACCAGCCCCATTTCCCGCACGTAGGTCATCAGCTCCAGATCGGTGTCCTCGGCAAAGAGATAGTCATTGGAGAGGCTAAAGCGCATGGCGTCCATATCATAATGGAGACGGAGCAGGCGGTCGATCTGATAGTTGGAGTAGAGAGGCTTCCCCTGTGTGTCCTTCTCCAAAAGGCGGTAGGTGTCCAGGTATTCGTCCACAATTTCGCGAGCGGAGGCATCCTCGCTCATGGATTTGGAGGTGAGGATCGTTTTCAGGCGGTATGCCGTGGGAGTGCCGCTGTCCTTTGCCTCGGCGGAAAAATCATAGTCGGGGTAGGTGCCAACAAAGGGAAAGTAGGATTCTCTGTGGCTGTCGGCGGCGCCGCAAACGTCCAGCGCCTCCAGCAGGCGCAGGTAGGTGGCATTGGTTCGGGGGATGCCGATGGTAGAGATCGAGGCGTAGTTGATCATGAGATCGTAGGTATAGCGATTGGAAACAAGGGTTTTTCCGTTGCGATCCAGCAATTCTCCTCTCACCGCCTGCACCTTAACCCGCAATTGGGTGGTGCCGTCGTCGTAGGTTTGATCCCTGCCCGCGATCTGAATATAGAACAGTCTGCCAACGTAAATTACGCAAACGGTGCAGAACACCAGCGCGATCAGCAGATATCGAAAAACGTGACGCTTTTTTGCCATGGCAGACTCCTTTCCCAAGAGTAATGAAAGGGACTTTACGAGAAAGTCCCTTCGGTGATGGTGTTTACGAAAGAGATACGGTGTTTAGCACAAACAGAAGGATCAGCGCCAGCACCGACGTCCAGAAGGCGAAGTTTTTGAAAACGATGCGGCGGGCTTGCGCTCCCGTGAGCGGAACCTCTGCTTCGGTTTTTCCCTTGAGTCTGCCGAAAATTGCAATGGCGGAGGGCGCCACGCCGATCACCGACAGCAGATAAAGTGCGTAAAGCCCCAGCATCATGAGAATGGGGATCAGATAAACCGAAATATTTTCGGGGGTTAGCTCCGAGGGCAATTCGCCGCCCGCAAGTCGCTCCATGATGGTGGGGTAGGCACCGCCCATGAAGTTGATGAATACGTGCAGGAAGATCGTGTAGCGGAGCTTGCCGGTTTTTACGTAGATGAAGCCGAAGAAGAAGCCCAGCAGGGTAGCGTAGAAGAGCTGGCTGAAGTTGCCGTGGATCACGCCGAAGATCACGCCCGAAATCAGAATGGCGGGCAGGTCACCGTAGCGGCGGAGACGGTCGATGATCACGCGGCGGAAGAGAAGCTCCTCGCAGATGGGCGCCATGATCACCATGAACAAAATGATCGCCCAAAGGGGAGTGGCTTGGGTGGCATCTGCCACGGGATTGGAGGCATCGGTGCCCTGCAGGATGGCGATCAGCTGGGTGACGAAGGTGCCGATCACGCTTCCCGCGAGGGTGAGCGTCATGGAGATCGAGATGAGCCCGAGAATCTGGAGGAAGGAAAGCTTCTTTTTCTCGGCGGGAACAGACACCTCACAGCGGTTGAAAAAGAGCATGGAAAGGGGCTGGGCGATCAGATACATGGAGATCGAGCCAACCGCAACGCCAAAGGCGGGATGCTCAAGGAAGGGTGCAAGCAGAACGATCAGCACGATTTGTGCCAAAAGAGAAAACACATTGAGGGAAAGAATGCCCCAGGCAATGCTTGAGATCTGGCGTTTTTCCTTCAGAAGATCTACCTTGGGCTTTGGGGGCTGGAAGAAAAATTCAAAAAAACGTGTCATAATCAAATCTCCTTATTCAATGTAATTTTTAAGACTTATTATTCAATGTAATTTTTAAGACTTATGGGGAAGTGAGATCAAGGCTTTACCTTGGTGAACTCGCCGCCGGTGCTTTTCAGCATTTGACCCAGCCCAAGGCAACCGCAATCCATGGGATGCTTGGCAACCGTAACCCGCACGCCGGTTCGCTCGTGAACAGCCTGCTGCAGCCCGGGGAGCAGGGCTGTGCCGCCAACCATCACGATGCCGTAGTCGAAGATGTCGGCGGAAAGCTCGGGAGGCGTTTCCTCCAGCGTGGTTTTGATCATGGCAATGATCTCGGCAATGGGCTCCCGCATGGCGTCGTAGATTTCCTCGGAGGAGATCTCGGCGGTGATCGCGAGACGGGTGTGGAGATCTCTGCCGCAAACCTTTAGGGTTCCGCGGTCGATTCCGGGCATTGCGGTTCCGATCCGCTTTTTGAGCAGCTCGGCGGTCATTTCCCCAATGAGAATGTTACGGTGCTGCTTGAGGTAGTTCACAATGGCGATGTCCAATTCGTCTCCCGCAATGCGAAGGGAATTGGATTGCACAATGCCTCCGAGGCTGATCACGGCAGCCTCCGAAACGCCGCCGCCCAGATCCACCAGCATGGCGCCTCGCGCCTTGGAAACGCGGATGCCCGCGCCAACCGCCGCGGCAATGGGCTCATCCATCAGGTCAACGCTTTTGGCGCCCGCCTCTACAATCGCGTCCTCAACCGCGCGGCGCTCCACCTCGGTTACACCGTAGGGGATTGAAACCAGCACCGAGGGGCGGTTAAAAAAGCCCGTTAGCTCCAGCTTGCGGAAAAAGTCGTTCACCATCAGGGAGGTGACCTCAAGGTCGGTAATCACGCCGTCCTTCAAGGGGCGAAGGGCAAGAATGGCGGGGGGCGTTTTCCCCAGCATTTTTTTTGCGCCAACGCCCGAGGCGATCACCTCATGGGTGTAGCGGTCGATGGTGACCACCGAGGGGGCTCGCATCACGATCCCCTTCTCGCGGAGGAATATCTGTGTGTTTGAGGAGCCGAGATCCATGCCGATCTGCTTGGCCATATGAAATTCCTCCTTTCCGATCCAATGAAATTGCCATAACAAACAACGGTATATGGCAGGATTTAGCCGTGAAACCCCCGAAAAACGGCGATTTTCTTCACGTTATCTCCATTATACCATATACCGTTGATTTTTTCTATACTTTTACAGAAATTTTTCTCCGAATTTTTCAAAAAAAAGCTCACACATACGGTTCACGGGCAATCCAACCACGTTAAAGTAGTCTCCCTTGATTCCGCGGATCCATGCGGATGCCAATCCTTGAATGGCATAGGCGCCCGCCTTGCCAAAGGGCTCTCCCGATCGAATATAGAAACTGATGTCCTCCTCGGTCATGGGAGCGAAGGTGACGCGGGTGACCGCGTGGGAAACCGCCTCCTTGCCGTCCAGACTGAGGTAGATGCCGCTGACCACCGAATGGGATCTGCCCGAAAGAAGACGGAGCATCCGACGGGCATCCTGCTCATCGCGGGGCTTTCCCAAAATTTCGTTCTCGGTTGCCACGGAGGTGTCCGAGGCGATCAGGAGCTTGCCCGCGGTGCTTGCCCCCTGCTCTCGGAGCAGAGAGAGAACGGCGCGCCCCTTTCTGGCGGCGATCTCCTCGGAGAGCGCCGCGGGATCGGTGAGCTCGGAGCCTTCGTCCACGTCCGAAACCACTACCTCAAAGGGAACCCCCAGATTGGAAAGGATCTCCCTGCGGCGAGGAGACGCGGATGCTAAAATACATTGACGCACAGGCTTATTTTTTCAGGGACACAGCCTTTTTCGCTTGTGCCACGATCACGCCCGCGTTGATGCCGTACTCCTCCAGGAGAGCGGGAACGGTTCCCGAGTGACCGTAGGTGTCGTTCATACCAACGCGGAGCATGGGGACGGGGCAGGATTCGCAAAGAACCTCTGCAACGGCGCTGCCCAGTCCGCCGATGACGTTATGCTCCTCGGCAGTCACGATGGCGCCGGTCTCCTTTGCGGCGGCAATGATGATGTCGCGGTCGATGGGCTTAATGGTGTGAATGTTCACCACGCGGGCGCTGATGCCTTCCTTCGCCAGCTGCTCACGCGCCTCCAAAGCCATGCCAACGGTAAGACCGCTGGCGATGAGGGTGACGTCGGTGCCGTCTGCCAAAAGAACGCCCTTACCAAGCTCAAACTTGTAGTCGGGACGGTCGTTGATCACCTCCACGGCAAAGCGACCGAAGCGGAGATAGAAGGGGCCATCGGTGGTGATGGCTGCCTCCACAGCCGCTCTTGCCTCAACGGCGTCGGAGGGATTGATGATGGTCATGCCGGGGATGGTACGCATCAGGGCGATATCCTCGTTGCATTGGTGGGTGGCTCCGTCCTCGCCAACGGTGATGCCGGCGTGGGTGGCGCCGATTTTCACGTTGAGGTGCGGGTAGCCCACAGAATTGCGAACCTGTTCAAAGGCTCTGCCTGCGGCGAACATGGCAAAGCTGGAGGCGAACACGGTTTTGCCGGTGGTGGCAATGCCTGCCGCCACGCTGATCATGTTGCCCTCGGCAATGCCGCAATCAAAAAATCTCTCGGGGCAAGCCTTCTTGAATTTCACGGTTTTGGTTGCCTCTGCCAGGTCGGCATCCAGCACCACAAAGTCATATTTTTCCGCCAGCTCAGCCAACGCGCTTCCGTAGGCCTCTCTGGTTGCGATCTTATCTGCCATTTTGGTAACCTCCTTATTTCGTCAGCTCGGCAATTGCCTCGGCGCATTGCTCGTCGTTGGGAGCGGCGCCGTGCCAGTTCACCTTGTTCTCCATAAAGGAAACGCCCTTACCCTTCACGGTCTTTGCGATGATTGCGGTGGGCTTGCCCTTCACGGTCTTTGCCTCGGCAAACGCCGCCTCGATTTCCTCAAAGGAGTGACCGTTGATGGAGATCACGTGGAAGCCGAACGCCTCCAGCTTTTTATCGTGAGGCGTGGGATTCATAACCTCGGCAACGGGACCGTCGATCTGCAGTCCGTTCCAGTCGATGATGAGGCAGAGGTTGTCCAGCTTGTAGTGAGAGGCGAACATACAAGCCTCCCAAACCTGTCCCTCCTCGCTCTCGCCGTCGCCAACCACGGTGTACACCCGATAGTCCTTGTTGTCGATCTTGCCCGCCAGCGCCATGCCTGCGGCGGAGCTGATGCCAAGACCCAAAGAGCCCGAGGACATATCCACACCGGGGGTGAGGGTCATGTCGGGGTGTCCCTGCAGGCGGGAACCCAGCTTACGCAGAGTCTTCAGCTCCTCCACGGGGAAGAAGCCTCTGTGGGCAAGGGTGGAGTAGAGCGCGGGAGCGCAGTGACCCTTGGAAAGCACAAAACGGTCACGGTTTTGCATATTGGGGTTTTCGGGATCAACGTTCATCTCCGAAAAATAAAGATAGGTCATCACGTCGGTGATGGAGAGCGAGCCGCCGGGATGTCCCGATTTTGCCGCATGGGTGGCTTCGATGATGCCAACGCGGATCTTTTTCGCGGTCTCGGTCAGCATATTGAGTTTTTGAGCGTCCATTACAGTCCTCCCTGATTTTTTTCAATACAGGATTATTATAATTCATAAAGCGAGAAAAGTCAAGACGTCGGAGAAAAAATCCTGCTTTTTTCTCCCATCAGGTAAGAAAAGAACATATTTCATAAAAAAAGGACATAGGTTCGGAAACGTTCACAAAAGATTCCCGCTCCTATCATAAAAACCGCTTGACATCGGACGGATTTTCCGATATAATATTAAAGATAACGAAAAAACTACGAAAACGGAGGATGCCGAAGTGATTGAGGTGATCGGCGCCCGTGTTACAAGCGGCGCGCGGAACATGATAAGGGACGCTTCCCTCAAAATGAAAAACGGAAGGATTTACGGTGTGTTCGGCTTGCGCGCCGACGAGGTCTCCTCGTTGATGCGTTTGCTGGCGGGAGCGGTTGAGCCCGAGGAGGGGAGCGTTCGCGTGAACGGCTTTGACCTTTGGCGCGAGGGCGTTGCCGCCAGAAAATGCCTGGGATACCTGCCTCTCTCGGCGGAGCTTTATCCCGATATGACGGTTTACGAGCTGTTGGACTTTGTTGCCGAGGCAAAGGGGATTTCCGCCGAACGCCGCTTCCTTCGGGCGCATGAATGGATGGAGCGCCTTTGGCTCGGAGACCTGCGGAACCGTCGGATCGCTCTGCTGAATCCCGTTGAGTTGGTATTTTTGCGCTTGGCGCAGGCGTGCGTGGGCGACCCCGATATTCTGATTCTGGAGGATCCCTTCGGACAGCTCAACGGGGGAACCGTGGATGATCGCGAAGCCTTCTCGGAGGTGATCGAGGAGCTTGCGGAGCAGGGGAAAACGGTGTTTTTGTCTGCCGCTGACTCCCGCGTGTTGGATCGGCTTGCCAATGAGGTGCTTTTGGTGGAGGAGGGACGGGTGCTTGCTCCCGTTCCCGCCAAGGAGCTTTTGCAGGGGATCTGCGCGGAGGTGTCTGTTTTTGGGGATCGCGAGCGCGTGATTTCCGCTCTTTCCGCAGTGGGAGGTTTGTTCTCCTGCGGCGCGGTCAGATCCGACGAATTTCAACGAACGGTTTGGCGGGTGAAATCCGCAGAGGACCGTTCCGTGGAGATTCGCGAGGCGTTAACGGCGGAAGGCTTGAAATGTTCCCCTGTGATTCGCGTTCCCGCAAGCGCCGCCGAGGAGGCTTACAGGCAAGGCGTGACGGGCGTTGTCGGAGAATCTGATGGGAAAGGAGGAGACGAGGTATGATTGCCATCTACAAAAGAGAGCTGCGATCCTGCTTTCACAGTCTTTTGGGCTGGCTGACGGTTGGCATCAGTCTGCTTGCAAGCGGTGTGTTGACGGCAGTTTTGAATTTGCTGGCGGGAAGCACCGATTTTTCCTACATCCTCCGCGTTGCCCTTTCCATGTCCACGCTTTCCATTCCCGTGGTTTCCGTGGCTTCGGTGATGACCTTCACGCGGGAAAACAAGCATGGGAACGGCGGGTGGCTATCGTCCCTTCCCGTTTCTCTTTGGCAGTTGAGACTGGGAAAATATCTGGCGGCGCTGACGTTGATCTCAATTCCAACCGCCGTTTTGGCTTTGTATCCGCTGATTCTGGAAAATTTCGGAACCCTTTCCTACGGCTCGGCTTATACCGCGCTGTTTGGCTACTGGCTCCTCACCGCCGCTCTGTTGGCGATCTGCTCCTTGGTGGCGTCGCGTTTCCGCAATTGGATTGTTTCTCTGGCGGTTTGCCTGGCGATCGGTGTGGGACTTTTGTTTGTTCTGCCTTTGCTCAGCGCCATCTGCGGCACCCTTCCTTTGATCGGAATGCTGATCGGCGTGGTGGCTTGCGCGGCGGTTTGCGCGGTTCGTATGCTTCGGCGGCGGAGATTTCTGCCGATCACGCTTTTCGTGTGCGCAGGCGTGGCGTTGGCGCAGGTGGCGCTCTATCTGCTCCTGCCCGATTTCTTCCGTCGGTTTCTCTCCGCGCTTCTTGCCGAGCTTTCCTTGTTTGAACGGCTGAACGGCTTTTGCGCGGGTCAGTTTGATCTCCCTGCCACCGTTCTGCTCCTGAGCGTTTGCGCCTTGTGTCTGTTTATGCTGGCGGTTCGTTGGGAAGGCTCCGCGAAAAAGCGCGCTTCCAAACGGGCGCTTTTGTTGGCAGGAGCGCTGATCGCTTTGAACGTTGCCACGGCTTTTGCGCCCTACCGCCTCAGCTACCCCAACGTTTCGGGTAATGGCGTGTTCCGTATCTCCGATGCCTCCGCCCGCTATCTTTCCACCGTTGATCGCAAGGTGGAAATCCTTTACCACGTGAAGGGGGGACGTCGGGCGGCGGATCGGGATATCTATTCTTTCCTGCTGCAGTATGAATCGAAAAATCCGCTGATTGAAGTGAAATTGGTGGACATTTCCAAGGAGGATACCTCCGCAGCGGATCAGAGCATCACCGTTCGCTCGGAAACGGGAAGCCGCAGCTTTATGGTAACCGAGCTTTACTATTACTACAGCAACGCTATGAAAATGCCCCTCACGCTGGAGGAATACGCGGCGGTTCTGAGCAGCTATTCCTCATCCTCCCTCACGCAGGACGCCTATCAGACCTTGATGTCCTACTACGGTCCTGCCGTGATGCAGGTTTACTACGCGGGCGACGCCAACCTGACGGGCGCGATCCGATACGTTCTCACAGAGAATACGCCTACTGTCGGTGTCTACTCCAACGGGATCGTAACGGTCAATCAGCTGTTGCGGCATGAGCTGGAGCAGCAGGGCTATGGGATGACCGCGGTGTCCTCCCTCGCGGATTTTACGGGCGACGCGCTGATCCTGCAGCTTTCCAAGGATTTAACGGCAGAGGAGGCAACCGCCCTGAGCAGCTATCTTTCCCGCGGCGGAAAGGTTTTGCTCACCACAAGCTTTACCACCACCTTTGAAACGCCGAACCTT
Source organism: Oscillospiraceae bacterium (assembly GCA_015064525.1). Lineage (GTDB taxonomy): Bacteria > Bacillota > Clostridia > Oscillospirales > CAG-272 > UMGS1865. Next base: position 39,693 of record SVSC01000003.1, read on the forward strand.
CTGGGGGCGCTTGCTCCCTTCGGGCTTTCCTGCCACCAGGAAATGAACGTGGTTTACGACGTTTCGGAAAACAGCTACAGTCCGATCTTTTCGGCAAGCCTTGGGGATCACCCCATCACCGACGGGCTTTCGGGCTACGTTGGTTATAACGCGCACGCCATTCTTTCCACCGAAACCGATGGCGTGACCCACAGCATACTGCTGAGGAGCTCGGAAAGCTCCGTGCTGTTGACCAAGGAGACGCAGAACCAGCAAGAGCCCGATGCCGAAAGCTATGCCCTCGGTGTGCTGGCGGAAAAGGGAGACGCCGCCGTGCTTTGGCTGGGTATGACGATGGAGTCGATCTCCAACGCCTATTCGGGTGGCGGAAATTACAGCTTTGTTGCGGCTGCCCTGGAGCAGTTTACGGGCTTTTCGGGAATTTCTATGAGAATCTCCCATAAGGCGGTTCCCTCGGATTATCTGGGCGCCACAATGGGAAATCTGATTTTCTGGATTTTGACGTTTGTTCTGATCATTCCCGTTGGAGTGATCGTTGCGGGTGGAATCAAATTCTATTTCCGCAGAAAGCGGAGATGATCCCTTCGTTATAAGTTATAAAACGAAAAGGTTCGATTGTTGACGGCTCCGCATAACGGGGAGCCGCAATGATCGAGCCTTTTTCTGCTGAGTACATACCATCCCCGAGAATGAGATGTTATCTGTTTCCAAACAAGTTACCCAAGCTAACATCATGGAGCGGATGGGGTGGTGGTACCAAGCCGCTTGCGGGAGCGATTGCTTGATCAGCGTACCGCGCGAACAAATTTATAAAACAAAAGAGAGTGTCGCTGTGTAACGCAACACTCTCAAAAAACATCTACGGGAAAGTTCTTGGAGGTGTGGAGCCTCCTTTCAAGATGGTTCCACGTGTCCAACCTTTCCGGATCAATTCACCCCCAACATTTCCAGAAGAATATCCGAAAGCTGGGTGAAGGCGGCAATATCCAGTCGCTCGCCTCGAATCAGGGGATCCTCGCTGACCTGTGCCACTGCTTGACGGATCTGCTCCGAGGTCAACGCGGGGAAGCCCGAGGAAAGGGCGTTGGCAAGGGTCTTTCGCCGCTGACCGAAGGCTGCCTTGATGGTGCGGAAAAGCATCTCCTCGCTTTTGGGAGAGCAGGGCTTTTCCTTCCAAAGGGTGATTCGGATCACGGCGGAATTGACCTTGGGAGCCGGAACAAAGCGATCGGCGGGAACGCGGAAGAGCTTTTCGGCGTGACCGTAGTAATTCACGGAGGCGGTGATGGCACCGTACGCCTTGCCGCCCGCGGGGGCGCAGATACGGTCTGCCACCTCCTCCTGCACCATCACGGTGATGCTTTCAAAGGGGAGACGGCTTTCCAGCAGCTTCATGAGAATGGGGGAGGTGATGTAGTAGGGCAGGTTGGCGCAAACGCTAACGGGTCCCTTCTGAAAGTCCTCTGCCAGAAGAGCCTGCAGGTCAGCTTGCATCACGTCCTCGTTGTAAACCGTCACGTTGTCGAACTCGCCCAGGGTATATTTGAGAACGGGGATCAGGTTGCGGTCGATCTCCAGCGCCTTCACGGTGCGGTAGCGCTCCGCCAGCGCGCGGGTTAAAACACCGATGCCGGGCCCCACCTCTAAAACGGTGCAAGCCTCTGCCTCGGCGCAGGCGTCGGCGATATCCTCGATCACCATGGCGTCGGTGAGAAAATTCTGACCGAACTCCTTGTGAAACCTCAGCCCGAACATTGCCATGATTTGGTGAATGGTTTTGGGATCCCATAAATTCATGATCAAAGGTCTTCCTTTCCATAAAACGGTGACTTTTCAAGCGCTTCTATTTTACCACAAGTTTCCCCAAAAATCAAGCGAGAGCCGTCTTTTTTCAAAAAAAAACATACTTTTTCAAAAATAATATTGACAAACGGTTTTTTTTCGGGTATAATATATAGCGTTGTACGCGCAAGAGTACGCTGGTGTAGCACAGTCGGTAGTGCAGCTGATTCGTAATCAGCAGGTCGTGTGTTCGAGTCACATCACCAGCTCCACAGCTTGCGCGTATTTTTTGTTGTCAATCCCCATCGTTATCCCTTGGGCTTGCCGCGGAAGAAGAGGCAGGCGAGAAAGCCGAAAACCAACGCGGCGGCGATCCCACCCGATGCCGATCTCAGAGGTCCTGTCAGCACGCCGATGGCACCCTGACTTTCAATTGCCTCCACGGTGCCCTTGGCAATGAGATGACCGAAGCCCGTGAGTGGCGTGGTGGCGCCTGCCCCCGCAAACTCCACCAAGGGCTGATACACGCCGATGGCGCTGAGAGCTACCCCCGCAACCACGTATCCAACCAGAATGCGGGCGGGGGTGAGCTTTGTTTTGTCGATCAGAATTTGCGCGATCACGCAGAAGGCGCCGCCAACGATAAAGGCGCGCAGAAGCGCTTGCAGTCCGTTCATAGAAATTCCTCCCGTTGCTCCAACGCCGTTCGCAGCTCCAAAAGATGCGCCACGGCGGGAATGTTTCCTCCTTGCTTGATGCTGTCGGGGCTCATCATGGCGCCCGTTGCCATAAACAGAATTCGCTTCCATTCTCCCTTGCTGATTTTTGGCAGAATTTCCGCCGCCAGCACCGAGGCGGCGCAGCCGCAGCCCGAGCCGCCGCTGTGAACGTCCTGCCGCTCCTTGTGGTAGATCAGTCTGCCGCAGTCCTCGTAGCGTGAGGAAATATCCAAGCCGTCCGCCAGCAGTAGCTGACAAAGAATATCACCGCCCTCAAAGCCCAGATCCCCCGTCACAATGCGATCGTAATCCTCGGGAGCGGTGTGAGTGTCCGCAAAAAAGCGGAGAAGGGTGTCCCTTGCGGCGGGAGCCATTGCCGCACCCATGTTGTTGGCGTCGTTGATGCCGTAATCCTTGGCTTTTCCCGCCATTCCGTGAACGATCAGCACCTCGTCCGCCGTTCTCAGAGGACGCCCCACCAGGAATGCGCCCGCTCCCGTTACCGTCCATTGGGCTGTTGGAGGGCGCTGGGAGCCGTATTCCAGGGGAGAGCGGTACTGTCGTTCGGCGGCGCAGAAGTGTGAGGAGGTGACGGCGGCGCACAGGGAGCAAGCCCTTGAGGTCACCGTCACGGCGGAGAGGAGAAGTCCCTCGGCGCAGGTGGAGCAGGCGCCATAGAGCCCGAGATAGGGAATATCGTAGGAAAGAAGCCCGTAGGCGGAGCCAACGCATTGATTTTGCAGGTCGCCCGCGAACAGCGCGCCGATCTGACCGTCGCTCACCCCCATTCTCGCCATGGCAACCGCCAGCGCCATGCGTTGCATCTCGCTCTCCGCGCTCTCCCAGGTTTTTTGCCCGAATTTGCAATCGGGATCGTGAAGGTCGAACAGATGCCCCAAGGGCCCCTCATATTCCTTTTTTCCAACCGCCGTTCCCCATGCTTGAATGGCGGCGGAGAGCTTGAACGCTCCTTGCATGGCAATGCCTCGCTTTCGATTTTTTTACTTATTGTGCGTCATTCCGCTTGCATTATGCGCGAAAATATGATAAAATAAAAAGCGAAACAAAAATGAAATTATTGGAGGAACCGATTATGGTCTACACCATCAAAAATCACCGTTTAACGGTAACGATTTCCGAGATTGGCGCCGAGCTGCAATCCATTGTGGACGAATGGGGAAGTGAGCGCCTTTGGAATGGCGACCCTGCCTTTTGGGGTGAGAGAGCGCCCGTTCTGTTTCCCTTTTGCGGACGTGTCTGGAATGGGAAGATTACGGCAAAGGGCGTTCCCTGCAAAATGGATTTGCACGGCTTTTTCCGTTGCAGAACATGCGAGGTTGAGCAGCTGAGCAACACTGAGATCGCCTTCACGCAGGTCGAGGATGATGCCACTCTTGCGGATTATCCCTTCCGTTTTCGCGTGCGGATCGTTTACCGCCTGGAGGAGAACCGTTTGTTCGTGCGCGCTGAGATCACCAACACGGGTAACGGCGTGATGCCTTATGGCTACGGCGCTCATCCCGGCTTCAAGACCCCCTTCGATGGCGGTAGCTTTGAGGACTACTATATCCAATTCTCCCAAAAGCAGGAGGTTCGTTCTCTCTGCTTCGATGAGAACAACTGCTTCCTGATCGGCGGCAGCCGCCCCTTCCCGCTGGAGGAGGGCAATCGCTTTGGATTGCGCGATGCGGACTTTGAAACCGGCTCCTTCTTCCTGTGCGAAATGCCCGGCGAGGCAACGCTCAAGCGGAACGGATCCTCTCACTATCTCACCTTCCGCTACGAGGGCTTCCCCTATCTGGGCTTTTGGAAGGTGCCGGGTGCCAATTATATTTGCGTGGAGCCGTGGCGCAGCCTGCCCGCGCATTCGGGAGAAAATACCGAGCTGTTTGAAAAGGACGATCTGGTTCGTGCGGAAGCAGGCGAAACCGTGATCCACGAATACAGCATTGAGGTGGGATGATTCCTCCCGATCGGTGACACGTGTTGAAAAAACGAAAAAATCTTTTGATTTTTTTGAAGAAAAGAAGGAATTTTCATTGACAAGACTTTCATTGTATGATACAATATATGTACAGTCCGAAATTTTGCCCGACGGAGCGCTTTTTTGGTGCTTTTGCCGATTGAGATAGAGTTTTACCGGAAGTTTATCAATGAAAGGAAGTACAGTGAGGAAATGAAGAAATTGAAAAGAACGATCAGCTTAATGATTCTGGCAGGCGTGCTGACCGCAAGCCTTGCCTCTTGTGTTGTCAAAGGAAACAATCCCCCCGATCCCACCGGAAATGAAACCGTTTATTCTCCCGTTACGGGAGGCCCCGGCGTTACTCCCATCATCCCCACCACCGACCCCTCTCAGGTCACCTACGCGCCTGTGGACGAAACCGTTTACATTACCGCCAAGAACGCGGTTCTGAAGCTGGTTGCCAACACCGCCGAGAGTATTCAGCTGGGTCAGATCACCGAGCTGCACCGCATCGGCAAAAGCTCCAGCTGGAGTAAGGTGGAGTACAACGGTCAGCAATATTACATTGCCTCCAGCCTCCTCACCACCGACGATCTGATGGAAAAGACCTTCACCGCCTGCAGCAAAACGATGTACGTGAACACGGGCTCGGTGAACGTTCGCCAGTATCCCTCTGCCGAAAACAGCTATTCCACCATTTTGGGAAGCAGGGTGCAGGGCGACGAGGTGAAGGTGATCGGGGAGAACGGCACCTGGAGCAAGATCAAGTGGACGAATGAGGGAACCGAATATACCGGCTTTATCAAATCGTCCTTCCTGTCTGTCGACCGCGTGAACGGAACCGACGATTTCCTCAAGTATTTCACCGCGCTGGATAGCCCCGTTACCATGTACGTTTCCACCGCCACCGCAAACGTTCGCACCAAGCCCTATGCCGATACAAGAGGTCCCATTGCCACCTCGGTGCCGGACGGTCTTCCTAAGGGAACCGCGGTAACGGTTGTTGCGAGGGGAACCGTTGAGGAGGTTGCGTGGAGCATGGTGGAATGGGCAGAGGGCTCTATCAAGAAGCAGTACTACGTTGCCACCTCCTGCTTGGACGTGACCGCGGGAGAAAAAGCAACGCTGGAGCAGGTTTTGAAGGTTTACCCCGAGCTGGAAAAGTTTGAGTCGGCTCAGAATCTCTATATTTGCGATAACCAAGCCTTCGGAAGAGGCACCCCCACCCGACTGGCAGATAAAGACGGTAATCCCACCAACGTGATCAAGATGCTCTACAAGAAGGATGCGGTTACCGCCGTTGCGGCAGGTAAGATTGCGGGTCAAGCGCCCGACGGCAAGGAGGAGGCGATCACCTGGTGCCTCATTCAGGATGCTGACATCGGCTTCTATTTCGTGGCATACAGCTGTCTCACCAGAAACGCCGACGGAACGCCCGCGGCTCCCGTGCTGTCCTTGGATCAGATCCTGAATATGTACGGCTTTGAAAAGACCTCCACCGCCATTTCCATGAAGGTGAAGGCTGAAAAAGCGAGCATTTACACCGAGCCCGACGGGTCGGCTGCGGCTCAGCTGGATAAGGGAACGATTGTTTCCGTGGTTGCCAAGGGAGAAACGGGCAGCTTCGTGAAGAACAGCTGGTATCTGATCGAGTACAACGGCTCCTACTACTTCGTGATCCAAGGGGATCTGGAGATAAATTGATTCAACCGCTGTCCGAACGGGCAGATGAGAAAAAACGGTTGCTTCCGCTTGCGGGCGGGGGCAACCGTTTTTTCCTGTATCACGGAAATCATCGGCGGAGCCGATGGTTATGGCAGGGGATCATAACACGGAGAAAAAGCCGAGAGAATTGATGCATTCCTCGATTCATCGGCTTCTCTTGAATTTCACTCTTGCAATTCCTTTCATAATGTGATATAATAAGGTAAAATCCGAGAAAGGAAAGAGAAGGGCATGAAAAACCAGACCGAGATCACCGTGCGGCTTCCCGAGGAGCTGCTACGGAAAATGCTTTTTATTGCCAATGCGGAGGGGCGCTCCCTCAACAACCATATTCTCATGATGATGCGGAGCAACGCTCAGTATTTTGAGCGCACCAAGGGGCGAATCACGCCGTTGGAGCTGCAGGCGGTATCCCTTGAGGAAAAGTCGGAGGACTGATGCTTCTCCGTTTTGAAAAATACTATTGATTTTTTATGGAAAATCCTGTATAATGATAGCAAGCGTTGGGAAACTGCCTTGGATCGGCTGCAACGGCGCGGGCTGAATAAACCCTCTGAGGGAAGCGGAAAAGGAGAACGGGAAAATGCTGCCGATCAATGAGATCAGCACGCCCGCGTTGGCGTATCTGGGAGACTGCGTGATCGAAATGATGGTGCGGGAGCGACTGGTGCGGCAGGGAATTGCCAAATCGGGTCACCTCAATGCCGCGGCGTTGCGCTACGTGAAGGCGTCGGCGCAGGCAGAAGCCATGCGAAGAATTCTGGAGGCGCTCACCGAGGAGGAAATGCGGATCTATAAGCGAGGCAGAAACTCGGGGCATCTGAAGGCTCCGAAAAGCGCGGGAACGGCAGAATACCGCATGGCATCGGGCATGGAGGTTCTGTTTGGACACCTGCACCTAACCGATCAGCGGGAGCGGGCAGAGGCGCTGTTTGCTCTGGCGTATCCCTTGGAGACGGCGCAAGCCGAAAACGAAGCCTGAGGGCAAAACATTTCACAGATAACCGAAAGGAAACAAAAACGATGTACGATCTGAATCATCCGAAAATTAAATTTATCATTCGTGACTTTGGCGAAATTACAGCCGAGCTGTACCCCGAAAAGGCGCCCCGCACCGTGGCAAACTTTTTGCATTTGGTGGACGAGGGCTTTTACAGCGGCTTGATCTTCCACCGCGTGATCAGCGGCTTTATGATCCAGGGCGGCGGCTTTAACGAGAGCTTTGAGCAGATGGAGGCGGCTGCCATTCCCGGCGAGTTTTTTGCCAACGGCTATTCCCGCAACGATCTCCATCATGCCCCCGGAGTGCTTTCCATGGCGCGCACCAACGATCCCAACTCCGCATCCTCTCAGTTCTTTATTATGCACAAGGACGCGGCGTATCTGGACCGTCAGTACGCGGGCTTCGGTCAGGTGATCGAGGGCATGGACGTGGTGGATCGCATCGCGGCGGTTCCCACGGGTCGTATGGGCTGGTACGATGACGTTCCCCGCGTTCCCGTTGTGATTGAGTCGGTTGTCCGCGTGGAGGATTGAACCCTATTCTGAAGGGAGGAAAATATAATGAATACCAAGCTGTTGAAGCTGTTGAGCCGTGATTCCCGTATCTCCGAGGGAGATATGGCAACCATGCTGGGGCTTTCCGAGGAGGAGGTTCGCGCCGAGATTCGTGAAATGGAGGAGGCGGGCATCATTCGCGGCTACAAGGCGGTGATCGACTGGGAGCGGCTGGATGACGCCTACGTTTCCGCCATCATCGAGCTGAAGGTTACCCCCAAGGCGGGGTTGGGCTTTGAGGACGTTGCCGCCAAGGTGATGAAGTATCCCGAGGTGGAGTCGGTATATCTGATGTCGGGGGTCTACGATCTCAACGTGGTGGTGAAGGGACGAACCTTCCATGAGGTGGCAAAATTTATTGCCAAGGAGCTTTCCACCATTGAGTCGGTCACCTCCACCGCAACCCATTTTGTGCTTCGTCGATACAAGGAAATGGACGTGGAGCTGCTGGGAAACGGTGTTGACGAGAGGGGTAGCTATTCGCTGTGATGGATTATACGAAAATACTGTCTCCCGTTGTTACGGAGGTTCCGCCCTCGGGAATCCGCAAGTATTTCGACATTGCGGAATCCATGCAAGGGGTGATCTCTCTGGGTGTGGGAGAGCCCGATTTCCCAACTCCTTGGGAGATCCGCAAGGCGGGTATCCTCTCTCTTGAGGCGGGAAAAACCCGTTATACCGCCAACAAGGGCTTGGAGCAGCTACGGGTGGAGATTTCCGCCTACATGAAACGGAAGTATCAGCTCAACTACAGCCCGACAGATGAGATTCTTGTAACGGTTGGCGGTTCTGAGGCGATTGATATGACGCTTCGCGCCGTGATCTGCCCCGGGGACGAGATTATTATTCCTCAGCCGAGCTACGTTTGCTATGAGCCCATGGTTCGTTTTTCGGGAGGCGTTCCCGTGATTCTGGAAACAACCGCCGAGCATGACTTTAAGGTCACTCCCGAAATGCTTCGGTCGGTCATCACGCCTCGCACCAAGGCGCTGATTATGCCCTATCCTTGCAATCCCACGGGCGCCATTATGGAGCGAGAGGATTTGGAGGCGGTTGCCGAGGTTCTGAGGGACACCAATATTCTGGTGCTTTCCGACGAAATTTATGCCGAGCTGACCTTTGGAGCGCGCAGTCACGTTTCGATTGCCGCCATTGAGGGCATGAAGGAGCGCTGTGTTGTGGTCAACGGCTTTTCCAAAACCTTTTCCATGACCGGCTGGCGCATGGGCTATGCCTGCGGTCCCGAGCCGATCATGAGGCAGGTGACCAAGATTCATCAGTTTGCCATCATGTCTGCCCCCACCACAGCCCAGTACGCCGCCATTGAGGCGTTGCGCCACGGCGACGAGGCGGTGAAGAATATGATGGAGGAATACGATATGCGCCGTAGGCTGATCGTGAGCGGCTTCAACCGTTTGGGATTGACCTGTCGGGAGCCGAAGGGGGCCTTTTATGCCTTCCCCTGCATTCGCTCCACGGGACTCACCAGCGATGCCTTCTGCGAGCAGCTGCTCTATTCGCAAAGGGTTGCCGTGGTTCCCGGAACCGCCTTTGGCGCGGGAGGCGAGGGCTTTGTTCGCGCATCCTACTGTTATTCCACCGAGCATATCCGAGAGGCCTTGAATCGGATTGAGCGCTTTTTAAAGACGTTGTAAGAAAGACATATAAATAATAAGGAGACTTTTTATGAAAGCGGTTTATGTACATCCCACTTATGGAGAGATTGTTTATCAAGAGAGCTTTTGGACGGGAAAGAAAAGCATGACCGTGAACGGTATGGTTGCAACGCCCAAGAGCAAGACCGAGTTTGTGGTGTATCTGCCCGAGGGCGAGTGTGAGCTTGCCGTGAGAGGAGGCTACGTTGGGAAGGTGGAGCTAACGGTGAACGGCGAAGTTGTTCAGCTTGTTCCGCCGGCCAAATGGTATGAGGTGCTGCTATCAACGCTGATTTTCGGCATCGCGGTGGCGTTTGGAAACGTTCCCTTCCTTGCCGCGCTTCTTCCGCTTGCGGGCGGCGCGATTGGCGGCGCGGTCAGCGGTATGATGGCGTTTCTCACGCTGTTGTTTATGAAGAGCCAAAAGACAACGGTGAACAAGCTGTTGGTCTGGGCAGGTATGCTGGCAGGCACGGTCGCCGTTCTTCATGTGCTTGCGATTACGCTGCTTGTGCTGTTATATTAAGAAACGCATTCGCCCCCGCTGATATCGGCGGGGGCGAATGGTTTTTGAACATATTAAAACACTTGATCAAACTTCTCGATCGTTTTACGGTAGGGGAAAAGACTGTTGGCGAGGAGAAGCCGATAGAGGGTGTGAGGAAAGCGACAATCGTAGCCGCCCCAGTAAGAGAGGAGATAGGCGTAGACTAAGAGCTCCATGGCGTTTTCGGTTTCTTTACACGCGGCGTGAAAGCGCATTTGCTCCAAGTCTGCTCCCGCGGATTCCCAAAAGAGATAACTCCATAGGTGATCGGTGTCTTTGCGAATGTCCGAGGCAGTCCATCCGCTCAGACCCTTGTAGGGGGGACGGTTCACGGAGGGGTAGGTATGGGCGTTGACTTCATGCTGTCTCAACGCTTCCTCGGTTTCAAAGTCGTTCGCCGTGTTGATGGCGTGGGCAAAGAGGCGGAAGTATTCGTTATTTACCAGGGGCAAAAGACAACGGGTGAGGGGAGAGACGGCGCGCTCCTCGTCGAAATCCAACAAGCACGGAAGCCCGTTCTGCTGCCAACGCGCAAAATAAAAGCGGGTGAGGGCGATGCTTTCGGGGGCGGCTAAGTTTCGCAGGGCAACGGTGGCAAGGGCGCTGCCGATGTTGGGGGCTTCCACGTAGAGCCGACTGTTGTTGAAAAGCACCACCTCCACCAGATCATTGGAATGACAGGTGCGCCCCGAATCGGGAATGACGTGGAGGCTTGCCTGCTCAACCGTGAGCCCCTCCTCCGTGGCAATGCGGTGGGCGTGGGGCAGGGCGGGGCATAGCGCAATGGCGCGGTGATCCCGACGCAAAACGAAGGTATCCATGTGTCAAATTCGAACGGTTGCCTTCCCGCGAGGCTTTTGGGAACCGCCGCTTCCTTTCTGTTTTTTTGGGGGGCTTTGCCGTAGCGAAGCCGCCTTTTTTTGTGGGATCAGTATATCATATTTTCAAGCTTCTGTCAATATGTGACAAAAAGATTTTTCTTTTTTGTATGAATTGTTGGGGAATGGAAATGTCAAGAGCTTTTTCGAAAAAACCGATGTAAAAAAATTAACGAGAAATACAAGATATATATGTTCAAAACGTAAAAAACCACAAGATGTAGTGTTTTCTGTTGACAATTGTTGGAATTTGTGGTATACTGTATAGGCATCGAAAAAAAGGGGAATCAGTTGCGTGAATATACAAGGGTTTCAAAAAATGACGCTGTTGGATTATCCAACCAAAACTGCCTGCACCGTGTTCACGGGAGGCTGTAATTTGCGTTGCCCGTTCTGCCATAATGCCGATCTGGTGCGCCATCCCATGGCTTCCGCTTCAATGGAGACGGAGGTTTTGGCGTATCTGGAAAAAAGACAGGGATTGATAGACGGCGTTTGCGTGACGGGAGGCGAGCCGCTTCTCCAGCATGACCTCGCCGCGTTTCTCACGCGGGTGAAGGCAATGGGCTATGCGGTGAAGCTGGACACCAACGGACGGTTGCCCTCTCGATTGCAAGCAATTTTGCAAACGGGTCTTGTGGACTACGTTGCGATGGATCTGAAGCATATCCCCGAGCGATATGCCGAAGCGGTTGGCTGTGATGCCGACCCCGCTCCCTTTCTGGAAAGTCTTCGCGTGCTTTCGGAAAGCGGGATCGCTTATGAATTGCGAACCACCGCGGTTCGGGGAATTCACCGAGTGGAGGATTTTGAGGAGATGGCAGGTCTGATCCCGCAAAACCCCCCGTATTTTATTCAATGCTTCAAGGATTCGGGAAATCTTTTGGCGCAGGGCTGCTCGGCTTTCTCGGAGGCTGAAATGCAGGAATGTCTGCGTAACGCGAAAAAGCACCACCAAAACACATATATCAGAGGGTTAGATTAACCCAAAACGAAAACAAGAACAAGAATAATTCTAAAAAAGGAGTAGAGTATGTATCGTGTCAATAAGCGAGACGGTCAGGTAGTGGAATTTGATATTGCCAAGATCTCAAACGCCATTCGTCAGGCATTTATCGCCTGCAACCGTCATTATAATCAAAATATTATCGACTTTTTGGCGCTGAAGGTCACCTCGGATTTTGAGCCAAAGGTTGCCGACGGCATTGTTTCGGTTGAGGATATTCAGGATAGCGCGGAAACGGTTCTGGTGCAGGCGGGCTATGCCGACGTTGCCAAGGCATATATCCTTTACCGTCGCCAGAGAGAAAAGCTGAGAAACATGAAGTCCACCATTCTCGACTATAAGGATCTGGTGGATCAGTACGTGAAGAGCATCGACTGGCGCGTGAAGGAGAATTCCACCGTTACCTATTCGGTTGGAGGTCTGATCCTCAGCAACTCGGGCGCCATTACCGCCAACTATTGGCTTTCCGAGATCTACGACGACGAGATCGCAAAGGCGCACAAAAACGCGGATATCCACATCCACGATCTTTCCATGCTCACGGGCTACTGCGCGGGCTGGTCGCTGAAGCAATTGATCGAGGAGGGGCTGGGAGGCGTTCCCGGTAAGATCACCTCGGCTCCCGCCAAGCATCTGGCAAGCCTTTGCAATCAGATGGTCAACTTTCTGGGCATTATGCAGAACGAGTGGGCGGGCGCTCAGGCGTTCTCCTCCTTCGATACCTATCTTGCCCCCTTTGTGAAGGCGGACAATCTGTCCTACGATGCCGTGAAGAAGTGCATTGAATCCTTTGTCTACGGCGTGAACACCCCCAGCCGTTGGGGAACGCAGGCTCCCTTCAGCAATATCACCCTGGACTGGA
>SVSC01000108.1 GCA_015064525.1 Oscillospiraceae bacterium
TTTGTGAAGGGGAGCCACCAGCTCGGTGATCGCCCAGGAGCGGCCCATGCCCGCGGTGAGCTGAATAAAGAGCTTGGCGCCGGTTTTATGGATCTCATCCATAAAGGTTTTCAGCTCTCGGAACATTTTGGGGTTCTGCCAGAGCCATTTGCCCCAGAAGGTATCCCGCAGGGGAGCGATGCCGGGGATGATCAGACCAACGTTTTCCCGCGCTCTTTCCAAAAACAGCTTTGCCGCCTCGCGATCAAAGTGACAGCCCGTTAGTTCAAACCAGCCGAACAGGGAGGTGCCTCCCATGGGACACATCACGATGCGGTTCTTGATTTCCACGTTGCCGATCTTCCAGGGAGTGAACAACGCTTGAAATTTAGGATCGGTTCTTTCCATTGGATTTTCTCCTTTGTTATTTTTTGAGCAAAGTCACTTTATTATAGCACACAAATGGTTGATTTGTCAACCAACACAAACAAAAAAGCCTCGGATACTTGAAAAAAATGTATATATTTGAACAAATTGTAAATTGTTAAAAATGTTTACACAATCACTTGACAGTGTTTGGAAGTTGTGTTATTATATATACACGTCAAACCGACAAAAGTCGGATCGAAAGGAGAAAAAAATATGTTTGCATTGTTTGTGGTTGGTCTGATCGTTGCCCTGGTGGCGGTGATTGCCGTGTTTGCCCTGAAGCGTCAGAAGGCGGCGATCCGAATGCTCGCTCCCTTGGCGCTCTTTCTGATCGCGGGGGTTCTGATGGTATCCGCCTGCGTTCGCACCGTTCCCACGGGACACACGGGGATTATCACCGTGTTCGGAAAGGTGAAGGATAAAACCCATGAGGCGGGTGTTCACCTCTGCGCTCCTTGGGAGAGCGTGGTGAACATGGATAACCGTAACCAAAAGGCATCGGTGGATCTGCTCTGCTTCTCCTCCGATATTCAGGAGGTTTCGGTAACCTACACCATCAACTATCAGATTTCCAAGCAGAACGCCCAGATGATTTATAAGGAGATCGGTGTTTCCTACTACGAAACGGTGATCACTCCCGGAATTCAGGAGGCGGTGAAGAGCGAGTTTGCCAAGTACACCGCCGAGCAGCTTTTGAACAGTCGCGCGCAGCTTTCTGCCGACATCCGCGCCAAGCTCACCGAGGATCTTTCGGAATACAACATCGTTGTGATCGACTCTTCCATTGAGGATATCGACTTCTCGGACGTATTCACCGCGGCCGTGGAGGCAAAGCAGGTTGCCGAGCAGAAGAGCAAGCAGGCACAGATCGAGCAGCAGCAAAAGAATATGGAGGCGGAGGCTGCGGCAAAGCGCGCCGAGATTGAGGCGAATGCCGCCGCGAAGGTTGCGGAGATCGAAGCCAAAACCGCCGCCGAGGTTGCCAAGATCGCCGCTGAGGCAGATGCCGACGTGGTTCGCACCAAGGCAGAGGCAGCGGCCTTTGCGGGCGAGCAGGATGCCGCCATTGTGGGTCATATGCTGGAGATCCTCGCAAAGGATCCCGAAAATATCACCAACGAGGACGTTGAGAATCTGTTGATGTACTACTACGTTCTCCAATGGAACGGCGTGCTTCCCGAAACCTATCTTGGCTCCGAGGAGTTCTACAGCCTTTTGCTGACGCTGGGCAAAACCCTGCCCCAGCAGACTCCCGAGGTGAGTGCGCCCGAGGTGGGAGCGTAACATACGCGGCAAAAAAAAAGGAACTCCGCATAACCCCACACGTTCACCGTACAATTGATAAACACAGAACGCGCCACAGGAGGGCGCATCGTTATGAAAAAAACAACAAAAAAGATCGGACTTTTCCTTTGCTTGGTTTTCGTTGCGCTTTCTCTTTCTGCCTGCGTTGAGGTGGTCAGAATCGGCACATCGGGGTTGGAGCTTACGCTTTTGCCCGACAACACTTGGGGAGTTTATGAGGCGCAAACGCTGAGCGGATCGGAGATCGTGATCCCCGCGGTACATAAGGGAAAAAGAATTACGCGGGTCATGCCCAACGCCTTTCAAAATGCAGAGGGGTTGAAAAGCATCGTCCTCCAGAACGGCATCACCTCCATCGGTGAAAGCGCGTTCCAAGGCTGCAGCAATCTGACGGAGATCACCATTCCCGCCACCGTTACGTCCATTGAGAACAGCGCCTTTCGGGATTGCGTCGGTCTTACGGGCATTTCTCTGCCCGAGGGGCTGCTCTCGATGGGAGAGGGTGTGTTCCGAGGCTGCAGCGGTCTGACCGAGATCACCGTTCCCGCCACCGTTACAACCGTTGAGGACAGCGCCTTCCGGGATTGCGTCGGTCTTGCGAGCGTTTCTCTGCCCGAGGGACTGCTTTCGATTAAAGACAGAGCGTTTTACGGCTGCAGCAGTCTCAAAAATATCACTCTGCCGAGTAGCCTTGGTCAGATCGGCGAGGGTGCCTTCAGAGAATGCAGCAGTCTCACCCACGTCTCCATTCCACAAGGCGTTTCTCTCATTAGTAAGCAAGCCTTTTACGGTTGTTCCTCGCTGGAAACTATTTCCATTCCGAGTAGCGTTGCCAAGATCGGAAACTATGCCTTCTACAAATGCACCGAGCTGACAAGCCTCAACCTTCCCGAGGGAGTTACGCATATTGGAGAAATTGCGTTTCAGGGCTGCGCAAAGCTCACAACTGTGATCGTTCCCAAGAGTCTTGCCGAGGTTGGCGCTGCGGCGTTCTACAAATGTACGGGGTTGGAAACCGTTTATTATAACGGCTCCAACTGGGATGAATGGCTTTCGATCGATTTCACGAACGACGGTGGCGGCTTCCGATTTTTCCCCACCCGATATTACTATAGCGAGGCTCAGCCCACCGACCAAGAAAACAACGAGGGCTACTGGCACTACGTGGACGGTGTTCCCACGCCTTGGTAAAAGATATTTCCCATTATAAAGCATAAAGCGAAAATCCGCCCGACTCATCCTGAGCGAGGTCAAGCTGCAAAGCAGAACCCGGCAAAGGTTGAAGCTCGGGCGGTTTTTGTGCATGACTGCTCACCACATGAAACGCTCCACGGGAGTTAGTTTAGGAGGGAATGGTGGATTTTGGAACCTTCTTGGAGGAAGTTAGTTTTGGAAGGACGGGGGGATTGTCAGAAACTTCTTGAAAGAAGTTTGCCGTCAGGCTAACACCATTCAAGAACTTCCTCAGGGGTTGGTTTAAAGTTAGCGATACATAGCGGGCTGGTTGTTAGTTATATGTCGCCTATCTGCAGTATGCTCACCAAACAATAGCTCCCGCAAGCGTTTAGGTGCCACCACCCCATCCGCTCCACGATGTTAGCAGAGATGAACTGTTTTGGAAACAGGTAACCCCCATTCTCGGGGATGGTATAAACAAATTTAAACCGTACAAAAGTCGAGCTTGGAAAGCGGGCTTGCCCGCCACTCTAAACGCTCCACGATGTTAGTGAGGTTTCATTTTGTGCGGATGGATTTATCTACTTCCTTAGTAGATCCCAATGCTACGCATTGCCCTACGGGTTCGGCTACGGCAGAGATTCGCTTCGCTCCTCACCGCCTCCGCTCAGGATGACACAACCATAAGCTATCCCTTCCCAAATAAACTAACATTATGGAGCGGATGGGGTGGCGGGACCCAGCCGCTTGCGGGAGCTATTGTATATTCCAGCGTACGCAGAAGGGCGGCATAAAACTACAGACCGAGCCGCCATGTATCACAAACTCCAAACCAACCCCTACGGGAAGTTCTTGGAGGTTTGGAACCTTCTTTCAAGAAGGTTCCAAAATCCACCCTTCCTCCCAAAACTAACTTCCTCCAAGAAGGTTCCGACCATCCCCCTCCACCCCAACCAACTAAAAACAAACTGTAAAGAGTGAGCCGCAAATCTTGACTTTTTTTGCGGGATGTGGTATCATAAATCTGTTCGGGCAGTTGTTGCGAATTGCCTTAAAATGAAAAAAAGGAACGATGAGATATATGAACACCAAATTTTTCCGCCGAACGGTAGCGGCGATCTCCCTGCTGCTGTGCTGTCTGATGCTATTGCAGACACCGATCTGCGCGGTGGAGGGCGCGATGTCCTTTGGGCGCGGCGACGGCACCGACCAAACGCTTTCTCCTTCTGCGCTGGCGGAGCTGCTGCTGGGGGAGGCGGAGTCTCCCCTCACTGCGGGGGAGCGGGCGGCGTTGGATGCCTTGAGTGAGGCGGCGCTGGTTTATAACAACAGTATCCCCGATCGCGTGATTCGCAGGGAATATGACAACACAACGGGGCTCTTGACGGTTCTGATCAGCCCCTACGTCTATCGCGCCACGAGCGGAGCGACGGTGGAGTGGATTCCCACCGAGGTATGGGTGAACGGTACGGCGAGCAATCTGTCACTTTTGGAAAACGGGGATTATGCCGCGGAGTTTCCCTCCTTCTGGCATTCGGAGGATCTGGAGATTCGCGTGGATTTCCTTTGGCAAACCGTGATCACCGCGGAAACGGCGGACGGGCTGATCACCATGCCCTATGCGCTGGGGCAGGACGCGCTCGGCGCGCTCACGGAATTCGAGGCGGCGGCAGAGGCGTATGCCAAGCAGGAGCTTGCCCATGCTGAGTACCTGGCGGCAAGAAAGCGGTTCGACGATGCCATGGCGTTGCGCACCCAATGGGAGATCGACATGGCGATCTACACCCAAAAGAAGAAGGACTTTGACGCCTATATGTTGGCAAAGGCCGAGTTTGACGCCAAAAAGAAGGCGTATGCCGACTATTTGGTCAAGAAGGAGGCCTACGCGCTGGCGGAGAAGCAGTACTACGATTTTGAGGCGTTCCGCGCCAATCACGTGGAGCTTTACAATCGCTATGAGCTCTACCTGCAGGGCTTGGAGGGCGCATTGCGGCGACTGTCCATTATGGAGTCGATGTTCGTTTATGACAGCCATTTCTGGATCTTTTATCCGGGCGTGATGGGAAGCACCGTGGATTCGGTGCTGTCGAACGCCCACCTGCTGGAAACCACGTTGTTTGTGGAAAGAAAGTACATCGACAACGCCAAAAACGCCACCGTTGCCGTTCGTCCTCTTCTGAAGGGCTATTCCGACCTGCGAAGCGCTCAATACGGCAGTGAGCTGGAGCGTTATCGTGCGCTCTTTGTCTACTATTCCGAAAACTATGAGTCGATTCGCGATCAGATCATTTTGCTCTACGAATCGCTCTACGCCATTTACAGCAACAGCGGCGTTTCCGCCGCCATGAACACCAACCCCGAAACCAAGCCGAAGGTAGCGCATTTCCAACAGTTTTTGGCGCAGCTCTACGTGCTTCGTTGCGCGCTGGACGACAGCAAAACGGTAGATCCCGCATGGAGAGTGTCGCCGCATATTGATCTTTCGGTGGAGCAGCTGGTGGAGGAGCATTTGCGAGTGGATCGGGAGTCTATGGCGTCCCCTTGGGGGGTTACCCTTCCCCAGGAGGAGGTCAAGCTTCCCGACGAGGGTTTCCCCGAGCCCGTGGAAAAGCCCGTGAAGGATTTTGAGGAGCTTTCCGACCCCGCGCTGGAGGGTGCGCCCACTCCCGTGGCAAACCCGGGAAATCCTCCCAAGGAGCAGGCGCATCCCGGTGAGCCGCCTGCGGTGGTTTTTCCTCCCGAGGGAGAAAGACCCGAGGCGCCTGCCCTTTCCGAGGGAGAGCGGATGCTTGCCGAGGAGCTGAGGGCGGGGGTGCTTCCCAAAAGAGCGGCAACAGGGGAGGATCGCTTGATCGCCCTGCGCCGAACCGTTACCTGCGTGCGCTCGATTACCAACCGTAAAACCGTTACCTACTACGGCATCGACGGTAACCCCATTCAAACGGTGACCGTGGAGTACGGTGCCCGTGCGCCACAGCCCGATATGTCCATTGAGGATGACGTGCGGTATTCCTACGTCTTTTTGGGCTGGGTACGCCACGGAGATCCCGAAACAGCCGAGCGCGTGTCTCTGCAATCCATCACGGAGGATCTTTCGCTGTCACCCGTTTACCGCCGCACCCCGAAGCTTTATGAGGTGATTTGGGAGGTGCGAGGCGCCCGACGCACAGAGTATTATCTTTATGGAGAAACGCCCGTTTGCCCCATTTCCACCGCATGGGAAAGCGACTCCATGATCCACACCTTTCTGGGGTGGTCGCAGCCCATCGCTCCCGTTACGGGGAGCGCGGTGTACGTGGCGCAATACGAATCTGTTCTCAAGCAATTTACCGTGATCTGGCAGGTGGGGGATCAGCGAGCCGAAACGGTGGTTTCCTACGGTGAAATGCCGAGCTGTCCCATTTCCACCGACCGCCTGCCCGACAGCTGTGTTTATACCTTCCTCTCCTGGAACCGTATCCCTCAGCCCGCAACCGCCAACGTTACCTACGAGGCTGTCTATCGCAAGCAGACGTTGGGGCTTTACAGCAACGGAGAGGCTTGCCCCGTTCTTCACACGGAGAGCGAGGTCATCCTTTGCATGGAGGAGAGCATTGTGGATTTCCGAGGCGCCTCGGAGTACGCCGTGTCTCTCGGGAAAAATCTCACCTTCCGCAGGGGAGACTTTACCGTTACCTACACTCCCGCCCAGCAGCTTCAGCTGATCGCCGATCTTTGCTGTCAGCTGGAATGGCAGATGTGGGAGGCGGACACGCCAGGGGCTGTGATTTTTGTTTTGAAGTATCTGAGCAGCGCGGGAAGGGAGTTGAATATTCCCCGCTCCTTTTGGGTGGAGACCCAAGTGACTCTGCGGGAGGGAATGTTCCCGATGATTTATCGGATTCTTGGGGGCGTGCGGAGCGAGGCGCCCATGGATCGGTACGCCAACGGCAGCGTGCGGATTCCCGTGCCGCAAAATATGCAAATGCTCTTTCGGGTGGAGCATCGCCTGCAATACAGCGATCCCACCGAAAATTCCAACCTGACAGCGCTTCCGCAGTCGGCGCCCGTTGGCGGCATTGTGGAGCTGAATGCCAACTGTACCTTCGGCTATGAGATTGTTGGCGCGATACTGAGGCTTTCCAACGGGGAAACGGCTCGGGTGGAAGGGAAGTCCTTTGAAATGCCCGATTGCGCGGTGTCCGTTGAGGTGCTGGTGGAGCAGATTGTTTATCACGTCACCTTTGTGGATGAAAACGGTGACGTGCTGGCGGAATACGACGTTCCCTTTGGAGAGCGCATTCCGCTTCCCGCCGATCCCGTGAAGGCGGAGGACGAGAATTATTTCTATCGGTTCGCCGGCTGGTCGCCCTACGCGCTGAATGCCGCGGGGGAGAACCGTTCCCCGATTCACAGAGCAACCTTCTCTCGCGAGGCGAAGGAAAAGGTGACCATTGGGGGAGAGCAGGCGAAGGACCGCTTCCTCACCCTTGTGGTTCCATTGCTGTCGATCTGCGCGGTTCTGCTGGGCGTTTTGATCGCCCTGTGCGTTCACTATCGCAGATGGCTGATGCCTCGCGCTCGCCGTTTGGCGGTTAGTCTGTGGCG
>SVSC01000109.1 GCA_015064525.1 Oscillospiraceae bacterium
TCCTCCGCGGCAACACTCTCCACGGTGCGGCAGGAGGTGGTGCCAACGCAGATCAGTCTGCCGCCTTGCGCCCGACGTTGGTTGATGATGTCGGCGCTCTCGCGGGAGACCGAGAAAAACTCGCTGTGCATCACGTGGTCGGTAATCTTGTCCGCCTTCACGGGGCGGAAGGTGCCAAGACCGACGTGCAGCATCACGGGAACCACGGCAACCCCCTTGGCGCGAATTTTCTCCAGCAGCTCGGGGGTGAAGTGCAAGCCTGCCGTGGGGGCGGCAGCAGAGCCCTCCTCGCGCGCGTAAACGGTTTGGTAGCGATCGTTGTCGCGCAATTGCTCGGTGATGTAGGGGGGGAGGGGCATCAGACCGATCTCATGGAGAACCTGGTAGATGTTTTCATATTTTTCGGTGTCATAGGAGAAGCGGATGAGGCGGTTGCCCTCCTCCACCAGGTCGATCACCTCGCCCGTGAGCTTTCCCTCTCCGAACACCGAGCGCATTCCAACGCGGGCGCGCTTTCCGGGCTTCACAAGGCACTCCCAAACGTTCAAATCCTTTTGACGAAGCAAAAGAAGCTCCAAGGTCGCCTCGGGACGCCCCTCCACGCTGCCGTAAAGTCGGGCGGGGATTACCTTGGAATCGTTCACCACCAGCACGTCCTCGGGATTGAGATACTCAATGATGTCCGAGAATCGACGATGCTCGATTATGCCGGTGTCGCGGTGCAGCACCATCAGGCGGGAGGCATCTCTTTGCTCCGCGGGGTGCTGAGCGATCTGTTCCTCGGGAAGATGGTAGAAAAAGTCGGAGGTTAACAGATCGGTGGAGGGCTTTTCGTTGATGATCACGCTCATGGGGAACTCCTTTTTCGGCTGACAAAAATCGGTTTTGCGGCATATTCTGCACTAAGGGAGGGCAGCTTCCGCGATCTTCTTTTATTATAACCCGAAATCGCGGAAAATGCAACCTTTATTTTCAGGAAACCTCTAAAAAATCCACGCGCATGGAATGAACGGAAGCTCCGCGCGCGAAATCTTCAGAGGTTCCCTTCGGAAAGATCGTTTTTTTCAGCGAAAGGAGAGAAATCGCCCATGAGCTTGCGTAAACCAACCTTGTTTCAAGGGGTTGCCACTGCCCTGATCACCCCTTTTCGTGACGGGATGCTTGATCGCGCCGCGCTGTGTCGGCTGATCGAAGGACAGATCGAGGGAGGAGCTGCCGCCATTCTGGTTGCGGGAACCACGGGAGAGGGCTCCACTCTGTCCTTCGCGGAGCATGGAGAGGTGATCGAGGCGGCAAGAGACTGCATCCGAAATCGCGTTCCGCTGTTGGCAGGATGCGGCTCAAACTGTACCGACCGCGCCGTGGAGCTTGCAAAAATCGCCTGCAGATCGGGGGCAGACGGTCTTTTGGCGGTCACGCCCTACTACAACAAGGGAACCGACAGCGGTATTCTAAAGCACTTTCAAGCCATTGCCGAGGCGTCCTCCAAGCCCGTGATGGTTTACAGCGTTCCCTCCAGAACGGGAGTGGCTCTGCGGATGCGGCATTATCGGGAGCTGGCGAAGCTGGAGAACGTGGTGGGGGTAAAGGAGGCTTCGGGAGATTTGAGTCTCTTGGGCGAGCTGTGCGCCGAGTGCGGTGATCGATTGGATATTTATACGGGCAACGACGATAACACCGTGTTGGCAATGCGCCTGGGTGCCAAGGGTGTGGTTTCGGTCTGCTCCAACGTGGCACCGAAGGGAATGAGCGAAATTTGCCGACTGTGCGCGGCAGGGGAGTGGAAGCGAGCCGCCGAGCGCGCGGGTCGCCTGCGCCCCTTGATCGACGGTCTGTTTCGGGAGGTAAATCCCGTTCCGGTGAAGTATCTTGCCCACCTGATGGGCTACTGTGAAAACGAATACCGCCTGCCGCTTACGTCGCCAACAAGAGAAACACAGCGGCTGTTGCGGGAGCTTCTCACAGCAGAGGTAAGATAAAGGACTGTTCGGATATCGCGGAAAAATTTTAGACCGTAAACAGAAATCGGGCTTTCTCGGTTCCGCGCAGATCGGAGGACGAGAAAGCCCGATTGTTTATGGGGATGCTTTAATCCACTTGAAGAATGAACTGATCCAAGGGGTTGCCATCGGTGTTGTAGACCGTAACGTGCTTAGAAAAATCAAGAAGGGTGGGGTAGTAAATCACGCCGTAGCGGATATATCGGAAGGGCTCGGCGGCAACCAGCGTCAGCACGTTCCCGTCGATGTCGGCTTGCTCGATCGCAAACCATTTTTCTCCGTCTGTGCTCACTTGGAAACCGTTGATGCCATTGCGCAATTCAAAGCCATCGCCACCGGTGAGGGTGAGGCTCACAATGGTTTCGGTGATCCGCTCGGCGGCGGCAACCGAGGGGAAGGGCGAGATCTCCAGCCCGTAGAAGCGGTGAAGGGTGATCTCGGCGGCGCGGCGAGCGTATACCGTCTTATCGCGGGGGTGAACGTCCACCTCGTAGCCCAAATCAATGGAGATCGAAAGCGCCACGTTTTCCAGCTCGGCGGCGGCGCGCTGTTGGGCTGCCTTCACGGGCGCCCATTTTTCAGCGTGGTCGGGTGTTGCCTTGGGTAATTCCACCACGGTGACCGACATGAGCGGCGCATTGAAGCGCTCACGGTAGGTGTTGATGAGCAGGGAGAGCTGATCAAAGTAATGCTCGCTGTCGGAGGTGTTAGCTTCTCCCTGATACCAAAGCATTCCGCAGAAGCGCATTCCCAGCAGGGGCGCGATCATGCCGTTGTAGCCAAGGCAGGGCATCAGATTGCCCGATGAGTTGGAGGTGTATGCCACACCGCCGCTTCGCACGTAGGCTTGGTAGGTGTCGGCAGGGAACCAAAAGGCAATGGCAGAGCCGCTCACAGCTGCTTGCACCAAGCCGATGGGAATCTCCAATTCCTGATGGAGACGCTTGCCGAACAGATAGCCGATGGCGGAGAAGGTTTTCGCAACCTCTGGAGAGATCCGCATCCAAGCAACGTCACCCTCGGCATCCATCCGCTCGTATTCGCTTTCGGTGTGGTTCATGCGCATCACGCGAATGTTTTCCTCGGTGGCATTTGCAATGTCGTTTTTGTGGATGTCCTCAGACCAGCCCATAGACCATGCCATGTTGGATTGTCCGCTGAGCAGGTAAACATCGCCAACGCAAATGTCGGTAAGGGTGAGGCGGGCGGTGTCGGTGAGAATCACCAGATCCTTTTGAACCTGCGCCTCCATGGGGGGCAGATAGATTTCAAAATAACCGTTCTCCACCTGTCCGTAGTAGATGCCGCCGCAGAATTGCGCCGCAACGTGGGCATCGGAGGTTCTGCCGCGAATCAGATTCACGGCGCGGCGCTGAAGCACCATGTGATCGTTCACGGTGAAGTGTGGAATGATCACCGCGCGGTCGGTATCTTCGGGGAGCGATTGGTTGGGGGTGAAGGTGGGGGTCTCGGTCACGCGCTCAATGTGAACGGTATCAATGATATCGCAAAGATTTTCGGGCATTTGAATGTCCTCCGGTGAAATGGGAGTGAGGGGCTCCCGCGTTGGAGTCTCGGTGAGGGCTTCCGTTGTGATCTCCGCAGGCTTATCATTTCCGCAAGCGGAAAACAGGGTGACGGCGCAAAGGAGGAGCGCCAACAGTCGAAGAGCTTTTTTCATGCTTGTCCTCCTTGCTCGCAGGCGTTGAGCAACGCGTAGATGTAGGGCTGATAACGGTTGTACTGATAGCGAGCCGACGTAGGATTGGTTGCGGCATAGGTTTGCTCCAATGCTTCATAGTAAAGCGCCTCCACGCGATCGTAAACAGCGGCGTACTTCACCTGATCCACCGAAGCCATTAAAGCATCCAAGCGCGCGCAGGTTTCTTGCACGGCGGTGGAAAGCTCATCCTCTCTCAGAGTGAGGCGTTTGGCGGCTTCTATGGAGCCTGCAATGGATTGAAAAACAGCCTCCACGTCAGCCTCGGTTCGGGTGCGCTCCATGCGTCGGGGGGCGTCGGCAAGAGCGGCGCATGCGGCGGCTTCGGACTCCCTTGAATAGCCGTTTTCTTGGGAAACGGCATTGGCGAGAGCGGTGAGCGCGTTGATCCTTTCCAAACGCTTGGCGGTGAGTGCGGGCATGGCGTCAAAATTGGGGCGAGAGGCAGGATCATAGTCGGTGGAAACCGAAAAATGGATCCAGCGACTTGCCGATTTGGCGGTCTTGAAGTCCGAGCCGAACACAAACAGGAAGGAGTCGCCTGCCTGCATGGTGACCTCCGCGGCATAGGCGTTGGCGGGAGCATCAACCAAGGCAAAGCGACGGTCAAGGCTGATGCGGTAGATGGTTCCGTTGGTAGCAGCCCCCTCGGCGATATACTCAAAATAGGAGTCGGGAGACCAACAGATATATTTGTGGGAGGCATCGCTTTCGCTGGTGAGAATGAGGGTGAGGTTGGATTTTGCGGTTACCTTGATGATGGTGGATTCCCCATTTATCGATTGAGAAAGCCAACGGTTCACCAGCGTGGAGGAGCCGTTCAGGCGGTCACCGGAGCCACCGTTGTCGTTGTTGAATTTTTGATAGGGACGGAGATTTTCGGGGGTGCCGTAATAATAGGCATAGGTAAGGTACTCGTTTTCGCCGCCATAGGAGCCGCTTCCGAGCGCGGCAACGCAGTCGCTGAGAATGGTTGCAGAGGTAACGGTGGACACCACGGTTCGCTGTGGTGCTTTTGCAAAGACACCGGAAGTTTCGGAAACGGCGGAAGACGTGAACCCGACGGAGAGGGTGATTCCTGCGGCAAGCAATGCCGCGGCTGCTTTTTTCATGTGATACCTCCATGAAGCCGTGCGCAAAATATTGGAGTGTGAGACTCCGATAATCAAATTATATCATATTTTATTTGTGAAAAACAGCAACTATTCTGTAGAAAAAGGCTATTATATTCCTAAATTTGACCAAAAACGAAAAAAACACACATAAAAAAGGAAGAAAGTGGACGTAAAGTCGCGAAAAACAGCAGAGAAAACCGTTGTCACGGCAGAATTGTTTCCTTTTTCAACAGTTATCGGTATGTTTTTTTACTTCCTTTTCATGTATAATAAGAATACCGATTTCTATTGAGAGGAGATTAAAAAAATGAAGGCTTATCAAACCCCCGAGATCTTGTTAAACCTCATTTCCGCGCAAGACGTGATTGCCACCAGTGCAGGGAACGGTCTGTTTGTGGATGGCGAAGGCAAGGACAACAACAACGTAATGGACTGGTGGGGCTGATCCGCACCAAAGAAATGAAAAGGAGAAATTTGATTATGAAAAAGAGCATTTTCACGAAGGCGATCGTTGCCCTCATGGTGATCGCCCTGATGCTGCCCTGCTTCCCTGTGATTGCATCGGCAGAAACTCCCACTGTTACCACATACACCGTTACCGATGCAGATAAGGCATGGTACGGCGACGGTTCCGAAACCGAGTTTACCATCTCCACCGTAGGCGAGCTGGCTTACTTTATGGAGCTGGGCATGGGCAGCTCTCCCAAGAATTTTCTGAACAAGACTGTGAAGCTGGGCGCCGATATCGTTTGGAACGATGGCGTTGCAACCTCCGCAGGCTTCACCCCTTCCGCCGAGCAGGGCAATGTGATCTATAAGTGGGTTCCTTATTCCTCTCAGATCGCCGCCAGCTCCTGGTTGAACTTCCGCGGCACCTTCGATGGACAGGGACACACCATTTCCGGTCTTTACGTTGCTGGGGAAACCTCCTATCTGGGCTTCCTCGGAACCATTCGCGGCGGTAAGGTGAAAAATCTGACCGTCAGCAACTCCTACTACGAGATCCCCGCATCCAAGCAATATGTGGGTGCTGTTGTGGGCGGCTTCTACGGAGCCGGAAATGAGTTTACCAACGTAACCGTTTCCAACTGCCATATCAATGCCACCAAGGGTATGCAGAGCTCCAACGCGGGCGGTATTTGCGGTGGCGATGCCGCTGCTAAGGCAGGCTCCTCCTTCACCAACTGTGTTGTTGATTCCAAGACCACCATTACCGGTAAGGCTGCTATGGGAGGCATTGTTGGATCCGGCCGTACCGACTCTACCACCACCATGACCGATTGCGCAAGCTACGCTACCCTTTCGGGAACAGCCGAAATCGGCGGATTGATGGGTAGAGTGGCAGGAAAAACCACCTTCACCCGTTGCTTGGGTCTTGCTCAGATCACCGCAAGCTCCGGCGCCGCATGGGGCGGAGCCCTCGCTTCTCTGCGCTACAACAATAACGGAACGCAGGCTGCCGCTGTTACCGCGGAATCCGGTTGTGTGGCTGTAATCTTTGAGGATTGCTTCTACGCCGCTCATTCCAACGCTTCTGTGAAGGAGCCCGTTGCAATGGTTGCAATGGCATCCGGCAGCTATCCCGCGCACAAGGTTGTGATTCGTTACTCCGACGTTCAGGACGACGTTTCTTCGGTTGCATACTACAAGGACAGTCAGACCACGGTTAACGCGGAAACAGGTGGCTTGAAATCCATGCCGGCGCTTGCCGCTGCCGTAACGGAGCAGTTCAGCGCCTACAAGGATGGTGCTGCCGCTCTTGCGATTCCCGCAAAGGGAACCGACGCCGTGAAGGTTGCGGGCGTTCAGATCAAGAAGAACGACACCACCTTTGCCGCGCGCTTCCTTGCAACCGTAAACACCGCTGAAATTGAGAATCTCTCCGCTGTGAAGAGTGTCGGCTTCCAGGTTTCCATTCTTTCCGACTACGCCAAGAACGGTGCCTCTGCCGTGAAGCAGCAGGACTGCGGCGCGGTTTACACCTCTATTCTTTCCGACTACGGCATGAAGACCGTGACCGCCGCTGAAATGAGCGCCGACTACGTTGGCACGCTGGTGATCGACAAGATCCCCGCAACCGGTATTCAGCACGTTCTGGTTCGTGCCTACTACACCACCGACGGAGACGCGGTAAGCTATTCCGAGGCAGCTGTGTTCACCTTTGTGAACGGTGCGTTTGCGGGAAGCGCCTTCCTCTCCACCACGAACAGCGATTCCACCCAAGCCGCGTGATGAGCCTTGGCATATTGTGAACAAAGCTGATTCGTTTCGCTTACCGTATTCAGAAAATCCCCTGCAAGACAACGGCTTGCAGGGGATTTTCGTAGGTTGTAGACCAAAGGTGCGCGATTTGTTAGGTTGCGCAAATGCGTTAGCAGCCTTCTTTTGACACCGCAGGCGAAAACTTTCATCAAGCTGACAAAATTCTATAGTTTTGTCTACAGTCTGAGGCGCCGTATCCAAACGGATACGGCGCCTCAGCTTGCTGACAAAGTATATTTATCAAAACAAAGATAGCAAAATGCACAATCGTTGCACGTTTATGAGCCTCCCTCCGAGAGGGAGGGGGACCACGAAGT
>SVSC01000110.1 GCA_015064525.1 Oscillospiraceae bacterium
TTTCATGCCCGACCGCGGAAATAACGGGGATTTCGCACGCGGCAACGGCTCTCGCAAGCGTCTCGCTGTTGAACTCCCAAAGATCCTCTGCCGAGCCGCCTCCGCGACCGAGAATGATCACGTCCACACGGCAATATTCCTGAAAGAACAAAAGCCCCGCGATCAGCTGCTCCGCCGCGCCCTCTCCCTGCACCTGCGAGGGAAACAGGATCATCTCCGCCAACGGGAAGCGCCTGCCGAGAACGTTGCGGATATCCTGCACCGCCGCGCCCGACGGCGAGGTAATTACGCCGATTCTATTCGGAATCCTTGGGATCGGCTTTTTTCTCATGGGATCGAACAGTCCCTCCGCCTCCAATCGACGCTTCAGCTGCTCAAACTGAAGAGCAAGACTTCCCGCGCCGTCGGGTACAAGATCGTCGGCATAGATCTGATACTGCCCTCTTGTGGGATAAACCGACACTCTTCCGTGAAGGATTACCTTCATGCCGTCCTTTGGCACAAAGCCCAGGCGGGCGGCATAGGAGCGGAACATCACGCCGCTCAGCTGGCTTTCAGCATCCTTCACCGTAAAATAAAGATGCCCCGAGGAATAGAGCTTGCAATTGGAAAGCTCTCCTCTCACAAACAGCGACGCCAGCACACGGTCGCCGTCCATCTGCATCCGTATATATTCATTCAGCTCCGAGACCGTTAAGATCGGCGCCTGTGACATACCTTGTTTACTCCTCTCCCGCCATCATTGCGCGGCGACAAAGCAGGGCGATCCCCGCCGCGTTGTCTGCCGAAAACGACGGCTCCGCAAAATACGTGTTGGGGCGCTTTGATAAAACGCTCTGCAAATAACGATTGCTCATTACACCGCCCGCGTAAACCACGGGAATTCCCGCCGCCACACTGTCGATATGCTCGGTGAGCTTTTGCAGCGTCCTCGCGCAGAACTCCAAAGAAAAAGCGCTCACCAAAGAGCGATCGCCCGTTTTCTGCCACAGTCCTTGCGCCAGATTTTCCAAGCCCGAAAAATGGCAAACGCCATTCCGAACCGAAATCTTTGGCGTTGGAACCCTTTGGGTATTCTCCGCCGCCAGCGCCTCCAGCTCCTTGCCGCACGGAAAGCGCAGCCCCATCATTACACCGATGCGATCAATCGCCTGCCCCGCGTGAAGGTCGGCGCTTCCGCCGATCACGGTAATCTTAAAGCGCTCTGTCTCAGGCTCACAAAGCAACAGATCGGTGGTGCCGCCCGACACGTGAAACGCCGCGAAGCGCCCCGAAAGCAAGGAATTCATCTCTCCCGAGGAATAGAGCGCTGCCATAACGTGACCGTCCTGATGAGAAAATTCTCTCACGGGAAGCTCCAAGCCTGCGGCGAACGCCTCCGCCGCCGCCCTCCCCGCCAAAAAGCAGGGCATATAGGAATTTTCCGACCAACGCGGACGGGTGGAAACCCCAACGGCAAGCACACGCCTTCCTGCAACAGCCGCTCTCAGCTCCTCGCAAACGATCGGCAGATTTTTGGTGTGGGCAAAGACAGCGTCGCTCTGACGGAGCCCGCGCTCCCCCTCCCGAACGGGAAGCGGAACCCGAATATTGGCAAGCACGCGCCCCTCCTCAGAGCAAACTGCCGCCGAGGTGGTATAATTGCTGGTGTCGAACCCAACGTAAACAGTCTGCTTCATTCCTTCGCGGCTTCCAGCTCGTTCTTCACGCCGTTGAGAACGCCGTTCACAAACTTCTTTGCCTTGGGATCATCGAATTTTTTGGTCAATTCGATCGCCTCATTCAGCGCTACCGCCATGGGAACGTCCTCCACCCACAGCATTTCGTAAACGCAGAGACGGAGAATGCTTCTGGAAACCGGAGCGATCCGATCGGGACGCCAATTTTTGGCGCTCCGCGCGATGTAGCCATCCAGCTCCTCCCGCTTCTCCCGAACGCCGAAATACACCTCCTTGATGTATTTCTGCTGCTTCGCTCCGCACCTCTCGCAAAAGTCCCTCACCTCTGCCGCCAAGGCGAAAATCTCCTCGGGAGACTTGTCCCCATGGAACTCGCTTTCAAACAGCAGATAAAAAATTTCCTCTCTTGCTTCCGATCTCGTCATGGACGCCATAGAAAAACCGATCCTTTCTCGTATGTGAATATTACAACATAATATATTATACAACTTTTTTCGGAAAAGTCAACACCCAAAATGAATAGTATTCACTTTTTTATACATTTTTTTTGCTCAATCGACTTTCTGCGGAATTATTTACAAAAAAGACTTGCAAAAATTGCGAATGTATAGTATCATATAAAGCGGTAAACTCTAAAACTGTGCATTGGAGAGGGCTTTATGAAAAACCTGCTGAGAAAGATTTTGTCCGCCGCTTGCGTATATTATACCGTTGGCACCCTGCTTTTGTTTCTGGTGCTGGCGATTGCAACCGCCAACCAAGGGCCGAAGATTCCCGGTCTTTTCAACGTGATTCTGATCTTCCCCTTCTGTCTCTCGCTCTCGGGCGCCAACACGCTCCGAGCGTCTCAGCCCTTTTCCAAAACTGCCTGCCGTTTTCTGCATTTCGGCATTTTACTATCGGCATTTCTCTTCTTCCTATGGCTCCCCTCCAACACGGCAAAGTCCTTTGGGAGCGGGTTGATCGCCGCCCTGCTCTTTTCGATCCTCTATTGGATCATTCTGGGCATTGTGACACTCACTGTGAAACGGTTCCACAGCTTTCGGGAGGAATAAGAAGCCGCAAAAGGAGCCGCGCTTATGCGTTTCAAAAAGCTTTTTACCACCCTCTGCTTATCGTCCTTGCTTCTGAGCCTCGCCTCCCCTGCCTTTGGAGAGGAGCGAGGCTTTTTGGATGTTCTCACCTTTTTCGGAGAATCCACCACCACCCACCTGCGCAGTCGCTCGATCATTCCGAGCGAGCGGGTGTGGGCAAATGCCTCGGGAACCGCCAAGCTGGATAGCACGTTGCTCGTTCGCCCCCTGCTGTTTCAGGACGGGGAGCGCACGCCTGCCGAGGCGGCAAGGCGCGAGCGTCCGCCTGTGCTGGTGCTTTCCTTCGGGCTCAACGGTATTCTCTATTTTTCCGATCATCCCAACGTCTATCTGGAAAGCTACCGCCAACTGATCCAAGAAATCCACGAGGCGTCCCCCGACACCTACGTGCTGGTGCAAACGGTCTACCCCGTTGCCGACGGATTTCTGCAAAAGGACTGGAGATTTTCGGTGTCCCCCAAGGAGATCAACCGCAGGATCTCGCTGCTCAATGAGAACCTCCCCTCTCTCCGAGAGGACTTTGATTTTCTCGACGTCATCGACACCGCAAGCCCTCTGACCGATGAAGGCGGTTATCTGAAAAGCGATTTTACTACCGACGGCATCCACCTGAATGAGCAGGCATACGCGGCGGTTCTGGAACGTTTTCGGCAATACGTCCTGCGAAAATGACAAAATCTGTATAAAAAAAGGATCTGTGGGCATACTCAAAGAAACGGGCGCTTTACGGATCCTTTTTTGCGCCCGAATCTCTTACAATCGGGAGACCGTTATGAAAAAGAAATGCTTTTACCGCTGTGTTCTCCCCCTCGCGCTTTCTCTCTGCGCTTGCTCCACCGCGCCGATTTACAAAACCGAATATCCCGTGGGGCAGCTGGCGGATGAGCTGTGCGAGGAGCTGGGCAACACGCGCTTTCTAGAGTCGGATGTCTCTATGCTTGCCGACTACGTGGATCTCTCAAGCTTCCCCGACAGCGCCCTTCGCTTTTCCGCCGACGGCAACAACATCAGCGAGTTTGGGATCTGGCGAGCGCCGAGTGACCGCGCCGAGGAGCTTCGGGCGCTTTTAGAGCGCTATCTGAAGGACTCCTACGCAAGAAACCGCAGCTTTTACGACTCCTATATTCCTGAGGAAACGCCGAAATTGAAGGATGCCGAGGTGGCGATTTACGGAGATTACGTTGCCTACGCTATCCTTTCTGACAAGGATAAGGAGATCTTTTTTCGGGAGCTGGAGGAGGAATTGCGGGTGGATTGACGAGAGGAGGACATCCTTAGGATGTCCTCCCAACCTTTTTCGTTGATCGTTTATCATTTATTCAAGAAAATTTCATTTTACGTGCATAAATATTTGCTATAATATTTAATTGTGATTTTATAAATAAAGGAATGAGACGTTTTCATGAAAAAGCTACTTCCCTACCTCAAGCCATACACCAAGGAATCGATCATCAGCCCGCTGTTCAAGCTGTTGGAGGCGGGCTTTGATCTGATGGTTCCCATCATTGTGAAGGAAATGATTGACACGGGTATCCGCAATGCCGACAAGCCCTACATCTGGATGATGTGCGACGTGCTTGCGGTGTTCGCGCTGGTTGGTCTTTCCTGCTCCCTGATCGCTCAGTACTATGCCGCGAAAGCAGCCGTTGGCTTCAGCGCGGGACTGCGGTCGGCGCTGTTTGCCCATATGCAGGGCTTTTCCTACACGCAAACCGATCAGATCGGCACGTCCACGCTCATCACCCGTATGACGGCTGACGTTAACCAGCTGCAATCGGGCATCAATCTCACCCTCCGCCTCCTGCTTCGCTCTCCCATCATCGTGTTCGGCGCGATGATTCTTGCCTTCACGGTAGACGCCAAAAGCGCTTGGATCTTCGCTGTGGTCATTCCCCTGCTGGCAGTTGTGGTGTTCGGGATTATGCTCACGGGCGTTCCTCTCTACAAAAAGGTGCAACAAAATTTGGACCGCGTAACCTCCATCACACGCGAAAATCTCAACGGTGTTCGCGTGATCCGCGCCTTCCGCAAGGAACGAGAGGAGGAGGCTCGCTTCGAGGATGCCAACGCGGCGCACAATCACATTCAGAACCACGTTGGAAAAATCTCCGCCTTGATGAACCCCATCACCCTGCTGTTGGTAAATGGGGGGCTGATCGTTCTGCTCTTATCGGGCGCCATTCGCGTGGATCAGGGAAATCTGACCACAGGCGAGGTCTTCGCGCTCACCAACTATATGTCGCAGATCCTGGTAGAGCTGGTGAAATTTGCCAACACCATTATAACCGTGAATAAGGCACTTGCCTGCGCCGACCGTATCGAAGTCGTTTTGGATACTCCCAACAGCACCGAGGTGCTTTCCCTTCCCGCGGTGGCGGGAGACGCGGGTACTGCCGTCTGCTTTCACAATGCCGAGTTAACCTATGAGGGCAATGCGGAGCCCTCCGTTTCCCACGTGGAGCTAACGGTGTTTCCCGGGGAGACGGTTGGAATCATTGGCTCCACCGGCTCGGGCAAAACCTCCGTGATAAACCTGATCTCACGCTACTACGATGCAACAAGCGGCACCGTGACCGTGAACGGACGGGACGTTCGCTCCTACTCCCCCACCGAGCTGCGGGAAAAAATTGCCGTGGTTCCCCAAAAGGCAATGCTGTTCCGCGGAACCGTTCGCTCCAATTTGCTTTGGGGCAATGAAAATGCCACCGATGAGGAGCTTTGGATGGCGCTGGAGCGCGCCTGCGCCAAGGAATTCGTGATGAAAAAAGAAGGCGGCTTGGATACGCCCGTGGAGCAAAACGGCAGAAACTTCTCGGGCGGTCAGCGCCAGCGGCTCACCATCGCACGCGCGTTGGTGCGGGGGGCAGAAATCCTGATTCTGGACGATGCCTCCTCCGCGCTCGACTACGCCACCGATGCCGCTCTGCGTCGGGCGTTGCGCGAACTCCCCAATCACCCCACCGTTTTTCTGATTTCCCAGCGCACCGCGTCGATCCGCCACGCCGACAAGATTTTGGTGTTGGAGGACGGTGAGCCCGTTGGCATCGGCACGCACGACGATCTGCTGAAGGGCTGTGAGGTCTACCGTGAAATTCATGAATCTCAATTTCGGAAGGGAGGCGCGGAGG
Organism: Oscillospiraceae bacterium; assembly: GCA_015064525.1. Classification (GTDB taxonomy): domain Bacteria; phylum Bacillota; class Clostridia; order Oscillospirales; family CAG-272; genus UMGS1865. The sequence continues at coordinate 5,902 of SVSC01000110.1, forward strand.
CATGAAGCTCTTCAAAAAGAAATTCACCCTTGACAAAAAGACTATTGGACGAATTTTGAAGCTGTTGGGCGCCCATCGGGGGCTGATGCTCCTTTCCCTGCTCTGCGCCGCCATTTCCACGGTACTGACGCTGGCAGTCCCGCTCCTGACCGGTAACGCCATCGACCTGATGCTTGGCAAGGGCATGGTGGATTGGAGCGGCGTTGTGCGCTACGCCATTCTCATTGGCGGATGCACGCTCCTCACCGCCCTTGCTCAATGGGGCATGAACGTGATCAACAATCGGATTGCCTTCGCGTTGGTTTACCGCCTGCGTCGGGAGGCATTTGAAAAGCTCCAGCGTCTCCCCCTTTCCTATCTGGATTCTCATACGGTGGGCAGTATTGTGAGCCGTATGATGACCGACGTGGACCAGTTTACCGACGGTCTGCTCATGGGCTTTAATCAGTTCTTCACCGGAATTCTCACCATTGCGGGCACCCTTGTGATCATGCTCACCATAAAGCCCTCCATTGCGCTGGTTGTGATTCTGATCACCCCTCTCTCACTGTTTGTTTCCTCCTTTATCGCCAATCGAACCTATTCTCTGTTCCGTCTCCAATCCGACACCCGCGCCGAGCAGACCTCCATGATCGATGAATACATTGGAAACCACAAGCTGGTGATGGCGTTCGGGCAGGAGGACGAGGCCTGCGAGCGATTTGATGAGATTAACAACCGTCTCTCTGCCTGCGCGTTGAAGGCAACCTTCTTTTCCTCCCTCACCAATCCCTGCACGCGATTTGTGAACAATTTGGTCTACGCGGGCGTTGCCCTGACGGGCGCCATTCTCTGCATCCCCGTTGGCGGCGTTGCCTCCTTCACGGTAGGACGCCTCACGGGCTTTCTCTCCTACGCAAATCAGTACACCAAGCCCTTTAACGAAATCTCCGGCGTGCTGGCGGAATTGCAGAACGCCCTTGCCTGCGCCGCCCGTCTCTTTGAATTGCTGGACGAGGCGCCGATTCCCGCCGATGCTCCCGACGCCCGTGTGCTGGAGCGGGCGGACGGCACCGTTGGCTTCGAGGACGTTGCCTTCTCCTACACGCCCGACCGCCCCTTGATCCGCGATCTGACCCTCCACGTTCAACCCGGTCAACGGGTTGCCATTGTTGGCCCCACGGGCTGTGGCAAAACCACCGTGATCAACCTTTTGATGCGCTTCTACGACGTGGATCGGGGCTCGATCACCGTGAGCGGAACCGATTTGCGGGATATCACAAGAGGCAGTTTGCGAGGTAGCTGGGGCATGGTGCTGCAGGACACCTGGCTCCGCGCGGGAACCGTGAGAGAAAACATTTGCATGGGCAAACCCGATGCCACCGACGAGGAAATGATCGCCGCAGCAAAGGCATGCCATGCCCATTCCTTCATCCGCCGACTCCCCAACGGCTACGAC
>SVSC01000111.1 GCA_015064525.1 Oscillospiraceae bacterium
ATTCGCATTATGCATTCAGCGCAACGGTCGTTACCGAAAAGACCGAGCCCGAGCGAGAAGATAAAATCCACTATTCCATATCATAACGTCGCATAAAATAACAGAGGTTGAAAAATGAGTCATATAAACGAAAAATGGTCGAAATACTTTCTCCGCCTTGATCGCGAAACGAACGAATATCAATACGGCAGTTGGTATAACCACTATTGGAACGAGGTCTATGACATCTTTGAAGGTGCGAACCAAACAAGCCGCGGCGAGAGAATCAGAATTGATGAATTGACCGAGAACGAGATCAAATTCACCTTCTTTGATGAAGAGGCGCGAGGGGGCATCGAGGGTGTCATTTCTCTCGAAAATCCCCGCGTATGTCTGCGCGGAAGGCGTGAACAGGGTGGCAGCAATGAGTACGCATGGTCGCGCAGCGATCACGTGATTTTGATGCTTGAGGAAAAAAGCGAAGAATCATAAAAGGAAGGGGTGCCAAACGATTATGGCAATTGGAATCAAGGTAAAAAAAGCGCCTGCGGATTACGATCTCGGTGCGTCAAGGTTTTTTGGCACTCCCACCGTTCCCCTTGCGTGGGAAGGCGACTTCTATGAGGATGAGATTTTCCTTTGTCAAATCAATCTTGCGGATATCGCGCATTTTGATAAAGAAAACCGCCTTCCGCACACAGGCTACCTCTATATCTTCCTACATACTGACGGCGGAGATTATAATTTAGAGGCAGACGTTCGTTGTTTTGAGGGCGAGCCTGAGCTTGCCATCGATGATTTCAACCACGAGGTCGAGGGCTATGAAAGATTCAACGACGCGTACCTAATGGAGTTCCGCGAGGTTGACGATAACGAGAACTGCACGCGCCTTCTCGGACTTCCAAGCGATTGGAACTACGAAGATGAACCCCAAAAACTTCTTTTGCAATTCGACCCCTTGGATAGTGAAATGGGATTTCTCGATCACCTTGACGGATTTCTTTATTTCTTCTTTGGCAAAGATGAAAATGATTTTGAGAGCGTAACCTTGGTGGAAGAATACAGTTGATCAATTTCGAACCGTTTGGAAAGAAAGTGAGACACAATGCTGAAATACGATCCTATAGAAGATACCCCCGAATTTCAAGCGATTAAAGAGGAGCTTGATAAAAAAATTATTGCCAGAATTGGTGAGAAGCATGGTATGGGATATTGCCATCTTTATTGGTCGGTAAAAAGGAATATTCTGAAAAAAGACTACGGTATAGAATGGAGATCTCCCGCCGAGATGAATCCCGGAGTGCTTTTTGATTGATATCCCTGTATGAATGCGCCTATCGTTAAAATGGAAATCGCTCCCGTAAAAGCTCAACCGCTTTTAATTTTGTGCAAGTACTCATACTATGAGCGCAAGTTGAACCGTAAAGGCTTTAACTTGCGCTTTTATTTTTGCTCAGGCTATTTGGAAGAAAAATAGTCGAAATACAGCGCTCGGCATTGACATTTTTCATTCGCTCCTGTATAATATTTGGAGTAACGATCTTTTGAAAAAGGAGACAAGCCGTTATGGATCAAGTATTGTCTGATAAATTGGAAGCCTATCTGGCGCGCTCGGTTGCGGAAACGCTTTCGCTGATCGAACGCTTGGCTGTGATTCCGGCACCCTCGGGAATGGAGGACGCGAGAGCATTGTTTTGTCGGGATTGGCTGATCGAAAACGGCGCGGATTCCGCCTGCGTAAAGGTGGATGCCGCAAAAAATACGCTGTTTTTCTATAACTGTGAGGATACAAAGGACTGGATCTTGTTTTCCGCGCATACCGATGTGGTTTTCCCCGACACCGAGCCGTTGCCGTTTTGGAGAGATGACACGTATCTGTGCGCTCCGGGCGTGGGCGACGATACCGCCTCTTTGGCGGTGCTTCTCATGGTGGCACGCTACGTTGCCAACGAAAAGCCATCCTCAAAGTACGGCATTCTGTTTGCCGCTAACGCAGGGGAGGAGGGACTTGGAAATCTCAAGGGAATTCGCAAGATCATGGAGGATTACGGAGCTCATATCCGCCGCGCCTACACCTTCGACGGTCAATTTGATTCCGTAGTGACAAAATGCGTGGGATCCTGCCGCTATGAGATTATCCTGGAAACCGAGGGGGGACATTCCTTCAATCATTTTGGCAACCGCAACGCCATATGCGCGGCGGCGCGACTGATCACCCGACTGGAAAATTGCGACATCCCACAAAAATGCGATGGAAAAACCACCTTTAACGTTGGGCTCATCGAGGGAGGAACCTCGGTGAACACCGTGGCGCAGAGGGCTCGGTTTCTCTATGAATTCCGCTCGGACGAGGAGCGGGATCTGGAGCGGATGCGTATCTTCTTTGAACACTGTATCCAATGGGCGAGGGACGAGCGACTTGCCGAGATCACCGTTCAAACGGTGGGGATCCGTCCCTGCGGGGGAGCGGTGGATCGGGAAACGCTGGAGGAAATGATTGCCGAGGCGGTTGCGGTTTCCGAGGCATACTCGGGCTTGCCCTGTAAGAGAACCTGCGGCTCCACCGATTGCAATATTCCCATGTCTCTGGGCATTCCCGCCATTTGTGTGGGAGCCTATCTGGGAGAGGGACAGCACACCCGTGAGGAGCGAATTCGCGCCGACAGTATTCCCATTGGACTGCGGATCGCGGCGCGCTTGATTCTGGGATATTTCGATTGGGAAGAATAAGCATCCGTCCCGTTCGGGTAACTTGTAAATTATTTGTGAAAAGTCAATTATCGCTTGACAACCGATTGGTTTTGGGGTATAATAAAATGTATGCCGAAATTGAACAGGTCATTGATGAGGGATGTGACGGAAAGGAAGGATCGTATGAGAGCGGATCTGCTGAAAGCCATAGAAGAGGGGATGTCCTCCTTTTCCAAAGGACAAAAACGGATCGCGGAGTATATTCTCGCGAACTACGATAAAGCTGCTTATCTAACGGCGTCCCGCCTCAGCACCATTGTCGGCGTATCCGAATCCACGGTGGTTCGATTTGCCATTGAGCTGGGCTTTGAGGGGTATCCCGAGTTTCAGCACTCCCTGAAGGCTCTGATCCGCACCCGTCTCACCTCCTTCCAGCGTATGGAGGTGACTAACCAGATCATTGGAAACGGAGACGTTTTGGAAAAGGTTCTCACCTCGGATGCGGAGCGGATTCGCCACACGCTGGAGGGAATCAATCGCGCTTCCTTTGAGGAGGCGGTGGAACGGATCGTGGCGGCGGACACCATTTATATTCTCGGCGTTCGCTCCTCCTCCTCTCTGGCAGGCTTTTTGAACCATTCCTTCCGCATGATTTTCGACCGTGTCAAGCTGTTGCAAACCACGTCGGGGAGCGAGATGTTTGAGCATATCATGGGGATCAAGCCCAATGACGTGCTGATCGCCATCAGCTTTCCCCGCTATTCTAAGCGCGTAATCAACGCGGTGGAGTACGCTAAGCAAAAAAATGCCGACGTGGTTGCCATTACCGACAGCAGTCATTCTCCCATTGCCTCCTATTCCGATCAGCTTCTGATCGCGCAGAGCGATATGACCTCCTTTGTGGATTCGCTTGTGGCGCCCTTAAGCATCATCAATGCGTTGATTGTTGCCATTTCCAGAAAAAAGAGCGATGAACTGACCGAGCGCTTGCGCGAGCTTGAAAAGATTTGGGATCAGTACGATGTTTACGATAAAAAGAACTCCTGACCAACCGCTGGTTGCCGTTGTTGGCGGCGGCGCGGCGGGAATGATGGCGGCTGCATCGGCTGCCGAGCATGGGGCGCAGGTGGTTTTGTTTGAAAAAAACGACCGATTGGGCAAGAAGCTGCGGATCACTGGAAAGGGACGCTGTAATCTCACCAATGATTGCGATCAAAACGAATTTCTTTCCAACGTTCCCACCAACCCGCGCTTTCTGTATGCCGCGCTGTCGGGCTTTTCCACCCAGGACACCAAGGCGTTCTTTGAAAATCTGGGGGTTCCGCTGAAAACCGAGAGAGGGAAGCGGGTGTTTCCCGTTTCGGACAAGGCGCAGGACGTTGTTTCCGCGCTGGAGCGCCATTGCCGTGATTGCGGAGTGGAAACGGTACGGACAAGGGTTACGGGGATCCTCACGGAAAACGGAGAGGCGAGAGGCGTTCGCACCACAGAGGGAAAGCTGGAGACGGACGCGGTGATCGTTTGCACCGGTGGTCTTTCCTACCCGCTAACGGGCTCGGATGGAGACGGCTTTCGCTTTGCGGAGAAAACGGGACACCATGTCACCGAGCTGCAGGCATCGCTGATTCCGCTGGTGGAGAGCGGTAGTCTGTGCGCCTCCATGCAGGGGCTGTCCCTGCGAAACGTGGCGCTTCGTATGGTGGAGGTGCAGACGGGAAGGTGCGTGTATGAGGACTTTGGTGAATTGCTGTTCACCCATTTTGGTCTGTCGGGCCCCACGGTGCTGTCGGCATCGGCCCATCTGCGGAATATTACGCCCGAAAAATACGAGGCACAGATTGATCTGAAGCCTGCGCTGGACGAAAAAAAGCTGGATACCCGATTGCTGTCGGATTTTGCGAAATATCAAAACAAAGATTTTGCCAACGCGCTTCACGATCTTCTTCCTCAGAAAATGATCGAGCCCTTTGTGAGGCTGTGTGGAATTCCGCCGTATAAAAAGGTTCATTCCATCACTCGCGAGGAGCGGGAAACCATTGTGAAAGCAATGAAATGTCTGCGCGTGCCCATCAAGGGCGTTCGCCCCATTTCCGAGGCGATTATCACAAGAGGCGGTGTGGACGTGAAGCAAATCTCTCCCAAAACCATGGAATCCAAGCTGGTGTCTCGCCTGTATTTCGCGGGAGAGGTGCTGGACGTGGATGCCTACACGGGAGGCTTCAATTTGCAGATCGCTTTCTCAACGGCGTATGCCGCGGGAGAAAACGCGGCATACCAAGCGCCTCTGCAAAATAGTACCGAATAATAAGGAAGGAGTTACCTTCATGAGCTATCAGATTGCTATCGACGGCCCCAGCGGCGCGGGAAAGTCCACCGTTGCCAAGGCGCTCGCCGCCAAGCTGGGAATCATATATGTTGACACGGGCGCCCTCTACCGCACCGTTGGGTACTACGTTCGCCGTAAGGAGACAGACCCGCATGATGCGCGTTTGGTAACGGCGCTGTTGCCCGAGATCCGCTTGGAGCTGGGCTATGAAAACGGCGCCCAGCAGGTCTACCTGAATGGGGAAGCCATGGGAGATAAGATCCGAACGCCCGAAATGTCTATGTATGCCTCGGCTGTGTCTGCAATCGGCGCGGTGAGAGACTATCTGTTGGACACCCAGCGCTCAATTGCGGAGCGCCACAGTGTGATCATGGATGGCAGAGATATCGGAACGGTGATTCTTCCGAACGCGCAGGTGAAGATCTTTCTCACCGCAAGCAACGAGTGCCGCGCGGAGCGCCGCTACCGTGAGCTGACGGCAAAGGGGATCGAAACCACCTATGAGTCGGTTTTGCGGGATATGATCGAGCGGGATGCCAATGACAGAAACCGTGAGGTAGCCCCTGCGGTTGCCGCCGAGGATGCCGTTGTGTTCGACAATACGGGGATGGAGCCCGAGGAATGCGCCGAGGCGCTCTACCGACTGGTAAAAGAAAAGCTGGGTCTTTGACCCGAAAGGAGTACCCTTGAAAATCACCGTTGCGGAAAACGCAGGCTTTTGCTTTGGTGTGAAAAGAGCCACCGATCGCTTGGAGGAGGCACTTGCCAATGCCGATGCGGGCGAGCGGATCTACACGCTCGGGCACCTGATCCATAATGAAACCTACAACGAGTCGCTGGCAAGAAGAGGTGTATTGGTGGCGGGTGAGGAGGATTTGGAGCGCTTGGCGCAGGAGGCGAGCGGGGAGCATCCCGTCACGGTTCTGGTGAGAGCGCACGGAATTCCGCAAAGCACCCAAGCGTTATTGGAGCAGGGCGCTTCAAGGAACCGCTTTTTCCGATGGCTGGACTGCACCTGCCCGTATGTGAAGAAGATCCATAAGATCGCAAGGGAAAACAGCGGTGAGGATCGCGTCTTTGTGCTGATCGGCGCGGAGCGTCACCCCGAGGTCGTTGGGATTATGAGTTGTTTTCGGGGCGAAAAGTATGTTTTTTCCAACGCAGATGAGCTGGAACGAGCAATTTTGACTTGTTCGACTGTCAATTTCAACAAAAAAACTCCAATTATGACGGCGCAAACCACCTTGAATTTGGTGAATTGGCAACAAAGTCAAAAAATTCTCAAAAATTACTGTACAAATGCCGTAATTTATGATACAATATGTAGTGTGACTGAAATGAGGCAGAGCGAGGCAGAAGCCCTGTCAAAGGAGTGCGATTTCATCGTTGTGATCGGTGGAAGGGAAAGCTCCAACACCGCAAAGCTTTACGAAATTTGCAAAAAAAACTGCAGGCAAACCATATGGATTGCCGGCGCCGCCGAGTTGGATATCAGCCGCTTGGAGGGCGCACATCACATTGGAATCGTTGCGGGCGCATCGACGCCACGCAAGGAAATAGAGGAGGTATATAAAACCATGAGCGAAATGAACAATTTCGAAGAAATGCTCGACGCAAATTGCGCAACTTTAAATACAGGAGATGTTGTTACCGGTACAGTTACACAGGTATCTGATGCAGAATTGCAGCTTGACCTCGGCACTGGCGTGACCGGGTACATCAAGGCAGAGCAGATCTCTGACGATCCTGCATTTAAGTTGACCGAGAATTTCAAGAAGGGCGACGAGGTGGAGGCTTTCGTAATTCGCGTAAGCGATATCGAGGGTGTTGCCGAGCTCTCCAAGAAGAGAGTTGACTCCGACAAGAACTGGCAGAACATTGTTGCAGCCTGCGAGGAAAAGACCGTGCTGGAGGGCAAGGTTGCCGAGGCTGTGAAGGGCGGCGTTGTGATCTACACCAACGCAAACCGCGTGTTCGTTCCCGCATCCCAGTCCGGTGTTCCGAAGGATGGAGATCTCTCCGTTCTGGTTGGCACCACTGTTTCCTTCAAGATCATTGAAGTGAAGCCCGGCAAGAAGGCAATCGGCTCCATCCGTTTGGTGCAGCGCGAGCAGCGCAAGGCTCAGGAGTCTGAGTTCTGGGCAAACATCGAGGTTGGCAAGGTGTACAACGGCGTTGTGAAGAGCATGACCTCCTACGGCGCGTTCGTTGACCTTGGCGGCGTGGAC
>SVSC01000112.1 GCA_015064525.1 Oscillospiraceae bacterium
GGCTTTTCCCACGATCCCGTCGGGGGTAAGACCAAAGACCTCCTGAAATTGCCGTACCGCCGCCTCGGTGTCGGTTCCGAAGATGCCGTCGGTCAGTACGATTTTGGGGATGGACGGATAGTTGTTGGAGATCCGATTGAGGCGGATCTGCACCGTGCGAACGTCATTGCCAACGCTACCCAATTGCAGAGGAACGGAGGGGGCGCTTTCCATGGGATCGGTCATGGGGACGTTATCCACCAGCTCAATGTCATCGCCGTAGTAGTATTGCAGAATCTCAAAGGGGGTATAGCCCTGCTCGGCAAGGGTGACCGATCCCCATTGGGAAAGCCCGTTGCAGGTAACGGTTGTACCGTTGCAGTATTGGGCAAAGAGGGGCTGAATGCTGTTTTGCCTACGGATATAGGAGTCGATCAGCTCTCCCGAGATCTGTCGGATGTTGTCGAAAATATCCCGCTCATTCACAAAGGACTGATCAAAGGCGGTGGAATTGGTGATGTCGTAATCAAAGCCGCGGGTACGGTAGTATTCGGTGTAAACCCGATTGAGCGCGAAGGTGATTTGCGCCAGAATATTGGCGCGGATGGCACTTTCGGGCCAGGTGGGGTAGATCTCGCTGGAGGCAACGTTGGCAATGTAATCGCTGAAAGGAAGGGTCACGTTATTGGCGTCGGTTCCGGGAGCGCCCAGATGCACCGTGATGCTTTGGGGAATGGTTGGCAGGTTTGGCATACCGATTGATCTCCTTTCCGCGAATTACAGCTGATTGGAGGGCGTTTCAAAGTAGCGCCGATCCTCGGGGCGCGGTGTGTTCACCGTTCCTCTTTCCGAAAGTGGAATCAACACGGCGGGCTGAACGGCGGTGATCCCCGCAAACACGGGAACGCCAACGTAGGTTTGATCGTAGTAGCCCTCCAGCGTTACCTCCACCTGATAGAGGGCATAGGGAGGTCCGCCGTTGGGGGTATTCCCATTGGCGCGCGGCGGAGCGGTGAGGGGAATCTGCGGAGTTCTGCCGTCGCGACCCGTAGTCAGAGAGGCAACGGCATCTCCCAGAATTTCCGGAGAAGACGCTGCCTCCGACTCATAGCGCCGAACGGTCACTTTTGCTCCCTCCAAGGGAATGGCGCCCCCCGCCGTGGAGGCCTGCACCACAAGGTAACCGTTTTCATCCGATGGTTTGTTCTGTGCTCGATCCATAATCGTCTCCTTTGGTTGCGTTTTGTTAGCAATATATGCGATTGACCTGGCGACGCGTGAAAAAAGTTTTGAAAAAAATAAAAAAAATCGAAAAAACGCTTGATTTTCAAAGAAAAGTGTGCTATAATAGTAAAGTCATACGCCGGTATGATGGAATTGGCAGACGTGCTGGACTCAAAATCCAGTGGTAGCGATACCGTGTCGGTTCGACCCCGACTACCGGCACCAGCAAAAAACGCACTTTTGTCTACCGACAAGAGTGCGTTTTTTCAACGAAATTGAGAAAGGAAAATTACAATGCAACACACCATGAAGCTGAGGGAAGCCCCGTTTGAAATGATCCGAAGCGGCGCAAAGCGCTATGAATTGCGGCTCTTTGACGAAAAACGACAGAAGCTGCGGGTGGGAGACGAAATCCTTTTTTTGTGCGGAGAGGAACGGCTGGTTGCCGAAATCACCGAGCTGCTTCGATTTCCTTCCTTTCGGGAGCTTTACGGCGCGCTGCCGCTAACCTCCATCGGATACGCGGCGGGAGAGCTTAACGGATCCTGGGAGGATATGCGCGCCTATTATTCCGCCGAGGAGGAGCAGCGCTACGGCGTTCTCGCCATCGGATTGAAGCTGCTGTAAGGAAAACGGCACCAAGCGCCGCCGAAATCGCCAAAATCCCGTAGATAGGGGAAGGCGTTAGGCTTGCAATGGTAAGGAGCAGACCGCAAAGAAGCCCCTGCAGGAGCTTGGCGGCAAGGTAACGTCCCCAGGAGATGGGAACAGAATTGCACGCCGCAAGGATCTGACAATGCACCGAAAGCCCCATCCAGCCGCCGCAAAAGCCGCAAAGCGCGGGAGTGAGGAGCGGATCGGTTAGGGATGCCGCGGCGCTCATGCCACCAATGGGCTCCGAAATGCAAAGAAGCAGCGCGGTTATGCCTTTCCCGATCGAGAATCGCGTCAGCACAGCGCCCAGCGCGCCCGTGAGTACCGAAAAGAAGATCACAAAGGCGCAAACCGTCAGCATCGCATCGCAGGAGGCGCGCACCGCGCGGGCAAAAAGAATGCCAAAGCCCTCCGCGGGAGCGATGATCGGCTCCCGCGATTCTTGTTTTTCTGTGGGGGAGGCTTTCCCTGCGGAAAGGAGGAACAGAACCCCCACCGCTGTTTGACAGCAGATTACCACTCCAAAAAGAAGGACTCCGAAGCGTTTGTTTCCAACAAGAGATACGCCAACGCTGTTGATGAGAAAGGCGGGGGAGGCATTCCCGCTGAGCAGAAGGATCCGTTCCGCTTCCTCCGAGGAGATTCGTCCCGCCCGCGCGGCGGTTGCGGCGGAGGTGGCGCCGATGGGCGCTCCGCAGAGGATTCCCAACAGCATCGCGCAGCACCCCTCCTCGCTCAGCTGAAGCCTTGGGCAGAGTAGAGATGAGAGTGGACGGATCAGCATCGGCCCTGCCCCCGTGGAGAGGAGCAGCCCCGCAATCACAGAAAAGGGAAAGAGCGCGGGGATCACCGATTTGGCGCACAGCGTTAAGCCTCTTTGGGCGGCGCCTGCAACAATCTCGGGCGATTTGAAAAACAGAAGAATACAAAAGCACAGCATTACCCCAAAGGCGGCGCTTCCTCCGTGAAAGCCCCAACGGGTGTGCTTTTTTTGTTGGATTTCCTTTGAAAAAGTCATGAGCGGCATTCCTTTGGCATAGATTGTTTTGATACAATCTACGGAAGCCAAGAGTCATTTATGCGCGCATCCGAGAAAAGAGGAGGAAAGACCCGATGAAACGGCAACGAAATTCATCCAAGCCGCAGGCGCGTCCGCGCTTGTCTGATCTGCTTCCAACGGGGGAAAATACCGTGCTTTACGGTGACCGACGCATGACGGTGCAGGGATGTCGCAGGATCCTACTGTATTCTCCAACCGAGATTCGCCTGCAGCTGAAACGCCGACAGCTGGTGATTCGCGGCAATGATCTGGAATGCTCCTCCTTTGCGGGAGGGTGCGTCACCCTGCAGGGAAGAATTCTGCAGGTGGCTTCCGAGGGGGGTGAGGCTGAGTGAATCCCGTACTGTTTCTTTTTGGTGGACGCCGCGTAACGGCAAGGGGAGCCCGCGCCCATGAGCTTTTGAATCTTTGTATGCGGTTGGGGGTGGACTTCGACGGCTTTCGCGGCGACGGCGAGGAGATTTCGCTGGAATGCGGCTATGTCGCGGCAAAAAAACTGCAACGCGCGGCAGAGGCGGAGTCGCTGACCCTTTCGGTGTCGGAGTTGCGAGGACTACCGTCGGTGGGCTTTTTCCTGATCCGTCGATGGGGGCTTTTGTTGGGGGCGCTTTGTGCGGTTCTGCTGCTCTGCTTGTCGCAGGAGTATGTTTGGAGCGTCCGAGTCACGGGGAATCAGACAATGACCGTGGGAGAGGTTCGAGAGGAGCTGGAGGCGTGCGGCTTCGGCGTGGGAAGCAGAATCGGGCAAGTTGCTATGAACGAGCTGGAAAATCGGGTTTTGCTGCAATCTGATCAATTGGCATGGATCACGGTGCGCATGGAGGGAACGGTGGCGGTGGTGCAGGTACTGGAGCGAGCTACCTCTCCCGAGGAGGAGCCCAAGCGCCCCGCCAACCTTGTTGCCGCCAAGGACGGGCAGATCGAGGGGCTGGAGCTGTTTCGGGGGGAGTGTGTGATAAAGCAGGGGCAGGCGGTGCGCGCGGGAGAACTGTTGGTCAGCGGAGTTTATGACAGTCAGACCGTTGGCGCGCGCTTCACCAGAGCCGCAGGACGGGTGTTTGCCAGAACCGAAACCGATTTTCACGTGGAAATTCCGCTGGAATATACCGAAAAAGTCTACCTGAACAACGAAAAAGTTGAAATTTGGATGAATTTTTTCCAAAAATCCATGAAAATTTTCAAAAGTACTGGAAAAACAGAGGGTGCTTGTGATATAATAGAAAAGGAAAATCATTTTTCAGGGCTTGGGCTCCGTGATCTGCCCGTTTTCTTCACCGTTCAAACCAAGCGCTATTATGAGGAGCGCACGGTTGCGCGAGGCTATGAGGAGGCGGAGGAGCTGGCGTATCTTGAATTGGAGCGCTTGCTGGCGCAGATGCCGAAGGATACACAGCTGCTGCGAAAGGAAATCCGCGTTACCGTTACGGAAACCGCGGTGATTCTGGATTGCAGGGCAACCTGCATTGAGAACATTGCCGTTCAGCAGGAGTTTGAAATTGCCGAGCTTCCCTGAGGGAGTAAGAAAGGAAGACTATGAACCGTAAAATCATCAAAATAGAAAGCACCGATGCCACAGCCAAGATCTTTGGCAGCTACGATAGCAACGCCAACATGATCGAGGAGCATTTCGGTGTTACCATGCGAACCAGGAGTAGCGCGTCGGGCGACTCCATTGTGATCGAGGGCGAGGAGGAGACCGCGGTCTCCGCGGCGGCGCAGTGCGTTTCCTATCTGCAGGATCTTTCCGGAAAGACCGACGTTCTCAACGAGCAATCGGTGCAGTACGCCATTGATATGATCGCGTCGGGGCAGAGCGGCGAGCTTGCGGCATTGGGAGACGAGTGCATCTGCGTGACCACCAAGGGCAAGCCCATCAAGGCGAAAACGGTGGGGCAGAAGCAATATGTGGATCTGATTCGCCGAAATACCATCATTCTGGGAGTAGGCCCTGCGGGAACGGGAAAAACCTTCCTGGCGGTTGCCATGGCGGTGCGCGCTCTCCGTGAAAAGCAGGTGAGCCGCATCATCCTCACCCGCCCCGCCATTGAGGCAGGAGAAAAGCTGGGCTTTCTGCCGGGGGATCTGCAAAGTAAAATTGATCCCTATCTTCGCCCCCTCTACGACGCGCTCTTTGAAATGATGGGCGCCGAAAACTATCAAAAGGCTGTGGAGAAGGGAACCATTGAGATTGCTCCGCTGGCGTATATGCGCGGCAGAACGCTGGACGATTCCTTTATCATTCTGGACGAGGCGCAGAACGCCACTCCCGAGCAGATGAAGATGTTTCTCACCCGCTTGGGCTTCAACTCCAAGGCGGTTGTAACGGGTGACCTGACTCAAACCGACCTTCCCAAGGGGCAAAAGAGCGGATTGTTCACCGCCGTGAAGATCCTTTCGGGAATTGAGGATATTGGCATCCACAGCTTTACCGAGCGCGACGTGGTTCGCCACCGACTGGTGCAAAAGATCATTCAGGCATATGAAAAATACGATCGTGAGCAGCTTCGTAGGGAACGGGAGGCTACCGAAAAGCGCGCGGCGCTCCGCGCCCAGAGGGATCGCCGCCCGAAGGGCGACGCCGATCAGAACGGATGACATCAACAGAAAGGACAAATCAAACATGAACAGAAAGATGAAATTGAAGATCTACTATGAAAACGCGCAAACCGCCATTCCCGTTACCTACCATTTAAAAATGCTGATCCGCGCCGCCATCGAGGCAACGCTGGACTACGAGCAGTACGGCAACCGAGCCGAGGTGTCGGTTACCTTTACCGATAACGAGGAGATCCGAAAGCTGAACCGTCGGTTCCGCGGCATCGACAGAGCCACCGACGTGCTGTCCTTCCCGCTGTTCGACTACGAGGGCAATTCGGACGAGCCCCCCGTGGACGAGTTCTCGGGAATGCTTGGGGATATCGTTCTCTCGCTGGAGCAGGCAAAAAAACAGGCGGAGGAATACGGCCACAGCTTTGAGCGTGAGGCGGCATTTTTGAGCGTACATTCCATGCTGCATCTTTTGGGCTATGATCATGAAACAAGCGAGGAGGATGACGCCGATATGCGTCGCCGTCAAACCGAAATTTTGAACGCCATGGGGCTTTCCGCGGGAGGAAACTGATGAAGGATTGGAAATATCGCCCCAAAACAGAGGAGGAACGGCTGGCGGCGCGCAAGGAGGAGGAAGTGGAGGAAACCCCCGAGAGCTTCGCCTCCAAGCACGTGAAGAGCATCACCTTTTTCATTTGTCTGGGTGTTCTGCTGGCTCTGATCGGCCCCTTCAGCGTGTTCTATCTCTATGAGCAGTATCAGGAAAGGCAGGCGGAATCGGGAGTGGAAATGACGGTTGCCGATCTGGTCACCCTTTCCCGAAAGGGCGTTGCTCTCAAACTGGAGGATATCACCGTTTATCGGGGAGATTGGGGGGAAAACGATCTCCGCATTACCTATAGCGTGATGGTGGATCACTACGTTTTGTTCGCCGTTCATAACAAGGAAAGCAAGACCTTGGATTTCTGTCTCCTCACCGATGCCGAAACGGGGGACAGCATCGACATCCGCGCCGACGACGTGCAAGCGTTCTTGGCGTCACATTGAAATGCAAAGGAAGAATCAATACATGAAAAGAACAGGCTTCATTGCCATTGTTGGCAGACCCAACGTGGGAAAGTCCACGTTGCTCAATCAGATCCTCGGAGAAAAGATCGCCATTGTTTCCGCCAAGCCCCAAACCACCAGAAACCGCATTATGGGGATCGAGACGAGGGGAGAGGATCAGTTCGTTTTCATCGACACCCCCGGAATTTTTGAATCCAAAAATTCTCTGGGCGATTTTATGGTGAAAACAGCCACGGGCGCCATGCAGGATTGCGATGCGGTTGTGCTGGTGGCAGATGCGGGCTTCCGCCCGGGAAGCGTGGAAGAAAAGGTGATCGCGGCGGTTCGTCGGTCGGAGATCCCCTGCCTTCTGGCGCTGAACAAGGTGGATCTTTACCGCAGAGAGCAGATCGCGGAAACCATCGCGGCATACGCGGCGCTCCATTCCTTCCATGCGGTGGTTCCCATTTCCGCCAAGAGCGGTAAGCACGTGAATGAATTGATGGACGAATGCGGCGGATTTCTCCATGAGGACGAGTGGATCTTTGAGGAGGATATGATCACCGACCAAACCCAGCGTCAGATGGCATCCGAAATTATCCGCGAAAAGATCCTTCGCAACGTTGACCGCGAGGTTCCCACGGAATTGC
>SVSC01000113.1 GCA_015064525.1 Oscillospiraceae bacterium
CGTGAGATTCCGAGAGTAGGCGCCGATCGGAGATCGGTCATTCCTCGCCGCCCAAGGTGATCATTACCAGCTCTCTCGGGTTGAAGATGCGCGGAATTTTGGTGTGATCTCCCAAGCCGCGACTGATCACGCAGTTTTTGCCGATGACACCGGAGGTGTAGCGTGGGAACAGACCTTGTCCCGGGGCGTAAACGCCTCTGCCGAAGAAGCGCCAATGTCCGCCGTGGGCGTGACCGCACACCACAAGATCGGCGTGGATTTCCTGAAGATAGGGAATATAATATTCGGGATGGTGGCAGAGCAGCAGCTTAACGTCTCCGTGGGGCTCCCATTTCTTCAGTTGCTCCAAAAGCGTTGGATCGGGGCGGTTTTCATGGCCGCAGATGCCTGAGCTGAGACCGCACACCGTGAGGCTCTGACCGTCCGATAGGATTTCATTGTCCAGAAGGATCGCGCCCGTTTTTGCAACCGCCTCCCGATAAAGCTCGGGGATGGGAACGGGAATGGGATGGCGAAAAGGGTTGCCTCTGTGGTAGCATTTCACCTCGTGATTGCCGAGAGAATAGTAGGTTTTGGCAATGGCGGCGCACTCGGAAAGAAACGCCAATGCTTGCGCGGCGCCGTTGTTGATCTGCTCGTCATCGGTCAGATCTCCCGCCACAAGGATCAGATCGGGAGACTCCCTTTGGAGCGCTTCCAGAATGTGACCGTGCGGATTGTCGTGAATATCCGAAACCAGCGCCAGCCGCAGGGGCGTTTGGAGCTTGGCGCAAGGAATTTTGTAGGATGTAATTTTCATGGTTGAACACCTTCCTTTTTGATAAAGCCTGATCAGGAGGATGACAGCGAGAACGGCGCAGCATCCCAAAAAGCCGCCGAGGCAATCCAACAGTACGTCGGCAGGATCGGCAACCCGACCTTTTCCTGCCCATTTTTGCAGTAGCTCGTCAAGAATCGCGGTGAGAAGCACGGCGATCATGGCAATGCCGCCGCGGAAGAAAAGGGTAGCTTTCTTTTTTGTGAGCAAAAGCAGGAGCCACAGACCGCCAAGACAAGCGAACTCGGTCATGTGCGCCAGAGAACGGACGGTTGGGTGGAGACGGTCGATTTCCGCCTCCTGCTGTTCCGCGGACAGCTGATCAAAGTCCCGAACCGTCCATTCCGCCAGCACAGCGGTCACTTTTCGGCTGAGTTGAGAGGATTCCTCGGAGGATTCGGAGGAAAGCCCGAAAATCATCCACGTATTCAGTATGATCAAAACGCATAGAAGAATGCGCAGCACGCAAGTTTTTTTCATAAACCGTCCTTTTTGTTTGATAGGGGTGCTTTTATTATACTATATCGTCGCGTTTTTTTCAAGTCCTTATTTGCAAAAGAACAGCAGGAGAAGCCACAAAAGAAGCTCTTGATTGCCGCCGTCGGACGCCAACAGCAGGATTACGCCGAGAATCAGCAGATCCTCATGGTTAAGTCCTCCCACTCCATGGGGCAGAGGTGCGGGGAGCAAGGTTTGTGAGGATTCGGAGGCGAGCGTTTCCTGCTTCTCGGCTTGCGGCGGGGAGGGCTCTTCCCAAGGCTTGGGGGCAGGCGCTTCGACGGATTTTGAGAAGGCGTAGCCGCTGTAATTGGCAGGAGGACGAGGTCTTTTTTCGGGCTCACGCGGAAAACGGGAATACATGGTAAGCCTCCTTACAGCAGTTGGCGCGCCGCGCTTCCCAATTGGGAAATCTGCAGAATGGCATCCAGCGTGCGGCAACGCTCGGGGGAAAGAAAGGGCTTGAGCGCCATCAGCAGGGCGTAGCGCTTTTCGGCTTCGGTTAATTTATGCGGTTCTTTTTGCGGCGATGTCGCCGTTTCCATCAAGGGCTTCACCGTTGCAAGGATCTGCGGGAGCTTTGCCATTAGCTCGGGGGAGCTTAACACGGCGTTGAGCGGATTTGCGGTTGTCGCTGAGGAGGTGTTCGGCGCGGCAACGGAAACGGCTTCCGATTGCGCGGTATTGGTTTGCGACGCTTCCACGGCGCTTTTGATCCTTCCCATCAATTCGGGGTTGGAAAGCAGGGAGGAAAGCATTGCCGATAGATCGGGAGTTTTTTGAGGATCGTTTTCCATATATTGGCGTCCTCCTTTCATGATTGCTCAGGGCTTTTGCGGCGGGACTTGCTTGTATTGATTGAAGAGCTGGTTCAGCTGGTCGATATCGGCTTGGGAGGCATTGCCAAGGGCTGCGCGGATGCCCGACAAATCCTTGGGATCCAGCCCCAGCTGCTGTGGCGTGAGACCAAGCTCGCGGGAGATCTGCTCGATCAGAGCCTCCAGATGTCTGTCATTCATATTCAAAATACGATTCAATTTTTTTTGATCAATCTGCATGATTATGCTCCTTTCGCTTTTTATTCATAGGATATGCGAAGCGAAAAAAGAGGGTGAAAAATTTCTCCGATGGGTAGACAAACCAAGAAAAAGATGGTATAATGTAGAGGAATGATTAGATCACCGCTTTTGGGAGCGGAGGCGCGGGAGGCTCATGTATGGAATACCTGATTTTTTCGGATTCACACGGGAATTCCCGAAATCTGCAGGAGGCGTTCCGCTTGCAGGTTCAGCGCCCGCGCGGGATCATTTTTCTGGGCGACGGCTTGCGGGATCTGGAGGCGACCGACTTCAACGGTGTTCCCGTGATGGCTGTGAGAGGAAATTGCGATTGGCTTTCCGAGAATGGAATTCCGTCCCTTATGCTTTCCTTGGGGGAGCATACCGCCTTTTGCGTTCACGGGGACGCCTACGGCGTAAAAAACGGTCTCGACCGTCTCAAAGCCGCGGCGGTTTGCCGAGGCGCCGATTTGGTGCTGTTCGGTCACACGCATCAGCCTTATTTGGAGATTCTTCCGGCGGGAGAGCGCGTGGAGGATACTGTTCTTCAAAAGCCGCTCTATCTGTTTAATCCGGGGAGCATCGGTCAGGGAAAGGCGAGCTTTGGCGTATTGACGCTTCTCGGTGAGAACGTGCTTTTCTCACACGGCAGTCTTTGAAAAAAAAGATTGCCACACCGAAGTGTCGCAATCTTTTTGCGTTTTTCTTAAAGCACCGAGGAAACGTCGTTTTCCTCTGCCTCGGCGGCGGCAAGCTCTGCGGCTTCCTGCGCCAGCGCTGCCTCATATGCCTCGATCACTGCTTCCTCCAACATCCCTCTGAACTGCGCGTTGATGGGATGTACGATATCCCGATAGGTTTCGTCCGGATTTTTGCGGCTGGGCATTACGATAAAAAACTTGTCTCTGGCGTTGATGATCTTGATGTCATGCACCGCAAGCTGACCGTCGAAGGTCACCGAAACAATCGCTTTCATAGGGCTGTCGTTGAATAGCTTTCTAACCTTAATGTCTGTAATCTGCATTTTGTACCTCCTCGGCATTTTTACTTACCACATACAGTATAATGCTTTAATGTGATCATTATTCAATGAAACACAGTTTTTTTCGTGAATTTCTGAATTTTTCGGCTGTTTCCGTGGGCAAAAGCACCGCAAAACGGCATAATCTGTAGAGAACAAGAACCCCGTTGGGGGAAGGAAAGGGGGAATATGCGTGGCTTTGAGCAACACCCATCATGGCGCTGAGCGGATTCGCGAGATGCTTTCGGGGTGCGGCAGAATCCTTTTCATTGGAATTGGCGGTGTGAGCATGAGCGCCTTGGCGGAGATTACCATGGAGGATGGGATCTTGGTCAGCGGGTCGGACAGAGTTGATAACAAGCGATTGTGGCGCCTGCGGGAAAAGGGCGCGCAGATCTATCTGAATCACAGCGCCGAGCATATTGAGAACGTGGATGCCGTGGTCTACACGGTTGCCATCGGAGAGGACAATCCCGAATACCGAGAGGCGGAACGAAGAGGGCTACCCTTGATTTCTCGGTCGGATTATCTTGGCTACGTGATGATGCGGTATGCGCATCGCATCGGTATAGCGGGAATGAACGGGAAAAGCACCACCACCGCTCTTTGCGCGCATTTGATGAAAGGAGAACGGGATATTCCCACCGTTTTTTGCGGCGCGGAGGCCGAAACGCTGGGAAACTCCAGCTGTATGATCGGAGAGAGCCGCGAGCATTTTGTGTTTGAGGCGTGTGAGTATATGGATTCCTTTCTGGATTTTTCTCCCACGCTGGCGGTGCTTTTGAACGTGGGATTGGATCACGTGGACTATTTCCACAGCATTGAGCAGATCAAAAACTCCTTCCTGCGCTACGCGGAAAAAACAGGTGCGGACGGCAGAGTTCTTTACAATGCGGACGATCCCGAGCTGGTGTCCGCGATGAAGGAATTCCGCGGGGAAGCCTTGACTTACGGAATTTACCAACCTGCTGATTTTACCGCTGAAAACCTGACCTCCACACGGGGGCACAGACGCTTCAGCTTTTACTTCCGTGGGGAAAGACTCTGCGAGATCTCCCTTCGGCTTCCGGGGGAATTTCAGGTTTACAACACCCTTGCGGCAGCAGCGACAGCCTATCTCAGCGGAATTTCTCCGCAGGAGATTGAAAAAAGAATCGCAACCTTTGTCGGGGTTCATCGAAGAATGGAATACCTTGGCAGCCTGAACGGCGCCGACGCTTACGCCGACTATTCTCACCATCCCTCCGCCATTGAGGCAACCTTCCGAGGCGTTTGCGAGATGGGCTATAAACGGGTTCTGTGCGCTTATCAGCCTCATACCTATAGCCGAACCGAGGGATTGTTTGAGGATTTTGTAGCGTCCTTTTCCTTGGCGGATCGGGTGTTTTTTGCCGATATCTACGCCGCGAGAGAGCGGAATGAAAGCGGTATTTCCTCAAAGCATCTGGCGGATCGGTTGGGAGAAA
Source organism: Oscillospiraceae bacterium (assembly GCA_015064525.1). Classification (GTDB taxonomy): domain Bacteria; phylum Bacillota; class Clostridia; order Oscillospirales; family CAG-272; genus UMGS1865. Next base: position 4,861 of record SVSC01000113.1, read on the forward strand.
AGGCACTCTACTGCGGCGATTTTCAAGCGCTGTCCGAGGCGCTTATCCGAGAGAGCAGGGAAGGGGATCTGCTTTTGATTATGGGGGCAGGTGATATCGACCGTCTGGAAGAGCTTCTTCCCCTGAAAAAATAAAAGAGTACCCGAAATTGACAAAAAGAAGTCGATTTCGGGTACTCTTTTGCTTTTTATGTAGAATAAAAACAAATATTATTAAAAAATTGTGGCTTAGACAATCTGGAAGATGAAGAACTTCAGGTAGTCGGTTTCGGGAACGTTCCAAAGAATGGGATGATCGGGGGATTGCTGTCTGCCCTCGATCTGCCGAAGCCCCACGCCGGCATCCGAGGCGGCGTTGTGTAGCATTTGCTTAAAGTAGGATTCGGTCATAAAATGGGAGCAGGAGCAGGTTGCAAGATAAGCGCCTCTCTTCATCAGCTGCATGGCGCGGCGGTTGATTTCTCGATATCCCTTAATGGCGTTTTTCAGGGTGTCGCGGCTCTTTGTAAAGGCGGGAGGATCCAGGATCACAAGATCGTAGTCAAAGCGCTTGTCCTTGGCGGCGTTTGTGAGAAGCTCAAACACGTCAGCGCAAATAAAGTCCATTCTGTCGGAGAGACCGTTTCGCTCCGCGTTTTTCCTTGCCATGGCAAGGGCATCGGCGGAAACGTCCACGGCTGTTACGTGGGCGGCGCCTGCCTGTGCCGCATTCAAGGCAAAGGAGCCCGTGTGGGTGAAGCAATCCAGCACGCGCTTTCCCTCTGCCAGCGTGCGGATCGAGCGGCGGTTGTATTTCTGATCCAAAAAGAAACCGGTCTTTTGCCCGTTGATATAATCCACCTCGTAGCGAACGCCGTTCTCCACAATCTCGGTGATACCGTTGGTTTCGGTGAGAAGTCCCTCGCCTGCGTAATAGCCGCAGTAGCGCTCCATACCCTCCAATTCACGGATCGCAAGATCGTTTCTTTCATAGAGAACGGCGATCTCTTGCCCGAACTCCTCCCGCAAAAGTCGGATCAGCAGATCGTAGAGCAGCTTTTTTCGTTTCTCAATGCCCAAAGAGAGGACTTGCGTTACCAGCACGTTGCCGAAGCGATCCACCGTAAAGCCGGGGAATGCGTCCGCTTCTCCGAAGATCAGCCTACAGCAAAGGAAATCGTCCGCACCCATCACCGAACGACGGTAGGCGATCGCCCAGCGGAGCTTTCTCTCCCAAAAGGCATCGTCAAAGGTGTCGTTGGAGTTTTTGGAAAGGATCCGAACGCGGATCTTGGAGGCGGAATTATAGAAGCCGGTACCAAGGTATTTGCCTTTTTCGGAATAAACGTCGGTTAAGCCGCCGTCGGCGCAATTCTCTGTGGCGGAGGTCACCTCGTCGGCGTAAACCCAAACGTGTCCGCCCCGCAGAAAGTCCTCGCCCTTCTTGGTCACCGTGATTTTTGCGTAGTTTCTCATATTGCTGTTGTACCTTTCTTTTTCAATGGAAAACCCTTATCCCCTACATTATACCATAAAAAAGACCGACTTGCAAGCGTTCATATAAAATTAACATATCAAATCGTCGTTTTTTATTGCTTTTCTGCGAAAAAAAAGGTAAAATATAATGATACAAAGACAGCGCTTCGGCGCAAGTCGGCAGTATCGTGAAAAATACCCATAAATAAAGGACTGAATATATGTTAGAATTCAAAAACGTATCATATAAGGTTCCCGACGGCAAGGAAATTATTCGGGACGTCAGCCTGCAGATCAGCGACCGTTTTGTGGCGGTTACCGGTCCCAACGGAAGCGGCAAGTCTACCATTGCCAAGCTGATTGCGGGAATCTACCGCCCAACGTCGGGCAAGATCTATCTGGACGGTGAGGATATCACCGAGCTTTCGATCACAGAGCGCGCGAAGCGGGGCATCAGCTTTGCCTTCCAGCAACCCGTTCGCTTCAAGGGTATCACCGTGAAGGATCTGATCTCTTTGGCGGCAGGAGAAAAAATAACGGTCTCTCAGGCGTGCGAGTACCTCTCCGAGGTTGGTCTTTGCGCCAAGAACTATATCAATCGCGATGTGGACGGATCTCTTTCGGGCGGTGAGCTGAAGCGGATCGAGATTGCCATGATCAACGCCAGAGGTACAAAGCTTTCCCTTTTCGATGAGCCTGAGGCGGGCATCGAC
>SVSC01000114.1 GCA_015064525.1 Oscillospiraceae bacterium
GGGGGATTTCGCCCTCTGCGGAGGGCGACCAACGCCCCACGGCGTTGGATCCGTGCCACCTTTTGGAAAAGGTGGACGAAAACTTTCATCAAACTGACGAAACTCGTTAGTTTTGTCTACAGTCTGAGAAACGCCCCCTCGGAGCATTCGCTCCGAGGGGGCGTTTCAGTTGTAATCGGTTTTCAGCTTATTAAAAAACCCCGATCGTTTTCAGAACCAGCGTTGCCAAGAACACAGTGATGCCCGAAACAAGAGTGGACCAAACCACCATTTGTCCCGCCAGCACTGCGTCCGCGCCCATCTCCTGGGACATGGGAACGCTGGAAACCGCAACGGGGGTGGCGAATACCGCCAGAAACGCGGCAAAGTGGGCGCCCTCAAAGCATCCCATTGTGTAGGCAATGATCAGCGCCGAGGCGGGAACCAAAAAGCCGCGGGAAAGCACCGTCCAAAAAATCTGTTTTTTCAGGGTGGGAACGGCGGAAAACTCAAACTGCGCGCCCAGCGTGATCAGCGCCAACGGTGTTGCAACCGAGGAAAGGGAGGAAAGCACCGAGTACACGGGCTTCAGGTCGGTTAATCGGAAGGTGACTCCGTATCGAACAAAAGCCGCGCGAATCAGAAGAACCACACCGCCCAGCGCAATGGATTGGATTAAGGGGTTTTTCACGATTCCCAACAGAATTTTCAGCGGGCTCGGCTTTTTGCTGCTGTCGCCGCCAAAGATCGAAAGCGCAACCACCGCCAAAACGTTCAACAGCGGAATGAGAAACGCCGAAAGCATGGATGCCACCATGCCGCCCGCTTCACCGAACAGCGAGGTTGCCAGGGGAATGCCCACAAGCGCAAAGTTGGAGCGGAAGGTTCCCTGCAAAAGCGGTCCCCGTTGACGGTTGTCCTTGGTGATCAGCATTACGATGGGAATGGTGACGAGAAAGACACCGCAGGTGAACAGCAGGGCATAAACGATGTAGCCAAAGGAGATATCCTGCGCGCTTTGAATTTTGTAGACGTTTAAAAACAGCATTGCGGGCAGGAACACCCGAAATACCATACGGTTCAGGCTTGCCGTGATCGACATGGGGATGATGCCGATCCTGCGGAGCAGGTAGCCGAGGCACACCATCAGAACGATGGGGGCAACGGCGTTGATGCTGAAAATCAGATCTGTCATATCCTACACCTCCCGACCTGCGTCTCTCAAGCGTTTCCGGGCGAAGCTGCGATGGCAGAGCGCTGTATCAAGCGAAATCATTTCCATAGAAAGGATTTCCTCCGTTTCAATGATCAGAGCCGCGTGATCCGTGGAATCGGTTCGGATACACGCGGCTCGTTTGGAATCAGCGGTTGGAATACCCTAAGGTCTCGCCCATGTGGATCGGGGTCTCCAGGCCGTTTTCGGTATTTTCAAAAATGCGGGAGGGGAGCGCAACGGCATCCCGTTCCAGCAGCAGAATAACGGTACTGCCGCCGTATAGAAATTTTCCCTTTTCCGCGCCTCGGGTGATCCTTCCCGCGCCATGGTAGTTGGAAATTTTTCCAACCAGCAGTGCGCCAACCTCCATTTGCAAAAGCTGACCGAATTCCTCGGATTGCAATACCGTGTACTCTCTGCAGTTCCGAACGAACACGGGCAAGGCTTCCAGCGCGATGGGGCGCACCGTGTGGAGCTTTCCCTTCAAAAAGACGTTTTCGGTCTTTTCTCCGTTGCAGGGATAGCAGTATCGGTGATAATGGGTGACGCATAAGCGAAAGACCAGGCAAACGCCGTTTTTATAGCGCCGCGCGATTTCCTCGTTCTCCACAAGCTCGGATAAGCGGTAGGCGCTCTGCTTCACGGGAAGCACGGTGTCCTCGGTAAGGCGGTAGGCGGAGAGCAGACCGTCGCAGGGGGAGATCAGCGCTTGAGGATCGGGATTGACGGGACGGAGCCCCTCGCGGATCTTGCGGGAAAAGCAATCGTTGAAGCAACGGAAGCCGTCGGACTCGTACTCCGAAAGATCAATGCTGTTTTTGCGAACAAAGCCTCGGATCAGGGGCTTGGACAGCGCGCTATCCAGAAATTTACCGCAGGCAACCGAAAGTCCCCGCGCGGTCAGGGGCTTGAGGAGCAGTCTGCCGAGAGCGGTGCGGTAGAAAAAACGCAGGGCAGGGGAGGCGTCAGAGGGAGCGAGCCCCTCTCGCTCGGCAAGCGCCGAGACCTTTACCGTACTATTCATCTGAACCATCCGAATTTCATGGAAAGAGCGAGAATCAAGAGGATCCCCTCCGCAAGTCCGATTCCCACCATGATCAAAACGCCTCTGGCACCGGGCTTGGGAATCTGAATTTTGGAAACAAATGCAAAGGTGCTGAGGAGCGCGACAGCAACGTAAACCAGACTGATATCGGTGGGAAGCACATAGTCTACCAAAAGAACGGTGGGAAAGGTTAGCGCCGCGCTGGTCACGGGAACGCCAACGAAATATTTCCGTGCGCCGTCCTCTGTTTTTTGCCGTTCCTCCTCGGTCACGTTGTAGTACGCCAGGCGAATCATTGCCGCCAACACGTACAGCACCAGAAAGGCATAGCAGAGCAATCTGGGAAACAGCGTTTCAAAAAAGCCGATTTCGTTGAGCAGCCTGGAATGGCGGAGGAACGCCGCGCCGATGCAGGCGGGCAGAACGCCGAAGGCAACCAAGTCCGAGAGGGAGTCGATTTGAATTCCAAAGTTTTTTTCCAGCTCGGTGCGATTCTTTTTGCGGCGCGCCACTCTGCCGTCGAAGGCGTCGAGAAAGCCGCAAAGCAACAGACAGAATACGCCAAGATAGGGGTGTCCGCCACCGCTGAGGGAAAGAATGATCCCCGAGCCCGCGGAAAGCAGGGAAAGATATGTAAGAATGACGGTATAGTCGTAAACTCCAATCATTTTGAACTCCTTTTCTTCACAGCGCGGAATCCGCAAATTGTGGTAATTCCGCACAGAATGATGCAGATATAAAATGAGAAGGAACGGGAAAGCAGCTCTAAATTCACAGCGGCGCTTTCGCTCATCACCGAGCGGAAGCCATCCAGCATCAGATAGTCCGAAACCCCCATGGCGCCCGGAATGGGAACCATGTTGGAGCCCAGCACCACGTAACCCTGAAGCGCCCAAAGGCGACCTGCCTGCGCCAATTCGCCGCCCGTTGCCAGATAGGTGAACATGGTAACGGCGATCTGAGAGGCGCGTTGAATGAAATTGTAGAGGAACACAACAAGCAGTTCTTTTTTATGCGCCGAGAGAAGCCCGGAATACTGACGGTACTTTTCCATATACGCCGTGAGCTTTGCTTGCTTTTCCTCTTCTTTTTTCAGTAAGCGAATTTTGCAGAGAAAATGCAGACATCCCCCGCAGATGCGATGCATGAGGGTGTCGTGCTTGAGAAGCAGGTAGAAGAAGCTGCCCAAGCCCACCTGCGCCACCGTTCCGATCACGATGAGAAGCTTGGAGAAGGGGTGGAAGCCCATAAAGGCGTCGGGGTAGCAGAGGAAGCAAATCAAGCCAATGGCGAGGATTGCCAAAACGTACATATAAAGGTTTGCCACCAGCGCAACGGTCACAAGCATTCCTGGAATGCCGTCCTTCACCATAAAGTAAGCGCTCACCGGTTGCCCTCCCGATGCCGAGGGGGTGATTGCTGAAAAATAGATGTCGGAGGCGGAATACAGGAAGCCGTTTTTCAGTCCTCTCCGATATCCGAAGGCGCGGCAGAGGTGAAGCACCGCCAGCCCCTCAAAGAGAATGAAGCAGAGCATACTGCAAAAGGAGACAACCAGCCACGGAATTGAGGCGCTTCCGATAAAGGAAATGAATTGGGAGATTGAAAACTCCCGACTCTGCAGCACCACCGCGAGAACGCTGACAGCGGCAAGGGCAACGAAAAGAATCGTCCAAAGCCATTGCTTTTTTCGAGGCTCTTGGGCAACCTCCGCAGTTGCCGCGGGGGGCTTTTGATTTGGATCTTGGTTCAAAAGAGTTCTCCTTTCCGAGGGGGTCATGGGGTGGAACGATCGTGATTTTCCGCGCGCTTCCCCCATGATGGCTGAAGCCGATGAAAAATTCTCCAAATTCCCAGGCGGGAGGAGAGAAGCCAACCGATCTCAACTACGATAACGCCGGCCACCACATCCGCGAGAAAATGCTGACGGATCAGAACCGTGGAGGCGAAAACCAAAATTGCAAGGATCAAATGCGCCGTGGCATAGCCGCGGGGCGCTTTTTGAAAGACTCTTGCCGCGCGGAAGGCGATCCAGCTTTCCACGCAATGAATGGATGGGAAGAGATTGGTGGGGGAGTCGAGGCGATAGATCAGCGCTGTCAGACCGTTGAAAAATCCGTTTCCCGAGGGGGTGGGGCGCTCAATGGTCACGGGAAGTGCCAAAAAGAGAACCAGGCACAAAAGCTTTGCGAGGATATCGGCGGTGCAGAGCTGATAGTAGTCATCCCGATCGCCGTAGGCGTGGAGCCAATAATTCAGCCCCCATTGCAGGTATGCCAAAACGTAGAACAGAGAGAAGAAGGGAACAAAGGGGAGCAGCTCGTCGAGGCGCGTTCCAAGGTTGTGGAAGGCGGCGTTGGGGAGAAAAATCTTTGTGCCGAAATAGGTGAGGCTGTTCAACAGAATCACGCAAAGCAACGGCAGATAGGCATGGGCGGGAAATTTCATTCTTTTCAGCATGGGACACTCCGTTTCGTCGAGTTCAATTCTGCGTGAATTTGATGCGGGAAGCGAAGGAATGACAAGACTTTCTTGCTCAATCAAAGAGGCTACAGTATATCATACCACAAAACTGTGAAAAAAGCAATAGATTTTTAAAGTTTCGGCGTTTTTTTCAGCGTGGTCGCTTTTAATTGAAATAAAATGTTTTTTTTCAAAAAACAATTGACAGATTGGGTTCGATATGATATAATAAATAGGTAAAATGGATAAATTTGCGGACTGCGAAAAAGAAAGGAAAGCAACATGGAAATTCTCTACGAAAATTTTCTCAAGCTGTTTGTGGACGATGGTTGGAAGTACATTGTGATGTGGGCGATCGGCGGTCTTCTGATCTACCTCGCCATCAAAAAGGACATGGAGCCCACCCTGCTCCTGCCCTTGGGCTTCGGAACCATTATGGTAAACCTGCCGCTTTCGGGCGCCATTGGTCCCGAGGCACCTCTGACCACTCTGTTCGACGCGGGCATTGCCAATGAATTGTTCCCCTTGATTCTTTTTATCGGTATCGGAGCCATGATCGACTTCGGTCCCGTGCTGTCCAACCCCAAGCTGATGCTCTTCGGCGCGGCGGCGCAGTTCGGTATCTTCCTCACCTTCTGTCTTGCGTCTCTCTTCTTTGATCTGCCCGACGCGGCATCCATCGGTATCATCGGCGCGGCGGACGGTCCCACGGCAATCGTTGTGGCGCAGCAGTTGAATTCACAATACACGGGCCCCATTATGGTGGCGGCGTATTCCTACATGGCGTTGGTGCCGATTATCCAGCCCCCCGTGATCAGAGCTCTCACCACCAGAAACGAGCGGTTGATCCGTATGCCCTACAAGGGAAAGAAAATTTCGAAGGCAACCCGTATTCTGTTCCCCATCTTCATCACCGTGATCGCGGGCTTGGTTGCCCCCTCCTCGGTGGCGCTGGTTGGCTTTTTGATGTTCGGTAACCTGATCCGCGAGTGCGGCGTGCTGGATTCTCTTTCGGAAACGGCGCAAAAGGTGCTGGCAAATCTGGTCACCATCTTCCTTGGCATCACCATTGCAACCAAAATGGAGGCATCTCTCTTCCTGCGCTGGGAAACGCTTCTGATTCTCGGCTTGGGTCTGTTCGCCTTCATCTTCGATACCGCGGGCGGCGTGCTGTTTGCCAAGTTTCTCAACCTGTTCCTCAAGGAGAAGCTCAATCCCATGATCGGCGCGGCGGGCATTTCCGCGTTCCCCATGTCGGGTCGTGTGGTACATAAGATGGGCTTGGAGGAGGATCCCCAGAACTTCCTGCTCATGCACTCTATCGGTGTAAACGTTTCGGGACAGATCGCGTCGGTAATCGCGGGCGGTCTGATCCTCAGCTTTGCCGCGGGCTTTGGCGGCTTCCTCGGCTGATGAAAGGAGTGTACTACTATGAATTTTTTTGAAAATTTTAGTTTCAGTCGTTTTCTGTTTTCCCTGCAGTATATGTGGAAGGGAATGCTCTGCATCTTTATCGTGATCGGCGTTCTGGTTGCCCTGATCGTGGGCTTGAACCGCGCCATGAACGGTCTCGCGAAAAAGAGCGACTCCAACGATTGATTTCAAAAACAAAAGACGCGCTTCCAACAATCGGAGCGCCGAGAAAACCGCTTTCCCCGAACTTGGTTGGTAAGCGGTTTTCCTTTTTCGGGTCTGTACAGCTGATTGGGGCAGACCAAACCTACACATAGAAAGGAATGACGTTGAAATGAGAATTTTACTTGCGGAGGATGAGATCGCTCTGGCGGGAGCCATCGTTACCATTTTGGAGAAGGGGAACTTCTCCGCCGACGTGGTGCATAACGGAGAGGATGCGCTGAACGCGCTGGAGGCGGGCAGCTACGATGCGGCTGTTCTGGATATTATGATGCCTAAATTGGACGGCATTTCGGTTTTGCGGCGACTGCGTGAGGCGGGAAATGCCATCCCGATTCTTTTGCTGTCCGCCAAGTCGGAGATTGAGGACAAGGTGTTCGGGTTGGATTGCGGTGCCAACGACTATCTGGCAAAGCCCTTTGACGCCCGTGAGCTTCTGGCGCGGCTTCGCACCATCACCCGCGGTGTCAGCACTCCCGATTCCAAGCTGATCGTGGGAAATCTGACGCTGGATCGGGCCGGCTATCTGCTGTC
>SVSC01000004.1 GCA_015064525.1 Oscillospiraceae bacterium
TTCTCATAAAGAGATATTGCTTCTTTCCATTCGGAGTAGGTACGATGTTTTTCAATATCCAAAACATCATAGCCTTCAACATCCGATAAATGAAATTCACCATAACGAACATATCCTGCATTGTACAGTACCGAAGCAAGGCACAGCATAATTTTTTCATTACCCGGAAATTCGATTAGCGCATTTCTTGCAAGACAAATACATTCATCGATGTTAATATCTACTCCGTTGTTTTGAAAATTCATTTGATCGATCTTTGCAGCTAACTCGTCAATCTTTTTTGAACGCTCATTGTTGTAGCCAAAGAGTTCGTCAATTGAAATGCCAAAATAATTAGCAATAGACGGAATCATTTCCATGTCGGGGTAACCACCATTGGCTTCCCAGCGAGAAACCGCTTGAGAAGTCACTCCGATAGCCTCGGCAAGCGCTTCTTGTGTGCGTCCATCTTGCCGACGCAGTTCGCGTATTTTTTGTCCTAAATCAAGTTGCATAAAAGCACCTCCAAAATTCATTTCACCGGTGTAATTATATTATAGCACATATTTATGAAAAAACAATTATCAATTCATTGTTTCAAATCCAAGCAATCCTTGGATTTGCTCATCAAAAAAGACATAGCCTAAAAAATAAGCTATGCCTTTTGATTTGACCTGCTTTATCGCAGGTACACCAAGGCTCGACCTTTTGTCGGCTTTCCCGGTCTTTTTTTCGTTTGCGCGGGGGATTTTTCCAATCATCGCGGTTTGTTGATATTCAGTTCATAATTGCGTGGTAAACTACTCTGTGGAGAATCAAACACAGGAGGCAAGCAGATGTTTCAGATTTTGGTTGTAGAGGACGATAAGAATACCAGGCGCCTGATGGAGACCGTGCTGACCCGTTACGGATATGAGCCCATTCCCGCCTGCAACGGGCTGGAGGCATTGGAGATTCTGGATCGGCGGCATGTGGATCTCATCCTGTTGGACGTGATGATGCCCAAAATGGACGGCTATGAGTTCACCAACACCCTGCGAACGGGGGGCTGTGAGATCCCCATTCTTATGGTAACGGCAAGGGAGACGATGGCGGATAAAAAGCGGGGCTTTATCGTTGGCGTGGACGACTATATGGTGAAGCCCGTGGACGAGGAGGAAATGGTTTTGCGCATTGCCGCTTTGCTGCGTCGGTCACAGATTGCCGGAGAGCGGAAGCTCACCGTTGGAAAGACCACCTTGTTCTACGATTCCTTCACGGTGAAGGACGCCGAGCAGATTCAGGAGCTGCCCCAAAAGGAATTCATGCTACTCTTTAAGCTGCTGTCGTATCCCAACAAGATCTTCACCCGCCGTCAGCTGATGGATGAGATTTGGGATATGGACACCGAAAGCGAGGAGAGAACGGTAGACGTTCACGTGAGCCGCGTGCGGGAGCGGTTCCGCCACAATACCGATTTTCAGATCGTTACGGTGAGAGGCCTGGGCTATAAGGCGGTGCCGAACCGATGAGGAAGAAAAAGCAAAAAAGAGGGAAGAATGTCTCTCCCCGTGAGGTACGCCTGCAGAGACATCGCTCTCTGCGGCTCAAGCTCACCCTCTTTGCCTTTTTGGTTATGGTCACGGCGGGGCTTTTAACGGTTGTAATCTACTATCTGATCCTCCGCCTGCTGGGGCAGACCCCCGTGATGGTGGCGCTCACGGTGAATCCCGTGTTCGCGGGCGTGGTGGTGCTGTGCGCCTGCGGTCTGATCGCCACCGTACTGTTTGCCTGGCTCAGTAAGGTCTATCTTCGCCCTATGAAGCAATTGATCCACGCTACCAAGGAGGTGCGAAGGGGAAACTTCAAGATCCGCGTGCAGCACAAGGAGCTGCATCCCATCACCGAAATGCAGGAGCTGATGGAGAATTTCAATGAAATGACCCGAGAACTGGATGGGATTGAGCTGTTTCGGAACAATTTTATCAACAGCTTTTCTCATGAGTTCAAGACTCCCATCGTTTCCATTCGAGGGTTTGCGAGGGAGATGCAGGTGGAGGGCGTTTCGGAGGAGCAGAAATTGGAGTATGCTCGCATCATTGAAGCGGAGTCCGACCGTCTCGCAAGGCTGGCAAGCAGTATTCTGGAGCTTTCCAAGCTGGAAAATCAGCAGATTATCACCAACCAAACCGAGTTTTATTTGGACGAGCAGATCAGAGGCTCGATCCTGCTTTTTGAAAAGGAGTGGATGGAAAAGGAGCTGGAGATCCTGCCTGAGCTGGTGGAATTGAAGTACACCTGCAACGAGGAAATGCTGGCGCTGGTGTGGAATAATCTCATTGGCAACGCCATCAAATTCACCGAGGCGGGTGGCACGGTTCGGGTTTCCATGACAGCGGACGACAAGGAGATTGCCGTCACCGTTTCGGATACGGGCATCGGCATGAGCGGGGAGGTGGCATCCCACGTCTTTGAAAAATTCTATCAGGGCGACCGCTCCCACAGCAATAAGGGCTACGGCGTGGGTCTTGCCATTGTGCAGCGGGTGGTGAACCTGTGCGGCGGAAGGATCGAGGTTGCCTCCAAGGAAGGGCAGGGCAGCAGCTTCTGCGTGAGGCTGCCGAGGTAGCCTCCGATGCTTACGTGCCGTTCTACGAAAAAATATTTCAGAGGGTACTATGCGAAAATATAAATATTTGGAGCTTACCATCGAATACGTATTCAAAGCAAATTTTAATGATTCTTATTATTTGGAGACGCTGTATCTTGATTTGGATGATTTGATAAAAGACGAATTCGTATGGATTGATCCTTATCACAAAAGAAGCAAGCTGAATGACACATTGATCGCTGTCAAATACGTTTCCGATGAAGAATACGTCATTTTACAGAAGCAAGGAGAGAGCATCCAAGAATTCAGATCCCCCATTGATTCCGTATTTATCTGCAGTGAGGATTTTGATCAATCGGGGTTATTGGCGTCTCATATTCGATTCAGAAAAGAAAAAGGATGAAATCGGAGACGTGTTATGAGAGAAAGGTTTTAGGAAGAATTCGATAGCGATGTGCTTGGAAATAGAAGGCTGAAGCTCCATTGATCGAACAAAGCGCCCCCCAACAGATTGAAAATTTTTTACAATCTGTTGGGGGGCGTGTTTTTATTTTACTGTGCCAGATCCACCAGGAGCTTCATCTGCTCCACCAGCTGGTCGGCGCCCTCGCGGGTGCTGTCCTCGGCGAAGATCCGAAGCAGGGGCTCGGTGCCGGAGAAGCGGCAGATCACAAAGGAACCGTCGGTAAAGTAGACCTTGCAGCCGTCCTCGTAGCCCACTTTCTGAATTTCCTTGCCGTTGAAGACGGGCAGTCGCTTTTCCACCATGATCAGATGCTCAATGGCGGACTTTCGGTGGAGCGCGAAGCGGAAATTGCCCTCGGACATCACGTAGGTGCCGTATTTCTCCTCCAGCTCTTGCCAGATCTCGTGGGGGGGCTTGCCCAGCGAGCAAACCATTTCCACGAACAGAGAGGCGGCGTAGATCGAGTCCTTGCCGTAGATATGTCCTCTTACGGTAAGTCCGCCCGAGGATTCGCCGCCGAGAACCGCGTCGGTTTCGTCCAGCTTTGCGGAAATGTACTTGAAGCCAACGGGAACCTCATGGCATTTTTCTCCAAAGGATTCCGCCACTCGATCCAGCATGTGGGTGGTGGCAAGGTTTCGCACCACGGGCCCCTTCCAGCCTCTGTACTCATGGAGGTAGTAGTAGAGCATCACAAGGATCTGATTGGCGGAAATGTAGGTGCCGTTGGAGCCAATGATGCCCAAGCGGTCACCGTCGCCGTCCACGGCAATGCCAAGATCGTAGCCCTCGGATACCACTCGCTCGGTCAGATCTCCCAGCTGGCGGAGCCCCGGCGCGGGCATTTTGCCCCCAAAGTAGGCATCCTTGTTGGAATTGGTGAGATCCACCGTGCAACGGGCGGTGTACAACACCGTCATCAGGGGGTAGGTTCCCGAGCCGTGCATGGGGTCGAAGAGGATTCGCATTCCCGCCCGCTTGATCACGTTCAGATCCAAGCGGCTGAGAATGGAATCCAGAAAATCATTGAAGGGAGTTTTCAGAATGGTTATCAGCCCCTCCCCCTCGGCATCCGCGAAGGGCATGAAGCGCGGCTCGGCGGTTTCGATCAGCTTCTCTAAGCGGTTGGTGCATTCCACCGAGGAATCGCGCCCTTCCTCAACGATCAGCTTCACGCCGTTGTATTCCGACGGATTGTGACTTGCCGTCACCTCAATGCCGTAGTGAAGCTCTTTATGCTTCACGGTGAACATCACCAGGGGCGTGGGGGCGCTTCGGCGCATGAACCACACGTGGATTCCGTTGGCGCACAGCACCTGCGCGATCCACTCGGCGGCGGAGGAGGAGAGAAAACGGCGATCGTAGCCGATCATCACGGGTTTGTCGGTTTTTTCTTCCTCGCGCATCAGGTCGCAAATTCCCTGTGCCACCCGCATCACGTTCTCGCGGGTAAAATCCTCACCGATCACGGCTCTCCAGCCGCCCGTTCCAAATTGAATTGCTTGGCGTTCCGCAGTTTTCATGACGTAAGCTCCTTTTTTGTGGACTGTTAGCTTCATTATAAAATATCCGAACCGGAATGAAAATAGGAAAAAGGCTATAAAATCTTTCATAACGGACATTTTTTGTGAATTTGGAAAAAATGTTGACAAAAAGACGAAGATATGATAAAATATAATGGATAATGCAATGCTATAATTAGATAAAGTGAGGACTGTTTTTATGCACTGGTCAGAAGAGATCGCTCAAAGAATCATCGACCGCAACCCCGAAAAGGAGGAGTACGTTTGCGCCGCAGGCGTGAGCCCCTCGGGTTCGGTTCACATCGGAAATTTCCGCGATATTGCCACCCCTCTGTTTGTTGTCAAGTCCCTGCAGAAGAAGGGCAAAAAGGCAAGACTGCTCATCTCTTGGGACGAGTTCGACCGTTGCCGTAAGATTCCCGCCAACGTGCAGGCTGTGGTTGGCGACAGCTACGATAAGTATATCGGTTGCCCCTACGTGGATATTCCCGACCCTTGGGGCTGCCATGAGAACTACGCGCAGCACTTTGAGGAAGAGTTTCTCAAGGGAATTGAGCCCTTTGGAATTCAATTGGATTGCCGCTATCAGGCAGAGATGTATCGCTCGGGCAAGTACACCGACCGCGTGATCACCGCCATTCAGAAGAGGGGCGAGATTTTTGAGATTCTCGATTCCTTCAAGACCAAGGATCTTTCCAAATCCGAGGAGCAGAGAAGAGCGGAGCATGACGCCGAAAAGGCTGTCTACTCTCCCGTTAGCATTTTCTGCCCCGAATGTCACACCGATTTCACCACCGTTACCGCCTTCTCCGAGGATGGAACCGAGGCGGATTACACCTGCCGCTGCGGCCACAGCGGACATTTTAACTTCCGCGAGAACTTCAATTGCAAGCTGGGCTGGAAGGTGGACTGGGCAATGCGCTGGGGCTATGAGGGCGTTGACTTTGAGCCCGGCGGAAAGGATCACTCCGCGCCCACCGGCTCCTACAACAACTCCAAGCTCATTGCCAAGAGAATCTACGGTTATGAGGCGCCCATCTATCAGGGCTATGAGTTCATCGGAATCAAGGGTATGACGGGCAAGATGTCCAGCTCCTCCGGCTTGAACCTTACTCCCGAAACCCTTTTGAAGCTCTATCAGCCCGAGGTTCTGCTCTGGCTCTACGCCAAGACCGACCCCATCAAGGCGTTTGATATCTGCTTCGACGACGGCATTCTCCGTCAGTATTTTGAATTTGACAAGCTGCTCACCGATTGCCGCGAGGGCAAGGCATCCGACCTGATGCAGGACATTGCCTACCTTTGCCGCGTGGAGGGCAGAGAAGTGGAAACCGTTCCCATGTCGCTTTTGGTACAGCTGGGCTCTATTGTGAATTTCAACGTTCCCATGCTGGAAACCGTGTTTGAAAAAATCGGCACACCCTATAAGGCAGAGCAGTTTGCCGACCGTTTGGATCGCGCCAAGTTCTGGCTGGAGCAGTGCGCTCCCGATCAGGTAAACCGTTTGCGCGCCACCCGCAACTGGGAGGTTTACGAGTCTCTCAGCGAGCAGGAAAAGCAGGAGATTGCGCTTCTGCACGATTATATTGCCAAGGGCGGCTACACCCTGGACGAGCTGAATTCTCAGCTTTATGCCATTCCGAAGGCGGTATTTGGCGCTGATTTGGGCGATAAGGAGTTGAAGGGCGCGCAGGGAGCCTTCTTCCGTGCCGTCTATAAGCTCTTGATTGATAAGGAGAGAGGTCCCCGTCTCTATCTTTTCCTCTATGCCATTGAGGCCGAAAAGTACGTTGGGCTGTTGGATTTCTCTTATCCCAAAACCGAGGCGGAGCAAACGGCAGATGCCGCGGCAAATGCCGAGGCTTGTCCCGTTGTGGAGGAGAGTGCGGCTCACGGCGAGCCCGATCCCGTTGCTCCCATCAAGGAGCAGGTGGTGATGGACGACTTCGACCGTTTGGATCTCCGCGTTTGTAAGATTCTGAAGGCTGAGCCCGTTCGGAAGTCTCACTCCTGCTTGAAGCTGACGCTGAACGACGGGCTGGGCGAGCGGGTGATCATGTCCTCCATCAAGGCGGAATACACACCCGAGATGCTGGTGGGCAAGAAGATCATTGTGATCGCCAACCTGAAGCCCAACCGTATTTGCAACGTCAACTCCAACGGGATGCTGCTGGCGGCAACCAACAATGCCTGCGGCTGCAAGGTGATCTTTGTGGACGATTCGGTTCCCGAAGGCACCGCCATTCATTGACCTATGGAATTGAAGGTGAAATTGAAGCTCTCCCGCGGCATGGAGCCTCCAACCTACGCCACCGAAAACGCGGCGGCGGTGGATCTCCGCGCGGCGCTGGAGGAGGGCGAAACGCTCACGCTGGCACCCGGTGAGCGGGTGCTGATCCCCACGGGGCTTTCGATCTCTCCCGAGGATCGCAGCACCGTTGCGGTGATCGCGGGAAGAAGCGGATTGGGCGTGAAGCATGGCGTTTCTCTTTCCAACGGCATTGGCGTGATCGACGCCGACTACCGCGGCGAGATTCACGTGTGCTTGATCAATCGGGGAAGCGAGCCGTTTTCCGTGAAGCGCGGCGACCGCATCGCGCAGATGATGTTTTTGCCGATCTATCACGCAAGCTTTCTGATCTGTGACGAGCTGGACGACACCGAAAGAGGCTGCGGCGGCTTCGGCTCCACGGGAATATAAAAGAGCGCGCCCGACAGCAATTCGCTGTCGGGCGCACTCTGTTGTTATGAAAGCTCCAGGAAATCCCAGTCGGGAAGAGGCAGATAGCCTGCATCGGGGGTGTCGGAGTAGAAGTAGGCAACCGAGGAAATGTCATCCTGCAGGGGGCGGTAACGTCTGTCGAAGCGCCAGCCCAGTGCCTGAATGGTCACGCGCAGATCCTCCTTGAAGTAGATGGGATCGTTGATGTGCCAGCGGTACATATCAAAATACCGTTGCGCGCGGTAGATCTGGTCGGTGGTGCCAACCTTGTAAAGACCCGTATAGGGGGTGGTAAACTCGGTGTACTGACCGTTTACGTCGAAATTGTAGGCGCCGCAGAAGTAGTCCTCGGTGCCGGTTCCGCAAATGGTGGGGAATTCCTGATCGCCGTCGATAAAGAATTTGATCTCGCCTTCACCCCACCAACCGTCGTTCTTCACGCCCCAGTGCATATAGGTGCCAACGAACTGTCCGCAGCCCTTCACACCGTCGAGAATGGTGTAGTTCTCCTTGTAGGGCAGGGGGTTCACGCGGCGGAACTGGGCATGGAAATAAAGACTGTTGGGATCAATGGCTTTTTCCTCGCAATCGATCTGATAGTAGATGTTGCAGGGCTTGAGACCGCCAACATACTCCACCTCCACGCGGAAGCTCTTGAAATAGGGCATTTCAAAATAGCAATTCAAGCCGCGCTTGGGATTCACACACATGGCGAGGCTGCTCATCTGACGGTATTCGTAGGTGGCGTTGGCAAAGAAATCGGAAAGAGGAGCGCATACAGAGGGAACGTCGCAACCGTCAAAGTAGATGCGAAGAAGGAGCATACGGCCGGCGGCAGCGTTATCGGTGAGCCAAATGTGCTTGATCACACCTTGTCCCTTCACATCTGCGAGAACAGCAGTGGTGTTTGGTTGCATTACAATGTAGGGATTTACCTTCCAGCCCTGTCCCAATCCCTCGGCGGCAGCGGACGCAGAGCCCTGAATGGCTTTTCCGCCTTCCCCTTTTTCACCGGTGAAGTTTTCGGGAGAAATGGAAAAGCTTTTGATGTCCTTTTTTAAGGCAAGATTGTTTAACATTTTTTACTCCTTTCGGTTTTTATATTGCAATTATAGCAAAAATATGCTATAATGTAAATGCCAAAGGTTGACTTTCGTTTAACATTTCTTGCGAGGAGGACGGTATGAACCTTTCGGAGCTCAATCCTTATATTCGTTTGGCGATCCATTCGATCCTTTCACCCGACCACGTGCTTCACAGACGGGTGATCTTCGACTATGAATTGCTTTATGTGGAGCGCGGGTGCTTTCGGTTGCGATATGGCAATGGCGTTTACCTATGTGAAAAGGGAACGGTGCTTTTGCTGCGCCCGGGCGTGCCACATTCCTTTCATTGCTTGGGGGAGGAGCTTTCCCAGCCCCACATTCATTTTGATTTGATCTACAATTTTGAAAGTGAGCAGATTCCCATTTCCTTTCGGGACGAACCGCAAATGACCCCCGTGGAGCGTTCCTACGTTCGGAAGGATCTCTTGGGGGGAGATCCCACGGATCCAATTTTGCGGGTGACCGATCTCAAGGCGTTTCTGCGGTGCTTTTACCGTGTGATCGACTGTCCCAATACACCCGCAGGGCATTTGCTCCGCCGCTCCGCCATGCTGGAGCTGTTGGCGATTCTATTTGAGGAGCTGTTTGCCGATTGCGCGTCGCCCACGCCCATTCAGCAGGTGGAGGAGCAGATCAAGCATTTCATCGACGCGGGGCAGGGGATGCAAATGAGCCTGCGGGATTTTGAGCGTCAGTTTTCCTACGACCGTTTCTATTTGGAGCGGCGCTTCAAGCAGGCATACGGAACGGGCTTGATCTCCTATCGGAATCAGCGCCGCATGGAGCTTGCCCGCCTTGCCCTGCAAAACGACTCTGTCACGGAGATCGCCAAGCGGATGGGATATAAATCAATCTACGCTTTCAGTCGCGCCTTTAAGCAATATTTCGGCTTCTGCCCCTCGGAGGTAGGGAAGAAAAAATAGCTTTTACGTAACAATGAGGCTGTTGCAGTTGGATGCAACAGCCTCATTGTTCTTTTTTATCAGCCCTTCACAAATTCCGAGTAGATGGCGTTGAGCGCCTTTTCAATGTCATGCTCCTCCACGCCAACAATGATATTCAGCTCGCTGGAGCCCTGGTCGATCATGCGGATGTTTACGTCGGCATTGGAGATGGCGTAGCACACGCGGGCGGCGGTACCCTTCGCCTTTACCATACCGCGACCAACCACCGCGATCAGCGCCAGACCGTCTTCGCAAACGATGCTGTCGGGGCGAACGCTCTTGTTGATGGAGGCGATCACGCGCTCCCGTTGATTGTCCAGAGAAGCGGTGGATACCACCACGCTCATGGTGTCAACTCCCGAGGGAAGATGCTCAAAGGAAATATTGTGATCCTCCAGAACGTCCAGCACGCGGCGACCAAAGCCGATTTCGGCGTTCATCATATCCTTTTCAATGGTGATAACCGAAAGCCCCTTCTTGCCCGCGATTCCCGTGATCACGGTGTCGGCATCGTAGCTGCTTGAGGTGGAAACGATCATGGTGCCGGGAGCATCGGGCTCGTTGGTGTTCCGAATGTTGATGGGAATGCCCGCGTTGCGAACGGGGAAGATCGCCTCCTCATGAAGCACGGTGGCGCCCATGTAGGAAAGCTCGCGAAGCTCCCGATAGGTGACGGTGCGAATGGGACGGGGGTTCTTGACCACGCGGGGATCTGCCATCAGGAAGCCCGAAACGTCGGTCCAGTTCTCATAAAGCTCTGCCTCGGCGGCGGCGGCAACAATGGAGCCCGTAATGTCCGAGCCACCGCGGCTGAAGGTTTTGATGGTGCCGTTGGGCATCACGCCGTAGAAGCCGGGGATCACCGCGTAGGGGTGATTTTTCAGCTCCTCGCGCATCAGCGCGTCGGTTTTTTCCCCATCGTAGGTTCCGTTTTCTCTGAAGCAGACCACCGACTCGGCGTCGATGAAGGAAAAGCCCAGATACTTTGCGAGGATCAGGGAGTTGAGATACTCGCCTCGGCTGGCGGCAAAGTCGCGACCCGTGTGGTGCTGGATGCCGTTTTTGATATATTCCAATTCGCCCGTAATGTCAAAATTCAAGCCAAGCTCGCGGATGATGCTGTTGTAGCGCTCGGCGATCTGCCGATAGTATTCGGAAATGTCCTCGCGGTTCCGTGCCAGCTCATAGCAACGGTAGAGCATATCGGTCACCTTCACGTCGTCGGAGTAGCGCTTACCGGGAGCGGACGCCACAACGTAGCGGCGGTTGGGGTCAGCCTTTACGATCTCGGCAACCTTGCGAAACTGTTCGGCATCGGCAAGCGAGGAGCCGCCGAACTTCACAACCTTGATTCCCATGTGTTTCAAAATCCTTTCCAATCGTATCTGTCGTTTTTACTAATAATTATATGAAAATTTCGGCATTTTGTCAAGGGGGTTTCGTAAAATAGAGGAGTACCCCTGCAATTTTTTTGTAAATTTACAAGAAAGAATTGCAAAAAGTCGCTTTTCGTGATAAAATAAGGGTAAGAAATAAAAGTCTTCCCGAGCGAGGGAAGAGAACAGGAGAGCTTTATGGAACGCAAGAGCGGCGTGCTGATGCACGTTTCCTCCCTTTGGGGCGATTATTCCGAGGGATCCTTGGGCAGGGCAGCCAGGGAGTGGATTGATTTTTTGGCGGAGGGGGGCTTCAAGGTGTGGCAGGTGCTACCCTTTTGCCTGCCAGACGAATGGAATTCCCCCTATAAATCCAACGGTGCCTTCAGCCTCAATCCCAATTTTATTGATCTGCCAACGCTCCGCGAAATGGGGCTTCTCACCAACGGAGAGCTGGAGTCCGCGCGGCAGCTAACGCCCTACTCCTGCGAGTTCAAGCGCCTGCGAGAGGAGCGCTTTGCGCTTTTGCGGCGAGCGGCGGGCAGGGTGAAGGATTGGGCGCCCATTGAGCGCTTTCTGAACAATCATCCGCAGGTGGACGCTTTCTGCCGCTTTATGGCGCTCAAGGAGGCGAACGGAGGCGCGGAATGGGTGGATTGGACGGTGGACACTCCCAATGAGGAAACCTTGCGGGCATGGCAGTTCACGCAGTACGAATTTTTCTGTGAGTGGGCGGAGCTGAAGGCGTATGCCAACGCGAAAGGTGTGCAGATTATCGGAGATATCCCCATCTACGTTGCCTACGACAGTTCCGACGTTTGGGCGAACCGAGAGCTGTTTTTGCTGGATGAAAGAGATCGCCCCACGGCGGTGGCGGGGGTTCCTCCCGATTATTTCGCCAAGGACGGTCAGCTCTGGGGAAATCCGCTCTACAATTGGAGCAAAATGAAGGAGGACGGCTACGCTTGGTGGCGCGAGCGGATGGCGTTTATGCTGGAGCTGTTTGACGGCGTTCGCATCGACCATTTCCGTGGGCTGGAGTCCTATTTTTCGATCCCCGCAGGAGAAACGACCGCTCGCAACGGAAGGTGGGTGCAGGGACCGGGAATGGATCTGATCCGCGCCATTCAGCCCCTTTGCGAGGGCAAGCTGATCATCGCCGAGGATCTCGGTGTGATCACCCCCGAAGTGCGGGAGCTGGTGCGGGAAAGCGGATTCCCCGGAATGCGTGTTTTGCAATTCGGCTTTATCGACGAGGAGGATAACCCTCATTTGCCTCATAATTACGACAACCATTGCGTGGCGTACACAGGAACGCACGATAATAACACGCTGTTGGGATACGTTTGGGAAATGAGCGACTATGATCGCCGCCGGTTGCTGGAGTATTGCGACTACGACGGCGCCGATTGGGATAACTGCTATCCTGCGGTATTGCGAACCATGTTCCAGAGCCATGCGGGGCTTTTGATCATTCCCATTCAGGATTTGTTGCTCTACGGCTCGGATACGCGGATCAACACACCCGGCAACAGCGAGGGGAACTGGAGCTATCGGATTACCCGCGCCCAGCTTTACGAGATCGACCGCAAGCGCTTCCTCAACTGGAATCGCATTTATCGGAGATAAAAAATCCCCGCCGAGAGGCGGGGGTTGCAGGTTGTAGACCAAAGGTGCGCTAACCGTTGGATTGCACAAATGCGTTAGCCGCTTTCTTTTGACACCGCAGGCGCAAAAGAAAGCTAGCAAAGAAAACGCCGTTTTGGGGAAATTTCGCCCGTTGCGACGGGCGAGGAGGGCTCCGCGCCCTCCACCGCGCCGCCTTTTGAAAAAGGCGGGCGAAAACTTTTCGTCAAAATGATAGTGCTAACCCCTTTGTCAGCAAGCTGAATCACCGCCGAGAGGCGGGGATTGGATTCATGCCATTTGATCGGGCAGCTTTTTGCCGCCGAGAATATGGAAATGCAAATGCTTCACGGTCTGACAGCCGTCCTCACCGCAGTTGTTGATGATGCGGTAGCCGTTTGTCAAGCCCTCGGCGGCGGCAATCTTGGGGATCGCTTCAAAAATACGCGCCACGTTGTGGCTGTTTTCGGCGTTGATGCCGTCGGCGCAGCAGATATGCTCCTTGGGAACCACCAGAACGTGAACGGGCGCCATGGGGGCAATGTCGCGGAAGGCGTACACCCATTCGTCCTCGTAAACCTTGGCGGAGGGAATTTCCCCCGCGATAATTTTGCAAAACAAACAATCCATTGCTTTTCATCCTTTCTGCCACTCTCTTGGCGGAGAGGGGACTATGGAAACAGTATATAACAAAAAACCGATTCTGTCAATCGTTTTTTGTAAATTTTCGGATAGGAGACAAAATCATGGAATGGCAAGGAAAAGCGCTGACACCTCTTTGGGACTATCTTCGGGATGCCGACCGTACCGTGGTGCTGTACGGTATGGGAAACGGCGCCGATAAAATTCTGCGGGTGTGCGAGGAGAAGGGAATTCCCGTTGCGGGTTTTTTCGCCAGCGACGGCTTCGTTCGGGGACATTTCTTTCACGGCGAGCGTGTGATGACCTTTCATGAAGTGAAGGAGCGGTTCGGAACCGAGCGCCTCACGGTGCTTTTGTCCTTTGCCACCTCTTTGCCCGACGTGCTGGCGAATATTATGCGAATCAGCTCGGAGGTTGAGCTATTCGCTCCCGACGTTCCCGTGTTTGGCAACACGCTGTTCGACGGCGACTTTTTGGAGGCGCGCCGAGGAGAGCTGGAGGAGGCGCGCGCGCTTCTTTCGGATGCGGAGTCGAAAAGGATCTTCGACCTTGTGGTGGAATACAAGGTGACGGGAGACATTCGCCCTCTTCTGGAGGCAAGAAGCGACCTCAACGAAACGATGGAGCGCTTGGTTCGTCCACGGGAATTGCGAGCCGTGGCGGATCTTGGCGCCTACAACGGCGACACGGTGCGCCAGCTGCTTTCCTACGGCGCCGCGCCCGAAAAAATTTACGCCATGGAGCCCGATGCCCGCAATTTCCGTAAGCTCTCGGAATACGCCGAGGGCGAGAGCCGAACCAAGGTGATCCCCATTCGCGGGGCGGCGTGGAGCAGGGAGGAAACGCTGATCTTCGATGCCAGCGGCAACCGAAACGCCTCGGCGGGGCAGAACCGCTCTGCCGTGCTGGGGGATCGCCCTATGAAAACCGCGGAGCTTCCCGCCATGCCCCTGGATTCCGTTCTGAACGGGGAGGCTGTGGACTACATCAAGTATGACGTGGAGGGCTCGGAGAGTGAGGCACTCATGGGCTCATGCCGCACCATTGAAGCATATCTTCCCACTCTGATGGTGTCCCTCTACCACCGCTCGGAGGATCTCTACGCCCTGCCGCTTCACTTGAAGTCCGAGTTCCCCGCGTACAAGGGCTATTATCTCCGTCGGTTCGGCGGCGTTCCCGCGTGGGATTTGAATCTCTATGTCACAAAGGAGGAGCGAGATGTTTAAGCAGACCACTCTGTGCTATCTGGAGCGGGGCGAGGAGTACCTTCTTTTGCACCGCGTGAAGAAGAAAAACGACGAAAATCATGACAAATGGATCGGCGTTGGCGGTAAATTTGAGGAGGGGGAGAGCCCCGAGGACTGCGTTTTGCGAGAGGTGCGAGAGGAGACGGGGCTAACTCTCACCTCCTATCGCTATCGAGGAATCGTCACCTTTGTGTCGGATATCTACCCCTGCGAATATATGCACCTGTTCACCGCCGACGGCTGGACGGGAGAGGAGCAGATCTGCGACGAGGGCGAGCTTGCCTGGATCTCTAAGCGAGCTTTCGCGAGCCTACCCATGTGGGAGGGCGATTACATTTTCCTTGATCTTTTAGAGCAAAACGCGCCCTTCTTTTCCTTGAAGCTGGTGTACCGAGGAGAAACGCTGGTTGATGCGGTTCTGAACGGAAAGCGAGTGCGGGGAGGGGAGAAATGATTTGTGGAACCTTCTTGGAAGAAGGTTCCACACCTCCAAGAACTTTCCCGTAGGTGTTTTTTGAGAGTGTTGCGTTACATTGCGGCGCTCTTTTTCGTTTTGTGAATTTGTTTGTACGGTACGTTGGTCGAGCAGCAGCTCCCGCAAGCGCGCCGGTACCGCCACCCCGCGCGCTCCACGAAGTTAGCATATTTGAACTGTTTGGAAACAGACGGTATCTCATTTTCGGAGACGGTATGATCAAATTTTGATCAAACAAAGATCAAAAAAACAAAAGCTGCTTTTACCATCACCTTTATGACGGCAAAAGCAGCTTTCTTTGTTATGATTTCTTTGGGCGTTTGGGTTCTTTATGAAACAAGACAGCTTTTTTGTCCGGAGTTATGATTCGTAGTCCACGTACACTCGTCCGGAGGTTGGGTGGATCTTTTCACGAGCCAGATCCTCCAGCGCGGTGCGGAGATGATAGATTCCGTGGCGTGGGGAGGATCCCCACATTCCAATCAGGTGGGTATCGAAGTAGTCATTTCCGCCTATGAGATATGTGGTCTCGCCGTCAAAGCCAAAGAGTTCTTCCGGATTCCAGGTTGGAATATTTGGAAAATCATAAGCTTGGAGCGCCGTTGTAAAGGCAATCAGCTCCTCGGCAGTCAAGGAGACGGTTGCTTCCTCGTCGAGCTCATATTCGTAGGCTGCCTTATCAATAAAATGACGATAGTGGAGGCTTCCCGTTCCGTCCTCGTAAAGGATCAGATCATAGCAATAAAATCCGTGCCACGCATAATTCCGAACGGGATCAATGACATCGAAGGAGCTGGATTGCAGGCATCTGTAAACAGACGCCTCGGTTTTTTCGCGCATCAGCTTCAATTGAATCGATTCCAAGGATGGGAGATTCAGA
The DNA here is from genome assembly GCA_015064525.1 of Oscillospiraceae bacterium. Taxonomy (GTDB): domain Bacteria; phylum Bacillota; class Clostridia; order Oscillospirales; family CAG-272; genus UMGS1865. Next base: position 15,577 of record SVSC01000004.1, read on the forward strand.
ACAGCACAGTTATGCAGATAAAGCTGATGAATACGCTCATTGTTTTTTGCCAGCTCTTGGGGGGAATAGTAATCGAGATAGCAGGAGTCGGGCAAGCGATCTCCTAAAATGGCGGCGGGCTGATCTTGCTCAAAGATCATATCATGGCGGATCGTATAGCGCGCATCCATTGAGTAACCAATGTATTCTTGAAATCGCAATACACCGTTTTCGTCGGGTTCAAGAAAAACATAGAGCAATTGATAATTTGCTTCGGTAAAAACGGTATAGTAGGACTCGGATTCACCGTTTTGGTAGTGACGCACAATTTTGTTTCCGTAGTAACGAGTGAAGTCCGTATAAGCAGTCTCCCCAATTCTGCAGCAGTAGTTCATCATTGAATAGGCTGTTACGTTGTAGGTTTTTCCTTCCACTTCAACGGGACGCGTATCATCCTCCAGCATACTTTCGTCGTACACAAAAGGAGTTATATTGTCAATCACTACAGCGGTTCCCGTTACGTAATCGGAGGGGCGTTGGGGCACGAGGTGAACGCAAGAGGGCAGAAGGGAAATCAGACACGAAAGGATCAAGGCGAAAGACAAGAAGCGTTTCATGGAGTACCTCCTATTCCGGTTTGTTGAAATACAAATGCGTGCTCCCATGCTTGTGGGATTACTTCAAAAGCTCCTCCAGCTGTGTCAGAGATCTGTCGAACTCCTTGAGTGCTTGGTTCACGGTGTCGGGCTTGGTGAGATCCACGCCGGCGATCTTCAGCTCCTCCAGCGGATAGTCGGAGCCGCCGGTGGAGAGGAATTTCAGGTAGCTCTCGGCGCCGCCCTCGTTGAGGATCTTATCGGCAATGGCAACGGCGGAGCAGAAGCCCGTGGCGTACTGGTAAACGTAGAAGGCGTTGTAGAAGTGGGGAATCCGCGCCCACTCAATGTCCTGCAATTCGTCCACGGTGGCGCCCTCGTAGTAAAGCTCGTTGAGGCGACGGTAAATACCGTTCAGCACCTCCGCTGTGAGGGGCGTTCCGTTCATTTCCAGCTCATGCGCCTCCTTTTCAAATTCGGCAAACAGGGTTTGACGGAACACGGTGGTGCGGAAGCCCTCCAGGAAGTGGTTGAGAATATAGGCGCGTCTTTGGGGATCGGTTTCGGTGGAGAGGAGATACTTGGAGAGCAGCACCTCGTTCACGGTGGAGGCAACCTCCGCCACCATGATGCGGTAATCGTGATTTGCGTAGTCCTGGGTGGTGTCGGAAAGATAGGAGTGCATGGCGTGACCCAGCTCATGCGCCAGCGTGAAGGCATCGTCCAGCGTATTGGTGTAGTTCAGAAGCACGTAGGGGTGAACGCCGTACACACCGCAGGAATAAGCGCCCGTGGTCTTGCCCTTGTTTTCGTAAACGTCGATCCAGCGCTCGCTGAAGGCGCGATCCAAAAGCTTTGCGTAGCCCTCGCCCAGGGGCTTGGTGGCAAGGCGAACCATCTCCTGCGCCTTTTCATAGGGAATCTCCATATCCACGCTCTGCACCATGGGGCAATAGAGGTCGTACATATGAAGCTCATCCAAGCCCAGCGCCCGACGGCGAAGCTCCAGGTAGCGACGCATGGTGGGAAGCCCTCCGTGAACCGACTTGATCAGCTCCTCGTAAACGCTCACGGGCGCATTGTTGCCAAAGAGCGCGCGCTGGCAGGAGGACTCGTAGCCCTTCACGCGGGTGTGGAAATTATCGAATTTCACGTTGCCCGCGTACATTGCCGAAAAGGTGTTGATATATTTTTTGTACTCACCGAAGTAAGTCTCAAAAGACTCCTTCCGCACCCGTCTGTCACCGCTCTCGCGGAAGGCTCCGAAGCTGCCGTGGGTCAACGCAACGGGCTTACCGTCCTCCCCCGTGATCTCGGGGAAGGTCATATCCACCTCGGCAAGCATATCATAGGAGTCGGAGGGGGTGTTGGCGGCGTCGGAGAGCATTGCCAGCATCCGCTCGGACTTTTCGTCCAGCGTGTGGGCGCGCATACGGTCGGTGTCCTCCAGCATATGGCGGTAGGTGGCAAGGATGGGGTTCTCCATCATTTCCGCCAGCTTTTCGGCTGGAATGGTGAGAATTTCGGGGCTCACGAATGCCGCGCAGGTGGAGAGCTTAACGATCAGATTCATGGATCTGCCCGCCAGCGCCTGATAGGTGGGATCTCCGTTGTCAACGTTCTTGCGGAGCATGGCGTAGAGGTACACCAGCGCCACCTGACGCTCGGTTTCGGTGATCACGTCCAGCGCGTGCTTCATACGCTCCGCCGATTCGCTCAGCGTTCCCTGAAGCGCGGGAATTTCGCCCAGCGCCTCCTCTGCCTTGGCATAGGCTGCTTCCCATGCCTCGTCGCTTTCAAAAATGTCCTTAAAATTCCAAGTGTAGCGCTCCTGCGCTTCGGATCTGTTTTGCAGTGCCATTGGCTGATACCGCCTTTCTGTAATGTTTGTTACCTTTAGTTTACCACATTTTTCCCGCAAAGTAAAGAGAGAAGTGAAAAAAAGACGAAAAAACTCCGAGACTCTCACCCCTCGACTCCGATCGGCATAATCTGACAGCAGGAAGAAAGTTCCACACGGCATCTTTGGGCAGTGCTGTTTAGAGCGGGCAGGATGGCGGCAACAATAGGGTTGACGGCAAGAGCCGCCTAAAACCGAGAAAGGATCGAGAGTATATGAATTCCATTATCAGGCGCGGGGACATCTACTATGCCGATCTCAGCCCCGTGGTTGGATCCGAGCAGGGAGGATTGCGCCCCGTTCTCATCATTCAAAACGACATTGGAAACCGATACAGCCCCACCGTGATCGCCGCTGCCATTACTTCCAAAATGAGCAAGACCCATCTGCCCACCCACATCGACGTTTACGCCGAAAAGGTTGGGCTTGCCAAGGATTCGGTGATTCTTCTGGAGCAGATCAGAACGCTGGACAAACGGAGACTGCGGGAAAAGATGGGACATTTGGATGAGAGCATGATGTATCGCGTGAACACCGCCATCGCCATCAGCTTTGGATTGGGTGACCCGGAGGCGGATACCCGCGCGCGGGCGATGATGCAGGAAACCCACGAACGGTTCGTGGCGTCTCTGGAGAGCAGGGAGGAGGAGACGAGGTATCATTAAGGCTCGCAGGCGGTTGCGCGGCAACGGCTTGCGCTCTTTTGAATACCGTGGACAAAAACGGCAGAGCTTCCTCGGTCGGAAAAACGGCTTGGTGAACGCCCCCTTGGTTTACAGCTCGAAGGCTTTCATGTCGAAGGCCTTCTTTTTTGTCTAAAATGAGACAGATATGGATGTCTGCGGAGAAAAAGTTTAAAATTGTTAAAGAAAAAACAAGACTTTTTTGCGAAAAACTCTTTACATTTGAGCGCTTTTATGGTATGATTAGGAGTGAGAAAAATTCTCTTCAAAAATATTCAGGAGGTTTATCCACTCATGGCAATTGAAAGAAGAAAAATTTCCATGGATGGTAACACTGCCGCGGCGCACGTTTCCTATGCGTTCACCGAGGTTGCTGCCATCTACCCCATCACTCCTTCCTCCCCTATGGCGGAAGTGACCGACACCTGGGCTGCTACCGATAAGAACATTTTCGGTGAGCCCGCAAGAAACATCTTTGGCGACACCGTTAAGGTGATGGAGATGCAGTCTGAGGCAGGTGCCGCAGGCGCCGTTCACGGCTCTCTGGCGGCAGGTGCGCTGACCACCACCTACACCGCATCTCAGGGTCTGCTTCTCATGATCCCCAATATGTACAAGATCGCGGGTGAGCTGCTTCCTTGCGTGATCCACGTATCCGCTCGTTGCGTAGCTTCTCATGCCCTGAACATTTTCGGTGACCACTCCGACGTTTACGCTTGCCGTCAGACCGGCTTCGCTATGATGGCTGAGTCTAACCAGCAGGAGATCATGGACCTGGGCGCCGTTGCGCACCTGGCAACCATTAAGAGCCGCGTTCCCTTCCTGAACTTCTTCGATGGCTTCCGTACCTCCCACGAGGTTCAGAAGATTGAAACCTGGGACTACAAGGATCTGGCTGAGATGGTGGATATGGACGCTGTGAAGGGCTTCCGTTCCCGCGCTCTGAACCCCGAGCATCCCGTTCTTCGCGGCTCTGCTGAAAACGGCGACATCTTCTTCCAGCACAGAGAGTCCTGCAACCCCTACTACGATGCGCTTCCCGCAATCGTTGAGGAGTACATGGAAAAGGTAAATGCCAAGATCGGCACCAACTACCAGCTGTTTAACTACTACGGCGCTCCCGATGCTGAGAGAGTGATCGTTGCAATGGGCTCTGTTTGCGACGTTGCAGAAGAGGTAATCGACTATATGCTGGCAGCAGGCGAGAAGGTTGGCCTTGTGAAGGTTCGTCTGTACAGACCCTTCGTTGCTGAGAAGCTGGCTGCGGCTCTTCCCGCAACCGTCAAGAAGATCGCGGTTCTCGACAGAACCAAGGAGCCCGGCGCGCTGGGCGATCCTCTGTATCTGGACGTTGTGGCTGCTCTGGCTACCACCGGTGTGAACGCCAAGGTTGTTGGCGGTCGCTACGGTCTGGGCTCCAAGGACACCACTCCCGCATCCATTTTTGCCGTGTTCGCAAACCTTGCTAAGGACGAGCCCAAGAACGGCTTCACCATTGGTATCGTTGACGACGTGACCGGTCACTCCCTGGAAGAGACCGAGGCTCCCGACACCGCATCCGCAGGCACCGTTTCCTGCAAGTTCTGGGGTCTGGGCGGCGACGGAACCGTTGGCGCGAACAAGAACTCCATCAAGATCATTGGTGACTACACCGATAAGTTTATTCAGGCTTACTATCAGTACGACTCCAAGAAGACCAACGGCGTTACCATTTCTCACCTGAGATTCGGTGACAAGGCCATTAAGTCTCCCTACTATATCACCAAGGCAGATTTCGTTGCCTGCCACGTTCCCGCTTATATCCTCAAGGGCTATAAGGTGGTTCAGGACGTGAAGCCCGGCGGTTCCTTCCTTCTGAACTGCCAGTGGACTCCCGAGGAGCTGGAGGAGCATCTTCCCAACTCCGTGAAGAGCTACATCGCAAAGAACAACATCAAGTTCTTCATTATCAACGCAATCGACAAGGCTCGTGAGATCGGTATGGGCAAGAGAACCAACACCATTCTCCAGTCCGCCTTCTTCAAGCTGGCGAACATCATGCCTATCGAAGAGGCTGTTGACCACATGAAGTACATGGCTAAGAAGTCCTACCTGAAGAAGGGCGAGGCTGTGGTTGAAATGAACTACAAGGCAATCGACGCAGGCGTGGACGCCATTGTGGAGATCAACGTTCCCGCTGCTTGGGCAACTCTCGCCGATGAGGCTGCAGAGGCTCCCGCAACCGGCGCTCGCGCAGATCTGGTTGACTTCGTGAACAACATCGTTCGTCCCGTGAACGCAATGAAGGGCGATTCTCTCCCTGTTTCCGCGTTCGTAGGCCGTGCCGACGGTACCTTCCCCCAGGGCTCTGCCGCCTACGAGAAGAGAGGCGTGGCTGTGGACGTTCCCGTTTGGTATGCTGAGAACTGCATTCAGTGTAACAGCTGCGCGTTCGTATGTCCTCACGCCGCAATCCGTCCCTTCGCTATGACCGAGGAGGAGGCAGCAAACGCTCCCGCTTCCACCAAGTTCACCGCGAAGCCCGTGATCAAGACCAACTACAAGTTCACCATGGCGATCAGTCCTCTGGACTGCATGGGCTGCACGCTCTGCGTGAAGGCTTGCCCTGTGACCGCAAAGAATCCCGAGAAGCCCGCGATCGCTATGACCTCTCAGGCAAGCCAGCTGGATCAGCAGGCTGCATTCGACTATGCTGTTGCCAACGTTTCCGAGAAGAAGGAGCTGATCAACGCAACCGTAAAGGGAAGCCAGTTCAAGCAGCCCCTGCTTGAGTTCTCCGGCTCCTGCGCAGGCTGTGCGGAAACCTCCTACGCTCGTCTCGTAACACAGCTGTTCGGTGAGAGAATGTATATCTCCAACGCAACTGGATGCTCCTCCATTTGGGGTGGCTCCGCGCCCGCAACTCCCTACACCGTGAACCGCGAGAGCGGCTGCGGACCCGCATGGGGCAACTCCCTGTTCGAGGATAACGCTGAGCATGGAATGGGTATCGCTCTGGGTCAGAAGACCATCCGTGAGCGTCTCATGGGCAAGGTGAAGGAAATGGCAGCCTCCGAGAAGGCAAGCGACGAGTTCAAGGCAGCTGCAGAGGCATACTTTGCAACCGCTGAGGACGGCGAGAAGAACGCAGACGCCACCAAGGCTCTGATTGTTGAGCTGGAGAAGGCTGCGGCTGCAGGCTGTCCCGTGGCTCCCGCTATCCTGGACGAGAAGGAATACCTCGCTAAGAAGTCGGTTTGGATCTTCGGTGGCGACGGATGGGCATACGACATCGGCTTCGGCGGTCTGGACCACGTTCTGGCTTCCGGTGAGGACGTTAACGTATTCGTATTCGATACCGAGGTGTACTCCAACACCGGTGGACAGGCTTCCAAGGCATCCAGCATTGGTCAGGTTGCTCAGTTCGCGGCAGCAGGTAAGGCAATCGGCAAGAAGAATCTGGCTGAGATCGCAATGTCCTACGGCTACGTTTACGTTGCACAGGTTGCAATGGGCGCCGATATGAACCAGCTCCTGAAGGCTCTGAAGGAGGCTGAGGCATACCACGGTCCTTCCCTGATCATCGGTTACGCTCCTTGTGAGATGCACGGCTTGAAGGGCGGAATGCAGAACTGCCAGTTCGAAATGAAGAAGGCAGTTGAGGCAGGCTACTGGCAGATGTTCCGCTACAACCCCACGCTGGAGTCCAACAAGCTGACCATTGATTCCAAGGCTCCCTCCGCAGATTACGTTGAGTTCATTAAGACCGAAACTCGTTACGCTCGCTTGGCACAGTCCTTCCCCGAAAGAGCTGCAGAGCTCTTTGCAAAGGCAGACGCCAACGCAAAGGCGAAGTACGAGAGACTGGTTAAGATGGGTAAGCTCTACGAATAATCTGATCTGACCATAGAAAACAAGCCCCCCAAGAGCATTTCGCTCTCGGGGGGCTCATACTGTAGACAAAACAAGCGAGTTTCGTTGGTTTGATGAAAGTTTTGATCAACGTGCTTGCACGTTTCACTTTCTTCAAAAGTTTGCGGGGTGAAGGGGCGGAGCCCTTCTCGCCCTCCGCAGAGGGCGAAATTTCCCTAATCCACGTCTCTTTTTTTAGGGGAGAAGCCCGTATTCGCCCTTGGGAACCAAAGAATATATGGGATATGCTGAATACGGTAAAAGGAATCTTTTTTTAAGGGAGAGCTATATGGATATTTTAAAGCATTACGTTGATCTTTTTAACGAAAACGACGAGGAGGTCTACGTGAATACCGTGGATAACGCCCACGCATATGAGTGGCTGAAAAATGAGATTCCTCTGCTGGAATGTCCCGATCGAGATATTGAGCGCACGTATTATTTTCGCTATTGGACATACCGAAAGCACGTATGCAGCACAGAGGACGGCTACGTTATTACGGAGTTTTTACCCAAGGTTTCGTGGAGCGGAAAGCATAACGTTATCAACGCGGCTATCGGTCATCATCTCTACGAGGGAAGATGGCTGAAGAATTCCCAAAAATATCTTTTGGAGTACGTGCGCTTTGTTTTGAACACGCCCGACCGTTCTCACCAGTACAGTGCATGGCTTTCGTATGCGGTTCTGAAGCTTTTGGAGGTTACGGGCCCGATCGAAGGTGAAAAAGAGCTGCTTTCGGCTTTGTGCGACTACTACGAAAAATGGGAGAATACCCACGGGCTCTCAAACGGAATGTTCTGGTCGGTGGATAATTACGACGCGATGGAATATTCTATCAGCGGAACTACCGTTGATAAAAAGGTCAGAAAGGGAATCCGCCCAACCCTTAATTCCTATCTGTGCGCCGATGCGTATGCCATTTCCAGGCTCGCGAGGATGGTAGGTGACGAAGAAAACGAAAGGAAATACCGCGAAAAGCACGAAAAACTAAAACAACAGATCAATGACCTTCTCTTTGAGAACGGGTTTTATCGCGCGTACCATTTTGATGAAGGCGCGGACGTGAACTTGGTTATGGAAAACGGCAGAGGAAGCGCTCCGCGGGAGGAGATTGGTTATATACCGTGGATGTTTAACATTCCGGAAAAGGGCAGGGAGGAGGCGTTTTTGCTTCTTGCTGATCGAGAGGCTTTTTATACCGATTACGGTATTGCCACAGCCGAGCGCAGCCACGCAAGATTTCTGTATGAGGCGAATCACGAATGCTTGTGGAACGGCTACGTTTGGCCGTTCGCAACCTCGCAAACACTTACCGCGCTGATAAACGCAATTGACGGTTACGGGTGCGATGAACGCTATCAAAAGCTGTTCTTTGATTTGCTGAGGCAATACGCCGTAAGCCATCATAGGGTGCGACGGGACGGAAAAACCGTTCCGTGGATCGACGAGGTTAGGCACCCGCTCCAAAACGATTGGTCCAGTAGAACGATCCTTCGTGATTGGGGCTGGCTTGCGCGCAAGGGGGGATACGAACGGGGAAAGGATTACAACCATTCAACGTTTGCGGATCTTGTTATCACAGGTTTCATCGGCGTAAAAACCGACGGCGAGGCTCTTGAGGTGAGGCCGAATATTCCGAGCGATTGGGAGTGGTTTAAGCTTTCGAGCCTGCATTTCAGAGGAGATCGCTATACGATTGTCTACGACAAGACGGGCGAAAAATACGGTCTTGGCAAAGGACTTCAGATCATTCAGGAATCAATCAAGACCACCGGCTGAACCGGTGGTCTTGATTGATTCTGCTTTTATTTCGGCAGGGTGGTGTACTGTGAGTTGGTGACAGTGTACGGATGCCGCAAGGCGTTTTCCACCGATTCGCGAATCACAGCAAGATGGTTTTCCAAATGAGGCTTTTTGGGAGGAACCCAATCCACGGCGTCGAGGGAGCCGCCCGTTAGGTAGGCATACCAGGTCAGGGCAACCGTGTAGCGCCCGTAGTCATAGCTCATATGATATCCGTCGCGGGTAACGGTGTCTCCAACGTAGGAGGTTCGGATGTTCTGAATGGCGGTGCCCGCAGGGATCACGCCGTTGATCAGTCGATTGCTCAGCACAACGGCTTCAACGGTGTCAACGGTCATTTGATACATGGTCATCTGATCGTTGTTGTATTTTGGGAAGGAGGAATGGGTGCTGTCCTGCTGGTATGCCCAGGTCATGTGAAAAATCAATTGAGCGTTGGGATTGGTCTTGTTCAGATCCAGAATGTTCAGAACGGTATTCATTCGGGAGTAGGAATCGGGAAGACCGCAGGTTTTGCTGGTTTGCTGAATGGTAATATAGTCCCAGTCCTCCTCTGTGAGCGCGTTGTAGGGCTTTACGTTTTTCTTTTCTGTCCACGCGCCGTTGGTATTTTTATAGTAGGTGTAGGCGCCGAGATTGTATTGGAAATTGCTCGCGTGGGTGTCCAGACTGCAGCCGCCAATGTAGAGATTTCCAAGAATTACCTCGGAAATACCGGCGTCCTTGCAGATGTCCCAAAGGTATTCCATGGCGTCGGTGCTGAAGCTGTTTCCAACGGCGAGAATTTTGATGCTGTTGGTTGCGGGCAGAATTTGCAGGTCGGTGGCGCCGCAAGCATCGCAAACGTAGGAAACGGAGCCATCTGCCAGCGCGCGGGCGTTGATCCTTTCCGCAACGTAATAGGCGTGGGTGGTGCAGGGAGCTTTTTCCTCGGAGGCGGAGGGGGTGATAGCCGGTGCGTTATTGGGGTCGGTTTTTGAGCAGCCCGTTGCGCCGAATACCAACAGCAGAGCAAGGAAGGGCAGGAATAAACGGAAAAAACGGTGAGTCATATTTGCGCTCCTTTCGGTGTTTTCATCGCCTCAATTATAGCATGAATCTGCGCCTCTGTCAAGAGTCTTGGCTTTTTTGGGTATAGATTTGATATAATTGCGTATTCTATAGAGAACAGATCGTTTTTTGATGACAAATTTGGAATGGAAGCGCTATAATGATTATCAGAAAAGATAAACCGAGGGGGTATGAAGCATGGGAAAATATTTCGGAACCGACGGCTTTCGGGGCGAGGCGGGCGTGGTGCTTACCGCAGAGCACGCCTTTCGTATCGGCAGGTTTTTGGGATGGTACTACGGCAGAGAGCGAGAGCGGGTGAGCGTGGTGATCGGAAAGGATACCAGGCGATCGGGCTATCTGTTTGAATATGCCATTGCGGCGGGCTTAACGGCGTCGGGCGCCGATGCGTATATGCTGCACGTTACCACCACGCCGAGCGTTTCTCATGCCGTGGCGTTGGGGGAGTTCTCCTGCGGGGTCATGATTTCCGCCAGTCACAATCCCTTCTACGATAACGGTATCAAGCTGGTGAACGACAGAGGGGAAAAGCTTGGAGACGAGGTGACCGACGCGGTGGAGGCGTATCTGGAGCGGGCGTCTGACGGGCGCGCGGAGGAGCTTCCTCACGCCAAGGGCGAGGCGCTGGGGCGGATTATTGACTACGCCGAGGGACGGAACCGCTATATCGGGTATCTGATTTCGCTTTCGGGGTATTCCTTCCGTCCCTTCCGCGTGGGGCTGGATTGCGCCAACGGCAGCGCATGGATGATCGCCAAGGCTGTGTTTGAGGCGCTGGGAGCGCAGGTGTGCGTGATCAACGCACAGCCCGACGGTCTCAACATCAATAAGGATGCGGGCTCTACTCACGTGGAGGGCTTGGCAGCGCTGGTGCGTGGGGAGGGGCTGGACGTGGGATTTGCCTTCGATGGGGATGCCGATCGTTGTATTGCCGTGGATGAGAGAGGCGAGGTGGTGAACGGCGATCATATTCTCTATTTGCTGGCAACCGAAATGAAGCGGCGGGGAGAGCTGGTGAACAACACCGTGGTCACAACCGTTATGTCCAATCTCGGTCTTTATCGCGCGCTGGAGGCGGAGGGGATCCGATGGGAGCAAACGGCGGTGGGAGATCGGTTTGTGTATGAAAATATGCTTCAAACCGGCAATTGCATCGGGGGTGAGCAATCGGGCCACGTGATCCTTTCCAAGTACGCTACCACAGGCGACGGGATTCTCACCGCCATTAAGGTGATGGAAACGATGATCCGCCGAAAACAGCCGCTCAGTCGATTGGCTGAGCCTGTGAGAATGTATCCCCAGGTGTTGATCAATCTGCGGGTGGAGGATCGGGACGCCGTGATGCGGGATACCGAGGTTTCAGCGCTTTTGAAACGAATTGAGGAGCGGCTGGGAAATCAGGGTCGCATTTTGCTTCGCCGCAGCGGAACCGAGCCCGTGGTTCGGGTGATGACCGAGGCGGAGAGCGAGACGCTCTGCCGCGAATGCGCGGAGGAGCTGGCGGAGCTGATCTGCCGTCGCTATGGCGGGGAGGTGGCAAAATGAGCGAGGGCATTGGCGCGCTGACGGTGGAGGCTCTGTACCGTCACCCCGAGGGGAGCCTTGCGTGGAACTATTTGCGAGCCTTTCGCTATCCGTGGGAGGCGCTGGAGGGCTTGAGCGAGGAGCTTTATCGCTTGGGAAGGTCGCTTTCCCGGGAGGAATACCGTCAGGTGGAGGCGGGCGTCTGGGTGGCAAGGACTGCCCGTGTGGCGCCAACGGCGGTGATAACGGCGCCCGCCATCATCGGAGCGGAAACAGAGCTTCGCCCGGGGGCGTTTTTGAGAGGCTCCACTCTGGTGGGGCGGAGGTGCGTTGTGGGCAATTCCACCGAGCTGAAGGGCTGTATTCTCTTTGATGGCGTTCAGGTGCCCCATTACAACTACGTTGGAGACTCGGTGCTGGGCTACCAAGCCCACATGGGCGCGGGGGCGGTAACCTCCAACGTGAAGGGGGATAAAAGTCTTGTTGCGGTGCGCTCCCCTTGGGGCACCTTGGAAACGGGACGGAAAAAATGCGGTGCCATGCTGGGAGATTATGCCGAGATCGGATGCCATGCCGTTCTGAATCCGGGTAGCGTGGTGGGGGTGAGCAGTCGGGTGTATCCGCTTGTTTCGGTGCGGGGAACGGTTCCCGAAGGCTGTATTTGCAAGGGGGAGGGCGTGATCGTTCCGATAAAGTGATGAAAAATGTTTACACAATATCCATTGATTTTTTTGAGAAATGAGATATAATGTAAATAGTTTAGAGTCACCGAATCAGGAGGAAGACCATGAAAACATTACTGAGAGGCGGACGGGTTTGGCGCCGTGACCGTAGCTTCCGCGAGAATTGCCCCGTTGTGCTCGAGAACGGCTTGATCCGTTCCGTTGGCAATGAGGAGGACTGCGACGAGGTTCTGGATGCGCGGGGAATGACGGTGCTTCCCGGGCTTGTGGACGTTCACACCCATGGCAGAGCAGGCGGGGATTTCACCACCGCAGGTCTTGAAAAAATGAAGGAAATGCTGGCGGATTACCACCGTATGGGCGTAACCTCCGTGTTCGCCACCCTTGCCTCGGGAACCGAGCAGGAGTGGAACGACGCCATTCGGTTGGTGCAGGAGGCAGGCTTCGACGGTATCCATTTGGAGGGATGCTTTCTCAACGCCGCCAAGCGCGGCGCTCATCCCACCCATCTGCTCACGCCACTGAGCGCCGAGGCGTTGGAGGGCTTCCTTTCCCAAATTCAATTGCCCTGCCACCTCACCGCCGCCTTTGAATTGGATGCCGACGGCTCCTTTGCCGCTTGCGCCCGCCGCCACGGCGTGACCATGGGCTTGGGACACACCATGGCAACCGCCGCCGAGGCGCGCCTTGCCATGGAGCGGGGGGTTACATCCTTCTCCCATTTGTATAACGCAATGCCTCCTCTGCACCACAGAGAGGGAGGCGCCGTTAGCGTGGCGCTTACCTCAAACGCTTGGGCTGAGGTGATTGCCGACGGACTCCACATCTGCCCCGAAATGGTGGCGCTGGCGTGGAGGTGTAAGTTGCCCGATCGGATGGTGCTGATCACCGATTCCATGGAGGCAACGGGATGCCCCGACGGTGAGTACGCCATTGCAGGGCAAAAGGTGATCGTGAAGAACGGCAGAGCCGAAACGATGGACGGCGCTTTGGCAGGCAGTACGCTGAACCTTTGGGACGGCGTGAAAAATTTGATGCGGTTTGCGGGAATCCCCCTGGAGGAAGCCATTGCGGCAGCAACGGTCAATCCTGCCGAAATGGTTGGAATCGGTGACCGCGTTGGAGCCGTTGAGGCAGAAATGAGAGCCGATTTGCTGTTGGTGGACGATGCCTTGGAAAGAAAGGCTGTGTTCGCCCGCGGCGAGAGGGTGCTGTAACGGAGGAAACACGTGAATAAACGAAAGATCAAACAATTGATCCTCATAGTACTGTTGGGGATCGGGACACTTTTTTCGCTGGTTGTCTCTGTGCTTGCCATGATCCCCGTGAACACCGCGGTGGAGATTCGCGAGGAGATCAAGGCTTCCTCCTCGGCTGTCAGCGCTAACGAGGAAACCGCTTATATCACCGAGGTCAGCGGCGCGATCCGAAACACCACGGATCGGGATCTGGTGGTGGCAAAGCTGGAGGTTCCCACCGTATCGTTGGGAGGGGATAACGGTCCCGTTGTCGTTTTTGAAAATATCACCATCCCCGCCAGAGGAACGATTACCATCGCGAAAACCGAAACGGGAACCGTCTCCTGCGACCGCGTGGGGGACATCGTTGCCACGGTTGGCGAGGAGACCTTCTATCTCCGCAATCCCGCGGAGCAGGCGGCAACCGTTTCGCTGGTGCCGATTCTCTTTACTCTGGTGCTGGGCTACCTGCTGGTCTACGCTTGCAGGGTTTATTACTATATGATTTTGGAGGAACGAGTCTGAAATAAACTTTTTTACCGAATTTTTCAAGTTTTTTTCAAAAAGGTCTGTACATTTTGAAAAAAATATGGTATGATTAAATTACCACTTTGAAAAGGAGGAAAAAAGAATGACTTGGTTTAACAAACAGAGCCGTTTGGTTCAGCTGATCCTGCTCCTGATCCCCGGTGTGAACTGGGTGACTGAGATCGTGGTTCGTTGGTCCACCTGGCTGAAAAAGGGCGGACTTATCCGTTTGATCATTTGCGTTCTCGTAACCATCCCCAGCGGAATCGTGTTCGGTTGGCTGGATCTGGTTTGGGTTCTGCTCTTTAAGAAGCTGTTCCTGCAGTAATATCGCAAACAGCGAACATAAAAATACGCAGAGGTGTAAATGCCTCTGCGTTTTTTTCGGAATATAGAGCGGGGAGCTGTTGCGGGGTGGCGGGCAAGCCCGCTTTCCAAACTCGACTCTTGTTTGATTGTAATTCGGTCATGCTATCCCCGAGAATGAAATTTTATCTGTTTCCAAAACAGTTCAACCTCACTAACATCATGGAGCGGATGGGGTGGCGGGACCCAGCCGCTTGCGGGAGCTATTGTTTGGTGAGCGTATCGCAGATGGGCGGTATAAAACTACAGACCGAGCCGCCATGTATCACAAACTCCAAACCAACCCCTACGGGAAAGTTCTTGGAGGTGTGGAACCTTCTTTCAAGAAGGTTCCACAATCCACCCTTCCCTTCCAAAACTAACATCGTGGAGCGGATGGGGTGGCGGGACCCAGCCGCTTGCGGGAGCTATTGTTTGGTGAGCGTACCGCAGATGAGCGACATGAAACTACCGACCGAGCCGCTATGTATCGCTACTTCCAAACGAACGACCAACCCGCTATGTATCACCAACTCCAAACCAACCCCCACGGGAAAGTTCTTGGAGGTGTGGAACCTTCTTTCAAGAAGGTTCCACAAATCGCGTCCTCTCCCCAATAACTAACCCTGATCCAATTCCTTCAAATAGTCCTCCAGCTCGCTCTTGATCACAGAGACTTGGGGGCCGTAGACCACCTGAACACCGCCGCCGCGACGGAAGACACCGGCGGCACCGCTGGCGCGAAGAAGGTCATCCTTCACCAGATCGGGGTTGTTCACGCTTACGCGCAAACGGGTGGCGCAGCAGTCCAGCGACACAAGATTGTCGCGCCCTCCCAGTCCCTCAAGAATCTGCGCGGATTGATCGGTGTGCTTGCCGACGGACGTTCCCTCCTTGCGCTGATTGTAGTCGGCGCGGGTGTAGAGCTTCACCTCTCCGTCGCCAATCTCGCGACCGGGAGTGGCGTAGTTCTTTTTGAGAATGAGGAAGCGGAACAGAAAGAAATAAACGAGAAAATAGAAGACACCCACCAGCGGCACCATCAGCCAGTTGGTTTTGGCATTGCCTTGCAGGATGCCAAAGAGGGTGAGGTCGATGATGCCTCCCGAAAAGGTCATGCCAACGCCTACCTTTAAAAGGTGCATGAGCATATAGGCGAGCCCCGCGAAGATCGAGTGAATCACGTAGAGCAGGGGTGCCACAAAAAGGAAGGTGAATTCGATGGGCTCGGTGATACCCGTGAGCATGGCGGTCAGCGCGGCGGAGAGGAGAAGTCCTCCCGCTGCCTTTTTCTTTTTGGTGTCGGCGCAGGTGTACATTGCCAGCGCGGCGCCGGGAAGACCGAAGATCATCAGCGGGAATTTACCGCTCATGAAGCGGCAGGCATCCACCGAGAAGCGCAGGGTGGAGGGGGAAGCTAACTGGGCGAAAAAGATATTTTGGGCGCCGTAGACCATCACGCCGTCGATCAGCGCGGAGCCGCCCACACCAGTTTGCCAGAAGGGAAGATAGAATACGTGGTGAAGCCCGAAGGGGATGAGAATCCGTTCAATGAAGCCGTAAATAAAGGTGCCTGCGTAGCCCGATTTCAGAACCAGATCGCCAAGAGCGTAGATTCCGCTTTGAATATAGGGCCAAACGAAATACATCAGGATGCCAACGGGAATATACGCCGCGGTGGAAATGATGGGAATAAAGCGACTGCCACCAAAGAAGGAAATGACATTGGGCAGGCGGATCTTATAAAAGCGATTGGTGAGATACGCCACGCCAAGACCAACGATGATGCCGCCGAACACGCCCATCTGCAGGGAGGGAATGCCCACCACGTCCGCAACCGTACCCTCGGGCATGGCACCCTCAGCCAGCTTTCCGCTGATCGCCAGCAGGGCGTTGATGGTTTTGTGCATCACGAAAAAGGCAATGGCGGCAGACAGCGTGGCGGTTGCTTTTTCGTTCTCTGCCATGCCGAGCGCAACGCCCATGGCAAAGAGCAGAGGCAGATTGTCGAAGATAACGGTTCCAACCGATGCGAGGAGCGAGAAGATGGAATAGAGAACGGTTCCCGGCCCCATGATCCCAATCAGACCGTAGGTTTCCAGCATGGCGGCGTTGGTGAAGGATGCCCCCACGCCTAAAAGAAGCCCCGCAATGGGGAGAAGAGCGATGGGAAGCATAAAGGCGCGTCCCACCCGTTGCAGAACGCTGAACAGTCCCGCGCCGCGTTTTTGTTTCATGATAGCTTCAGACATGAATTAACCTTTCCGACCGATCCGATAGACCATGGCGGCGTCGCGTCCGCCCTCCAGCCTACCGTAGCGGTACTCTATTGTTTGTGTGATTTCGGGATTGCTGATCAGGAGCGCTGTGACGGTGGGAAGCCCACGGCTTTCGATCTCCTTCAGCTTTGCTTCTGCCAATGGCGCCCCGGCGAGAACGGCTTCTCCCGATTGAACCAGCGGGCGAAAGCCCTCGCCCTTGAGGGAAACGGTATCAACTCCGATATGGATCAACAGCTCCAGACCGTCCTCGGAACGAATGGTGTAGGCGTGCCCCTCCTCGGAAACGCCCTCCACAATCCCGTTGCAGGGAGAGAAAAAGCAGCCGTCCGTGGGTCGAATGGCAACGCCGTTGCCCAAAATTCCGGAGGAAAAGGCTTCGTCGGGCATTTCGGTCAGGGGGCAGCATTCCCCCGTGCAAACCGAGAGCAGGGTTTTTTCTTTTTTTGAAAACAGCATGATAGCCTCCGATTATTTACATTCAATCACTTTTTCGCGGACCCCGAGCAGGTAGGGAACGGAAACGGAAAGCTCGTCGATCCGCATATCCGCAAACCGTTGGGTCAGGCGCAGATCCGCCGCCATCTCGCCGCAGATGCCGATCCAGCCGCCCCGCCCGTGGATGGCGCGCGCCGATTCCTCAATGAGCCGCAGGACGGGCTCCCGATTTCTCTCGCACAGAGAGGCTAAATAAGGATTCTGACGATCGGCGGCAAGAGTGTATTGGGTGAGATCGTTGGTGCCGATCGAAAAGAAGTTTACCTCCTCGGCAAGCTCGCGGCACATCACCGCCGCGGCGGGCGTTTCGATCATGATGCCGAATTCCATGCCGTTGTCGAAGGCTTTTCCCTCTTTTTGCAGCTCTGCCTTGCACTCCTCCAGAAGCCGCCTGCAGTTTCGCACCTCCTCCACGGAAACGATCATGGGGATCATCAGGGAAACGGTTCCGTAGGCGGATGCCCGCAGAATGGCTCGCAGCTGCTCCTTGAACAGCTCTTCGCGGGCGAGGCAAAGCCGCACCGCGCGGAAGCCCAGCGCGGGGTTTTCCTCTCGCGGCAGGTTCAGGTAGGGGATTTGCTTGTCGGCGCCCGCATCCAGCGTGCGGAATACGATCCGCTTGCCGTTCATTGCCTCCACGGTTTTTCGGTAGGAGACGTACAGCTCCTCCTCGGTGGGGGCGTGGTCCATGGTAAGATAGAGAAGCTCGGTTCGCAGAAGTCCAACGCCGTCGGCGCCGCCCGCGCAGGCCGCGGCTGCCTCTCCGCTGTCTCCCACGTTGGCGTAGATCAGCATACGGTGTCCGCTTCTTGTAACGGCGGGCTTGTTGATCAGGCTTCGCAGATAGCGGTCATGCTCCCGCGCCAGCTCGTTTTCCTCCCTACGGCTCTGCTCAAAGGCGCGCAGCGTTTCCGCGTCGGGGGATAGGGTCAGCCGTCCCTCCGCGGCATCCAAAAGAGCAAAGCAACCATCCATGGAGGCGGGAAGCTCGCCCACGCCCACCAGCGCGGGAATTCCCATGGCGCGGGCGAGAATGGCGGTGTGAGAGCTTGGGGTTCCTCCAAAGGTGACAAAGCCGAGAATTCTGGACTTATCCAGCGTGACGGTTTGGGAGGGGGTGAGATCGGGTGCCACCAGAATATAGGATTCCTGCGGCTCCGCGACGGCGGGCTTTTCTGCTCCCGCCAATTGCTCTAACAGTTGCTCTCGCAGGTCGGCAATGTCATTGGCGCGCGCGGAAAGATAGGGATCGTCCATGCTCCGAAAGCGGGCGGCAAAGCGGTCGGTGGCGCTGATCACGGCATCCTCGGCAGTGGTGTTCGCGGTAAGCGCTTCAAACAGCGCTTCGGTAAAATCCTCGTCCTCCAGCACCATGGCGTGGATCTCGAAAATTTCGGCAAGCTCCTCGGAAAGCTCGGCAAGGGTACGTTCCCGTAGGAGCTTCAAGCGGCTTGCGGTTTCTCTTAAAGCAAGCTCTAAACGGCAACGCTCCTCCCGAGGATGGCGGTGGACTTTCGCGGGCTTTGGGGGTTGTTCGGAATGAAAAAAATGCAGACGTCCTGCGATTTTTCCCGTATTGATCCCAATTCCCGTTACAAAGCGACTGCTTTGAGGTGTGCTTGGCATATCAGCAGTCCCCCCAATCGGCGCAATGCTCCAAGAGCGCGTTGTATGCCGTTTCCTCGTCCTCTCCCGTGATGGTAAAGCGCAACGCCGTTCCGTAAACGGCTCCCAGCCCCATCACCGAGAGAAGCCGCTTGCAATCCGCCTCCTTGCCGTTTGCCGTTACGGTGACGGTTGCGGTGAAGCGCTTCGCAAGCGCCGCCAGCTTTCCTGCGGGACGGGCGTGCAGACCGTTGGGATCGGCAACGGTTTTTGTGAATGTCTTCATGCGGTACTCCTTTCTCCGCCAAAGGTCGGTTTGCTTTTATTGTGTCTGTTTCCCAAAATTTTATGCGGGGAAGATCAAAAAAATAAAAAAAGCCCGAGACCACCAAAGGGTGTTCTCGGGTTTTTCGCATCAAGGTTAGATTAAGCCTTCTTGTCGGCCTTCACTTCGATAACCTTTTTGCCATTGTAAAAGCCGCAAACCTTGCATACGCAGTGGGGCTTCACAATTGCGTCGCAAGCCGGATTCGAGCATTTCGACATGCCGGGCATAGAGAGCTTGCTGTTGTTGGAGCGTCTCTTATCTCTGCGCGCTTTCGATACTTTTTTCTTTGGTACTGCCATATCTACACCTCCTCTTGCGCACACGCCGATGGGGCACGCGCATAATTGTTTTTACTGATTTTCGGGATCCTCTTGAATGAGTAGCTTCTGAAGCACTGCGAGCCGAGGATCAAGCTCTTTGGTGGGGCAGCCGCAATCGCCCAAGCGGCGCGGCTTTCCGCATTTGGGGCAAAGCCCGGGACAATCGGGCTCGCAGAGGATTCGCATGGGGAAGGAGAGCAGAATTTCCTCTCGGATCAGCTCGTCCAAATCCAATTCGCCGTTTTCAATCACGGCGTATTCGTCCACGTTTTCCTCCAGCTGTTTTTCGCTGAGACTGTCGCGCGCGGCAACGGTGCGCTCCAGGGTAACGGAGAAGCTTTGTTGCACGGGTTCTAAACAGCGGGCGCACTCGGCGCGATAGACAACGGTTGCCGTTAACGAAAGGCTCATGTAGCCTGCCTGATCGGTCACCTCGCCCAGAACGTGAGCATCGCCTTCAAATTCAGCGCCATCCGTTGGCTCGGGAGAAAGGAAAAAATCCAGCATGATCCGATCGGTCTCGCCTCTCAGCATGGGACGCATATCCAGAGTCATGGAATCCCTCCTTCGGATGATCAAAATAGACATCCATTATTATACCCCCAAAAAGCAAATTTGTCAATAGTTTTTTTGATTTTCTTCCTCATATCCCGAAAAAAAAACAAAAAGGAGACGTGAACCCGTGAGAATTGATTGACAAAACCCGTAAAAAGGGGTATAATAACGGTAGAAAACGAAAACTGGGAAAGGAGGCGGAGCGAAATGCCGAAGCAAGAAACGGAACGCCCCCGCAGCGTTGGGATTATTTGTGAGTGCAATCCCCCCCACGAAGGGCATTTTTATTTGATGCGGCAGGCAAGGGCGGCGGGAGCCGAGGCGGTGATTTGCGTGATGAGCGGATGCTTTACCCAAAGGGGTGAGGCAGCCGTGCTGGATCCCCGAACTCGCGCGGCGATCCTTTTGGATGGAGGCGCCGATGCTGTTTTTGAGCTGCCGTTTCCGCACTCCTCGGCAAGCGGAGAATTTTTTGCCGCCGCGGGAGTTTCCATGCTGGAGCGGCTGGGGGTAGAGGAGCTGTGGTTTGGAAGCGAGTGCGGCGACCTTTCCCTGCTTTGGAGGCAGGTGGAGCTGGTAGAGAGTGAAGCCTTTCTTTCGGCGTATCGGGAAGCCTGCCGCGAAAAAGGAGAGGGGACTGCCGAGGCATATTTCCGTGTTCTGACGCAAATGGGGGGAGCCGACGGCTTGCTTCCCAACGACACGCTCGGAATTGCCTACTTGAAGGCGATCCGTCGAACGGGCGCCTCCATCAAGCCCCATACCGTTCAAAGAGTGGGAAGCGGCTTTGCGGAAGCCAGTCTGCGAGCGGGCGAAATTCCATCGGCGCGCGCCCTTCGATTGCTGTTGGAGGAGCGTGGCGTGGAGGCGTGGAGGCCTTATCTTTCCCCCGAGGGCTACCGCTTGGTGTCTCTGCAGACCGAGTTAGGACTGGCGCCCGCCGATCTCGCGCGGGCGGAGACAGCGGTGCTATCCTTCTTCCGTATGGCGCGCGGTGAGGACTTGGAGTGTGTTCCCGAGCTGAGTGGCGGTCTTGGACGGCGTATTTCCGAGGCGGCGCATCGGTCGGGCTCCCTGAAGGAGCTTACGCATCGGTCGGGTACCAAAAAGTATCCGGAGGCGAGAATTCGAAGGGGGATTCTGTTTGCCATGCTGGGGGTGACCGAGGAGGATCTGCGAACGCCCCCGTTCTACGCGGTTCTGCTGGGGGCAAATCGGGCGGGCTGTCGGTTCCTCGGGGCGGTGCGCAGGAGCACGCGAATTCCGATTGTTACCTGTTGGGGAGACCTTCCGCAAGAGGAGGGCGCGGAGCGTCAGCTTACTCTTTGCCAACGGGCGTGGTCGCTCTACACGCTCTGCCTGCCTTCGGCTGTGGCGGCGGATCGCTTTTTGCGCGTTTCCTCTTTGATCCTTCAAAAGGACGATCACGGAGCCGAGTGATCGGTTGCGCAGGGACTCCGCAAAAAAATAGAACGGCGGGGTTGACTTTTTGAGAAAACTATGATATAATAATCTGTAAACGTGTACGCAATCGAAAGAACAGGACGTTTGTCCGATCCGATAGAGTGATCGAATATTACAGCGCAAGCAGGAAAGGAAGGGTACATTATGGCACAGGAAACTCGCCCGTTGGCAGGCGGTAAGCATCTCGAATATATGGGGAAGCCGTTGGTGCGGCAGGATGATACCATATGCTATGGAGACATGAGCGAAAAGTATATTCTCATTCTCGAAATTCTGAAGAGAGACAAGGAAACGGATCTGCCCAGCAAGATTCTGATTCAGGTTGTGGAGTCCCAAAACCCCACCAATATCATCAAGCAGGGCGATAAGAACAGCCTGCACGATGCCTTTAGCTTGGGAACCGTTTGGTTGGAGCAGGCGTTGAAAAAGGGCTGATGCGTAAGGGCACAATGCCGAATCACCGAGGAAGCGGAGAACGCGGAGCGTTCTCCGCTTCCTTTTTTGCTTAAAAACCGTAAAAAGGGTAAAAAAATTGTTAAATATATATGGAAGTGTTTACAAATCAAAAAAAATATGATATACTGTTATAATGGTACAGTAGTGTGATCTTGTCCGAGAGGAGGAATGGATTTGAACGACCGGCTCGACGAACGTGAATGGAATATCGAAAATCCTTGGACGCAAGCATCCTCGCTTCCGCGCCCCAAGGAGGGATCAACCGCCCTTGCCGTTGTCCTGTTTGGCGTGGCGTGCGCCGCGATTCCGCTGAGCCTTTATCATAGCGTCGTTGCCTTGCTCCTTGGGGTGGCTTTGGTTTTGGGAAGCGCTTTCCTTTTGAAGAATAAGAGGATGACGCTGCTTTTGGCGGCAAGCGCTCTTTTGGCGGCGTTGGCTCCGGGAATGATTCTCCCCGTGAGCGGTAGCTTTTATCCTGTTTTCGGCGCTGTTGCCGCCGCGCTTTGCGTTAGCGTGGCTGCCGGAGCCTATTATCAAACCGTCACGCGGCTGGCAGTGGTTCCGATTCTATTATCGGTGATCATCGCGGGTGCTGTGTATGCCCTGAAGGGAGACCTTTTATGGGCTACCCTGGCGATCGTTCCCCTGCCGTCGATGCTCTTGGTTTCGATCTCCACGCGCAAGGGCATGGGCGCAACCACCGTGATCTGCTTCGGTGTGGGCGGTCTGCTTCTGACGGGGGCGATCTTGGCTGCCGTTTGGCTGAAAAGAACGCTGGGAGCTATCAGTACGGAAGCGATCAACGGTTTGCTGGATCAATGGAAGGAGGGTTTTGCCCTGAGCCAGATTCAAGCCCGCGACCAATTGATGGCGGAAATTGACGAAATGAAGGGGATGGCGAGCATGACCGCCGAAACCCTGAAGCGCTTGGACGAAATGAAGGAGATGCTATGGGAACGGATGAGCGACAGCGTGATTCGCGCATCGCTCAATCAAACCTTTCTGCTGATCCCCGCGGCGGCGGTGGTGATCGCGGTGGTTGCATCGTTTCTGTCTCAAAGATTGCTCAACGGATACTACGCCGCAAACGGGCTTTCCGAGGTGGTCACACCCGAGGCTGAATTCGTAACGGTCAGTGTTCCCGCTGCTGCGCTCTACGTTCTTTGCGTGGTGGTGGTTGCGGCGGCGCCCTCCTTTTCCGTGGTTGGAGTTGCGGCGAGCAACCTTTGCCTCATCCTGGTGCCTGCCATGCTGTATCTGGCGCTCGGAGCCCTTCGCCCGTTGCTTCGTCGGCTGATGCGGATCCGCCGCGTATTTCCCATTATTCTTTTGGCGTTGATCTGCTATTCCACGTCGGGAATTCTCCTGGTGGCGGCAACGGTGGGCGCCTGCGATCGACTGTTCCGCGCACTTCGCAGAGCCGTGGATCGGAAATTCTCGAACGGAGACGGCAATCCGCCCGATTGATCCTTTGAAGTTTTATGGAAGGAGCCTCGTAAGATGCTGAAAAAGAAAAAGAACGCGTTCCGCACGGATTTGCGACCGCCCCTGCTGATCTGCGCGGTGCTTGGAGCCGTGATGCTTGCCATGCTGGCGATCCTCACGGTGCTATGCCGCAACGGCGTGATCCCCATTGAGCAGCTGCCCTATTATGCGTTGGCGCTTCTGGCGGTAGAGGTGCTGACCGCGAGCGTAATTTTGGCGGCGTACCTCAGCCGCTATCGTAAGGTCTGTGCCGCCAATGAGGCGGCGGATCTGATGACCACGGAGATCAGCGATATGTTCCGCTACGTGGTGGACGTACCCTATGCCATTATCAGTCAGGACGGCACCGTGAAGATCGTCAGCGGCGCTCTGCAGGATATTCTGCAGTTCCGCTCTCCCATCTGCAACGTGCCTTTGAGTAGCTTTTGCAGCGTTCCCATGAAGGAGATCATCGGCTACGCGCAAACCGGCAATCAGATCCGTGACGTTACCTACAACGAGGACGGCGTTCCCATTGACAACACCGTTCCCATGCAGGCGGAAATCGAGGGGAGACAGTACGGTTTACGGTGCTATACCATGCGCTCCAGGGGAAAGGACTACTATTTCGTGGTTTTTGACGACGTCACCGAGCTGCTGGCGTTGAAGAAGCGGCACTATGATGAGGAGCCCGTTGTGGCGTATATCGTGGTGGACAGCCTGCAGGAGCTGGCGCAGTACGTGCGGGTCAGCTACCGAACGGCGGTTAGCGAGATCGAGAACATTCTCAAGGATTGGGTGGCGTCCATGGGCGGTATGCTGCGGGAATATGAGCGGGAGAAATACCTGCTTCTCATGAACCGCGCCGCGCTGGACGAGTGCATTGCCAATAAATTTCACATTCTGGAGGCGGTTCGGAACGTGAAGCTGGGCGACAACAGCTATCCCGTCACCATTTCCATGGGTGTGGGTGCTGTGGACGGCACCATTGAGGACAAGGAGCGCGCCGCCAGCGACGCTCTGGATATTGCTTTGCAAAAGGGCGGCGACCAGGTGGCGGTGAACGACGGCAAGAGCGTGACTCCCTACGGTGGCCGTGTGAATACCATGTACGGCTCCACCACCATCACCTCCCGCGTCAACTCCCAGCACCTCTGCCGCCTGATGGAGGAGGCGGGGAATATTCTCATCATGGGACACCGAGCCCCCGACTACGATTCCATCGGCTCCTGCGTTGGTCTGGCGCGTCTCGCTATCAGCGCGCGGAAGGGAGATTACTCCCATATTCGCATCGTGATCAACCGCGATCATGCCAATTTCCGCAACTGCTATGATATTCTGGCGTCTCTGCCCGAGTACCGTTCTTTGTTCATCAGCGGAGAAACGGGACTGGATGCGGTGCGGTCGGATACTCTGTTGATTATGAGCGACGTGAGCAACGTCTTTAACACCGAGTGCCCCAAGTTGCTCAAGTGCGTGCAGAACGTGGTGATCATCGACCACCACCGCCGTCCCGATCAGCTTTATGAATTCAAGCCCTTGATGACCTACATCCGTCCGGGTGTGGCGGCGGCAAGCGAATTGGTGAGCGAAATGCTCCAATTGAGCCCCTATCGCGATGCGCTCCTCAAGGAGGAGGCAACGCTGATGCTTTCGGGCTTGATGCTGGATACCAAGAACTTTACGCAGGGCGCCGAGACCCAAACCTTCTCGGCGGTGCAGTACCTCTATGAGAGAGGCGCTCACACCAACATCGCGCGGCGGCTCTTCACCGAGTCGATGACCAATCTGTTCACGGCTTGCGATATTGACAGCCGCACCAGAACCTACCGCGAAAAGATTGCGCTGACGTGGCTCAGCGTGGATCATGCCGCCACAGAGGCGGATACCATTGCCGTGGCAAGAGCGGCGGACAAGCTGATGACCATTGATGGTATTGAGGCGTCCTTTGCCCTCCTGCACGCGGATAACACGGTCACCATTTCCGCTCGCTCCCACGATAAGATCAACGTGCAGATGATCATGCAACGCTTGGGCGGCGGCGGACACTACAATATGGCAGGCGCCGCGCTGACACACACCTCGCTGGAGGCGGCGTCCCAGCAGCTCAAAACCGTGATCGACGATTATTTGGATCACGAATACACCGTGGGAACGGGTAAGGCCTGATCTCACGCAACGCTTCAAACAAGAAAGGACAGATACAGTTATGAAGGTTATTTTATTGGCAGACGTGAAGGGACAGGGCAAAAAGAACGATGTGATCGAGGTTTCCGACGGCTACGGCAAGAACTTCCTCATTCCCCGCAAGCTGGCGAAGCCCGCCGATGCCCAATCGCTCAACGACATTAAGGTGAAGGAGGAGTCCAGACTTCACCGCATTCAGGTGGAAAAGCAGGAGGCGCAGGCTTTGGCAGAGCGTCTCAAGGGGATTCTTGTTAAGATTCCCGCCTCTCATGGCGCCGACGGCAGACTTTACGGCTCGGTGACGGCAAAGGACGTTTCCGAACGCTTGCAGGCGGATTTCGGCATTGCCATTGATAAGAGAAAAATCACCGTCAGCGATCCCATCAAGGCATACGGCAAGTACGAGCTGGAGGTCAAGCTCTACACCGAGGTAACGGGAAAGATCAATCTGCTGGTTTGTGAGGGCTGATCGTTCCTCCAATCCACGGAGAAAGGAGAACAGACATGGATGAAGAATTGATCCGAAGGCTACCGTTTTCCATGATTGCGGAGCAATCGCTCCTGGGGGCGGTTCTCATTGATCCCGCGGCGCTCAACGAGGTGGCGGCGCTGATGAACGGCGACGATTTCTATTTGGGCGAGCATAAGCAGATCTACCTTGCCATGCAGGAGCTGTTTCTGGCAAATCGGGAGATCGACGTGGTCACCCTCATTGATATGCTGGTTACCAAGGGCGTTTACGATAAATCGGGAGGCGAGGACTACATTCGCACCCTGGTGGAGGCGGTTCCCGACGCTCTGAATATCAAGGACTACGCCCGCATCGTGAAGGAAAAGAGCGTGCTTCGCCAGCTGATTGCCGCAAGCGCGGAGATCTCCGAGAGTGCCTACTCCGAGCAGGAGGAGGTTGCCTCGATTCTGGATCACGCCGAATCAATGATCTTCAACATCGCGCAGGGAAGAGACACCAAAAATTTCCGTCACATTCGTGACGTGTTGCAGGACGTTTACGCTCATTTGCAGGATCTTCGCACGAATGCCGAGGCAACCCAGGGAACCAAAACAGGCTTCTCCGCTCTGGACCGCGTGCTGGCGGGCATGGGAAAGAGCGACCTTGTGCTGGTTGGCGCCCGCCCCGGTATGGGTAAGACCTCCTTTGCTCTCAACATTGCCACCAACGTGGCAAAGCAAACGGGGAAAGCGGTTTGCATTTTCTCCTTGGAAATGTCTGCCGAGCAGCTGGTGAACCGTGTGCTTGCCAGCGAGGCGCTTGTGAACAGCTATGCCCTCCGAACAGGAGAGTTGACCTCCGAGGATTGGGAGCATTTGGCGGTGGCGTCCGGTGAGCTTTCGGGTTGTGATATTCTCATCGACGATACCTCGGGAATGACGGTGACAGCCATGAAGGCAAAGCTCCGCCGTGTGCAGAATCTTGGCATGGTGGTGATCGACTATCTGGGCTTGATGACGGGTGATAAGCATACCGACAACCGCGTGCAGGAGGTTTCCGAGATCTCCCGCTCGCTGAAGATTATGGCAAAGGAGCTGATGGTTCCCGTGGTTTGCTGCGCGCAGCTTTCCCGTGGACCTGAGTCCAGAACCGACAAAAAGCCCATGCTTTCCGATCTTCGTGATTCGGGAGCCATTGAGCAGGATGCCGATACGGTTATTTTCCTTTACCGCAGCGAATACTATAAAACGGGAGAAAGCACCGATCAGAACACCAGCATTGCGGAGATCATTATTGCCAAGAACCGTCACGGCTCCACGGGAACCGTGCAAATGGGCTGGAACGGTCAGTTTACCAAGTTCCTGACCATTGAGGACGATCGGGGAGAGCAGGGATGACTCGTTTGTCTGCCGACACCCTTTCAACGCCGCAGGCGCTGGCGGGAGTGGATACGAAAACACCGATTTTGCTGGCGCTTTCGGGTGGCATGGATTCGGCGGCGCTTCTGGATCTGTTGGCTGATCAAGCCCGTCGGGAGGGCTTTCCCATCACGGTGGCGCATTTCCACCACGGGATCCGTGGGGAGGAGGCAGACCGTGACGCGGCGTTTTGCGAAGGCTTGGCAAAGCGCTATGGCGCCTCGTTTGCAACCGAACGAGCCAACGTGCCGCAATTGGCGCGGGAGTGGGGCGTCAGCACGGAAACGGCGGCAAGAAAAGCGCGCTACGCCTTTTTGGAGCGCGTGATGGAGGAGAGGCAGATTCCCTTGCTGATTACCGCCCATCACGGGAATGATAATCTGGAAACCGTTCTTTTTCGCCTCTGTCGCGGAACGGGACTCACGGGGCTCTGCGGGATCCCCTCGGTTCGGTCTTTTGGAATCGGTTTGGTGGTGCGCCCGCTGTTGCCTTATTCGAGAGAGGAGCTGGCGGCGTACTGTGCGGCGCGCGGGCTGAGCTACGTTACGGACAGCACCAATCTGATGCCCGATTGCAGTCGTAATCGACTTCGCCTGCAGGTTATTCCGCAGCTGGAGGGATTGGGTGGTGATCTCAGTCGAAGCGTGTGGCGCATGACGCGCGGTCTGGAGCGTGATCGTGACCTTTTGGAGACACTTACCAACGATCTTGTGCGAGCGTGCAGAACGGCGAACGGCTTGAACACGGAGGCTCTGCGAAATGCCCATCCGTCCCTTCGGATCCGCGCCATGGCAAGGATCTTCCCAACCTCCGCCGAGGCTGTGCATTTTGAGGCGGCGGAGCGGTTGCTTTTGGAAGGGAAGTGGGGGGCTTCCGTGGCGTTGCCGGGTGGACTTTCCGCGGTGATCGGCAGCGAGGAGCTAACGGTGATCCCCGATATTCGGGAGTCCGACCCCGCGCTTCCGCGCGCCTTCTCGGAGGGAGCCTTTTCCTTATGTGACGGCAGGCTGACGGTTTCGGTAAGAAAATCCGAAAAATGCGAGGGGCGGCAAAAAATTCACAATTTATCAACAGCCCCATGTATAAATTTCAACGGAATATCTGATATAATGATAGAACAGCTTCAATGGAGAGCCCGCAAGGCAGAGGATCGGATCCTTTGGCAGGGGCGCACTCGCTCCATTCGCAGGCTCTACCGCTTGGCGGGCGTTCCCGAGGGGCTCCGACAGGCGCTTCCCGTGCTGTGCGCGGGGGAGGAGCTGTTGTGGATTCCCTACGTTGGGGTGAGCGACCGTTTGTTGCCCTTTCTGTCTGAAAACGAGAACAACAATGGATATGAATGTGAGGTCGTGGTGCATGGCTGGAGCCGAAGCGCCAACGATCCGCAAGGAAAGGAAGATTGATATGTGCGATATGCGTCAGGACGTGGAATCCGTGCTGGTTTCCGAGGAGGAGCTGGGAGCGCTTTGCGACCGTTTGGCAGCGCAGATCACCGAGGATTTTCGTGATTCGGGAAGAGATTTGGTGTTTGTAACGGTGCTGAAGGGCTCTATCATGTTTGCGGCGGATCTGATCCGCAGAATCCCGATCCCCTGCACACTGGAGTTTATGAAGGTTTCCTCCTATGGATCCCTCACCCAAAGCTCGGGATTTATTCAAGTACATCTGGATCTAAAGCGCGACGTTAAGGATTGCGACGTGATCATCGTTGAGGATATCATCGACAGCGGCAGAACCCTTCAGCGTCTCTCCGAGCTTTTGGAGAACCGAGGCGCTCACACCGTTCGCTGTTGCACCCTTTTGGATAAGCCCGACCGCAGAAAGGTAAACTACAAGGCGCATTATGTTGGAACCGTGATTCCCGATGCCTTTGTGGTGGGCTATGGCTTGGATTATGATGAAAAATACCGCAACCTTCCCTACGTGGGAGTGCTTGCGCCTAAGGTATATAACAAATAAGTAACATCACACGGAGGACTCGATGAAGAAAAACAATGCTGTTGGTCAGCTTCTGTTTTACCTGATTGTGATCGTGGCGATCACCGTATTCGGTTGGATGCTCCTGAAGGGCAACACCGTTGTGGATGAGCCTACCTACGATGACATTCTGAATTATTTCTATCATCAGCAGGTAACAGAGGTTGAGATTACCCCCAAGAACGTTCTGAAGCTGACGATTACGGTGGAGGGCAAGGAGCAAAAGCTCTCCTATAAACTCAGGGATTACGGTCAGTTCTACTATGATCTGGGCGAAACCATTCAAGCGCAGGTGAATGCGGGCGTTATCAAGAAATATGAGCCCCAGCCCATTCCCGAAACGTCGGCACTCCTTTCCTTCCTGCCCTTGATCATTGTGTTTGTGGGGTTGGTGGTTCTTTGGATTGTCTTTGCCAAATCGGCAGGCGGCAAGAGCGGCGGAGGAAAGTTCAATTCCTTTGGAAAAGCAAAGGTAAAAACCCCCCCTGCAAACGCCTCCAAGGTTCTCTTCCGCGACGTGGCGGGAGCCGACGAGGAAAAGGAGGAGCTGGTGGAGGTGGTGGAATTTTTGAAGGATCCCGCCAAATTCACAAAGCTGGGTGCCAGAATTCCCCACGGCGTGCTGTTGGTGGGCCCTCCCGGAACTGGTAAAACCCTCCTGGCAAAGGCGGTTGCGGGAGAAGCGGGCGTTCCCTTCTATTCGATCTCGGGATCGGATTTTGTGGAAATGTACGTTGGTGTGGGTGCGTCCCGTGTGCGCGATCTCTTTGAGAACGCCAGAAAGTCTCCCGCGGCGATCATCTTTATCGACGAAATCGACGCTGTGGGACGCCACAGAGGCGCGGGTCTCGGCGGCGGACACGACGAGCGCGAGCAGACCCTGAACCAGCTGCTGGTGGAAATGGACGGCTTCGGCTCCCATGAGGGTATCATTGTGATGGCGGCAACCAACCGCCCCGATATCCTCGATCCCGCGTTGCTCCGTCCCGGACGCTTTGACCGTCAGATCACCGTCAACTATCCCGATATCAAGGGCAGAGAGGAGATCCTCAAGGTTCATTCCAGAAATAAGCCGCTGGAGGCAGGCGTGGATTTCCGCAAGGTGGCGCAATCCACCGTTGGCTTCACGGGTGCCGACCTGGCAAATCTGCTCAATGAGGCGGCGCTTCATGCCGCAAAGCAGGGCAAGAGCCTGATCGGGATGGACGATATTGAGGCATCCTATATGAAGATTTTGCTGGGACCCCAAAAGAAGTCCCGTATGCGAAACGAAAAGGAAAACAAATGCACCGCTTATCACGAGGCAGGTCATGCCGTGGTATCCTACTATTGCAAGACCACGGATCCCGTTAAATTCATCACCATCGTTCCCTCGGGCAATGCGCTGGGGGTTACCGTCAGTATGCCGCTGGAGGATCAGTACGGTCGTACCAGAGGACGAATGGTGGACGATATTCGCATGACGCTGGGCGGACGGATCGCGGAGGAGCTGATTATGGAGGATATTTCCACGGGCGCCTCGGGTGATATCCAGCACGCAACCCGTGTTGCCAAGAATATGGTCACCCGCTACGGTATGAGCGCCAAGCTGGGAACCGTGCTGTACGGATCTGAGCATAGTAGCTCCGAGGTCTTCCTGGGCAGAGATTTCAGCGCGGGCAAGGACTACTCCGAGGAAACCGCCGCTGCCATCGACGAGGAGGTTCGCACCATCATCGCGGGAGCATACGAGGATGCCAAGCAGATTTTGCTGGCACATATGGATCGTTTGCATTTTGTGGCACAGTATCTGCTCACTCACGAAAGCATGGATGGGGATCAGTTTGCCGCAGCCATGAAGGAGGATGCCACCGTGGAGGAGCTGGAAGCGATTGCGGAGGCAAAGGCGGAGGCAAGCCGCAAGGATAACGAGGAAGCCGCCGAGAAAGCCCGCCTGGAGGCAGAGGAACGGGCGAAGGCAGAAGCGGAAGCAACCGAGAATGCCGAAAACGTGGATCTCTCCGAAATTTTTGGTGACAGCGAGAATCACAACGACCAAGAATAAAATTCGATTTTATACGTGGCTTTCAGCCGCGATCTCGGTCTCTGTCGTGCTTTTTGCACGGCAATGAGGTTGGGGTCGCGGCTTTTTGCGGCCGATCTCATCATCCCCTCAAACGTATATTTGATATCAAGCCCCTCATTGCTTTCATAAATTCTTCAGCGCCCGTCTATTTCCGCGGCCTTCCGCATAGAATGTAGCAAATTCTTTTGAAAAGGGGAAGACGTATGAACAAATATGAAAAGCAGGGGGCGCGAATCCAAGCGCCGATCGGTGAAAAGGTGATTATGACCGAGATGACCGAGGAATTCAGCCTGCCCGACTATCAGCCGGAAATGAAGCGGCTGTTGCGGGTGAGCGCCACGGTGATGCCGGCAGACAGCTACGTTGGCGCGGGAAGCGCTGAGTGCGCGGGGGCGGTGGACTATACCATTCTTTACGCGGGCAACGACGGCTTGATCTATTGTGCCAACCAGAGCGGAGAATACCGCTTTTCCACGCCCGTGGAGATTGGGGTGGAGCTGGAGGCAGGGGAGGGGATCCTTTGCGACGTGGAGCCCTTGGTTGAGCAGGTGACGGGCAGAGTGGTGGCGCCGCGCAGGCTGTTGGTGAAATGCAAGCTCAAGGGAACGGTGAAGCTGTACGGTCAGCGGTTGATCGGAGACGCCTTGGAGGGAGAGGACTCGGTGGAGCGGCTGTGCGGCGAGAGCGAGTCTGCCGTTCTGTTTCTCGGAATGGGAGAGGAGCTTGCGCTGGCGGATGAGATCCTTTGCGATGGCGAGACGGCGGATATGCGCGTGATCTGCGGTGAGGGACGGGTGTTTGTTACCGACGCGGTTGCGGGAAGCGGTTGCGTGAATTGCAGGGGAGAGCTGGTGCTGAAGCTGCTGGGCGCCAAGGGGGATGGTGCGGGAGGCGAAAAGCCCGTGCGCCTGATCCGTCGGATTCCCTTTTCCCAAAGCGTTCCCGTGGATGGCGCGGAGGTAAATTGCGAGGCGTGCGCCGATGGGGTGTGCCGTACTCTGCAGGTAACGGTGGAGGAGGGGAGAATTCTCTGCGATGCAACGGTCTGCTTGCAGGCGAGAGCCGTTCGCAATCAGCGGGTTTCCTACGTGCGGGACGCTTATTCCACCGTGAGAAGCTGTGAGACGGTGTACAAAAAATTAAAGCTTCCCTACGTAATTCGCGCGCTGAACGGAAATCTTTCGTTGAATACGGCAATGCCGCTTGAGGAGGCGGGAGTACGCCCGGGCGCTGAGGCAGTGGATGTGACGGGCTGGGCAACGGTGGAGTCGCCGGAGGTTGAACGGGGAAAATATCGGATCGGTGGAAAATGTCGCTTCCACGTGATTCTTTCGGATGGAGAGGAGTTCCATTCCCGTGAAATAGAGATCCCCTTCCGATTTGAAACCGAGGGAGGCAGAGAGCTTCCCGCCATGTGGGATCTGCGGGCGGAGGTGATTTCCTGCCGTGTGCGGCTGGACGGCGAGCGATTGGGTGTGGATGCCGAGCTTGCCATTATGGCGTGCCTGCGGGGAGAGCGGGAGATTGAAATGCTCACCGAGGCAAGCTTTGGCGGCGAGTGGAAGCAAGAGGAGGCGGTTTGCAGGATCTGCTATCCCGAACGGGGGGATACTCTTTGGAGTGTTGCAAAGCGCTATCATTGCGGCGTGAATGATCTTTCTGAGCGCAACCGATTGGCAAACGCTCCCGCTGCCGATGCTGTGGAGTCGCTGGCGGGTGTGAATTATTTGATGATCTCATAGTCATAAAATAATTCACACCCGCCAGCGACTC
>SVSC01000005.1 GCA_015064525.1 Oscillospiraceae bacterium
CCAGGGTTTCCTCGAAATCCTCCTCGGTCTCCCCCGGAAAGCCTACGATGATATCCGAGGTAAGCGTGACGTCGGGCATCCGACGGCGCATATAGTCCACCGTTTCCAGATATTTTTCCCGATCGTATCTCCGATTCATGCGACGCAGGATCTCGTCGCTTCCCGACTGCATGGGCAGGTGGAACTGGTGCGCCACGTGCTGAGACTCTGCCATCACGTCGATCAAACGGTGGCTCGCGTCCTTGGGGTGGCTGGTCATAAAGCGCAGCACGTAGTCGCCGGGGATCTGATCCAGCAGCGCCAGAAGCTCGGCAAAATCCGCAGGCTCCTCTAAGTCCTTGCCGTAGGAGTTCACGTTCTGCCCCAACAGGGTGATATCGCGGTAGCCCTCCGCCACCAGCTCCCGCACCTCCCGAAGGATTGCCTCCTTCTCGCGACTCCGCTCTCTGCCCCGCACGTAGGGAACAATGCAGTAGGAGCAGAAATTGTTGCAGCCGTACATAATCGACACCCACGCGCGATACCTGCTTCCGCGGCGCACGGGCATTCCCTCCGCCACAGGGCAGGAACGCTCCTCGGGATAGAACATCCGTTTTCCACCCTCCAAGCGGCGGCAAAGCAGCTCGGGAAAGCGATGAACCGCGGAGGTTCCAAGGGTGAAATCCACGTAGGGGTAGCTTTTTTTGACCTGCTCGGAGCGATGCTCCTGGGTGACCATACAGCCGCAAACGCCGATCACCATGCCCGCCCGCTTCTGCTTGAGGTGCTTGAGCTGACCAATGATCGAAAGGGCGCGCTTTTCGGCATGCTCGCGGATGGCACAGGTGTTCACAAGAATCAAATCCGCCTCCTCGGGAGAGGCTGTGATCCGATAGCCCATTGCCTCCGCCATACCCGCCAGACGCTCGCTGTCAGCTTCGTTTTGCTGACATCCGAAGGTTAACATATGCGCCATGGGGCGTCTGCCCGTTTCCTGCGCCACACGGTCATTTTTCAGCCGCACGCGATCGAGATACGCCTTTTGCGCGGCGATCTCCTCGGGAGTTAAGCTGTTGTTGGTTCTCATTTTGTTCGTCTCCGATAATTTTGGATTTTACATTCTTTTATTATACAATATTTTTCTCAAAAAGTCAAGTTTTTAGCCTCAAAACTCCAAAAAACAGCTCTCAATGACAAGAAAAAAGAAAAAATGTATTTTTCCCATTGACAAAAGGAATTCTATGTTATATAATGGTATCATCAGTTTGTTGATCAATCAACATTAAACAAAGGAGCATTATGAGTACCGAACGGTTTATCACCTTTTATCAGACCTTCGACAGAGTTATCAAAAACATTAAGAGGATCGCCATGCCCGTGATGCAGTCTTACGGTCTGCGAAGCGTACACACCACCGTGGTTCTCACCCTCCGCAATTACCCCGAGGGGCTCACGGTCACCGAGCTTGCCCGAGAATGCTTCATTGACAAGGCCCTCTCCTCCCGCATCATCAAGGAGCTTCTTTCCTCAGGCTATATCGTTGCAAATCCTGATTTCGCCGAGAAAAGCTACAACAAGAAATTCATTCTCACCGCCAACAGCCGAAAAATCCTTGCCGAATTGAACTGCAGGATCGCCGAGTTTGTCAGCGAGGCGGGGAAAAATATTTCCACCGAGGAGCTGATGGGCTTCTACCGCGTGTTGGCGGAGCTGGATACCAACATTGATCTCATTTTCAAATCTCAATCCTAAAATCAGAAGGGAATCTCTATGGAATCGAAAAAAACCTTAAACGTCAGATCTCTGCACCACCTGCTTGCCATCGGCGCAACCGAATTTCCCTCCAAGGAGCTGTTTCGGTTTGAGCGGGAGGGCGTGGACTACAGCATCACCTACGCCGATTTCTACAGCTACGTGAAATCCATTGCCAGAGGCTTTTCCCGCAACGGCTTGGGCGGTCGCCGCGTGGCAATCATTGGGGAGACCTCCGTGGAGTGGATCGCCACCTATCTTGCCACCGTGATCTCCGGCGGTGAAATCGTTCCTCTGGACGCCTCCCTTGATCGGGAGCAGATCGCGAATTTCATCAACCTTGCCAATTGCGAGCTGTTCTTCTATTCCAATACCCATGGCGATTGGATTGAGGAGAATATTGAAAAAATGCCCAACGTGAAGGCGTTCGGTCGGCTTACCGACAGCGTTTTCGCCCCCTTCCTTGCGGAGGAACGCCCCATGGAGCGGATTGGCAAGCTCTCCGACTTTGCAAAAACAGGCGCCGCCAACCCGGAGATTCCACTTTCAGACACCGATCCCGAAAAAATGTGCGCCCTGCTCTTCACCTCCGGCACCACGGGCAGCAGCAAGGGCGTTATGCTCTCTCAAAAGAACATCTGCGCCGTTCTCAATTCCGCCTATAAGATCCTCCATCAGATCAGCTACGACGACGTTCTGCTCTCGGTTCTGCCCATTCACCACACCTATGAAATGTCCTGCGGTGTGCTGGCACCCATGATGTTCGGCGCCACCGTTTGCATCAACGATTCCATCAAGCATATCTCCAAAAATCTCAAGAAGTACCGCCCCACCGTGATGGCGCTGGTACCCCTGTTTTTAGAGCAGTTTGAAAAGAAAATCCGCTCCAGTGTGGAGCGCCAGGGAAAAGTCAAGAGCTTTTCCGCGGGGATGCGCTTAAGCCATCTTCTCATGAAGCTCCGCATCGACCTCCGCCAAAAAATCTTTGCCCAGGTGCGCGAGGCGTTTGGCGGCAGACTCCGCTACGTGGTTTGCGGCGCCGCGGCGTTGAAGCCCGAGCTGGTGGACTTTTTCGGAGATCTCGGCATCACCGTGTCTCAGGGCTACGGCATCACCGAATGCGCGCCGCTGATCTCGGTGGTTCCCTTCGACGTTTACAACCCCAAGTCCTGCGGAAAGGTGATCGACTCCATGCAGGTCTTCATTGACAAAAAAAGCGCCTCCGACACCTACGGTGAGATCGTTGTGAAGGGCGACAACGTGATGCTGGGCTACTATCAGAATCAAGAAGCAACCGATGAGGTGCTGGCAAGAGGCTGGTTCTACACCGGTGACTACGGCTATCTTGATGCCAACGGATATCTTTATATCACGGGGCGCAAAAAGAACGTGATCGTTCTCCCCGGCGGCAAAAACGTGTTCCCCGAGGAGATTGAGGAGTACCTTGCCCGCGTGGAGCTGATTGAGGAATGCGTGGTTCTGGGACGGGAAAAGGACGGAGACGTGATCATTACCGCGCTGATCTACCCCAACCGCACTCTTGCCGCCGAGCAGGGGCTTGGCGACGAGGAGGCTCTGCAAGCCAAGCTGAAGGAGGAGGTTCGACTGATCAACCGCAGTCTTGCCGGCTTCAAGCAGATCCGCCGCGTGGAGTTCCGCAACGAGCCCTTTGAAAAAACCTCCACAAGAAAGATCAAAAGATATAAGCTGTCATAAATTTCATGATCACATCATTTATCCATGGAAGCGGATCGGTGTAGCAAATGAGGAAAAAGCACCGATCCGCTTTATCAATCAGAACAAAGCTTTTCAGATAGGAGACACACCATGCCGTTTTTAATTGCAATTATCGTTTTATTAAGTATCGCCCTTGCTTTTTTGAAAACTCCCCAAGGAAAAGGCTGGATAGGAGAATTTCAAGTCAAGCTGATAATCGGAAAAACCAAGCCCGAATTACAATATGTCATCAACAATCTTGTGCTTGAAATTGACGAAGGCAAAACAAGCCAAATCGATCACGTTGTCATAAACCGTAGTGGAGTTTTTGTTATAGAAACCAAGAACTATTCCGGAAGAATTTACGGTCAAGAAAATCATTTGGAATGGACTCAGGTTTTGAACTACGGAAAAGTGAAAAACAAACTATACAACCCCATTAAGCAAAATAAAACCCATATATACCATATTTCAAACATTCTAACCGAAAACATCCCCATCACATCAGCAGTCGTTTTTATTCAAGGCAATACTCAATATATCAATGCAAGCGGTGTTTATACCTTGTGGCAATTAAAATCGTTGCTTAACAATTCCGCCGAGGTGCTGACTGTTGAGCAAATGGAAAAAGCCTTTCAAGAACTTTCCGAAGCCAACAACCAAAAAATAAGCACTCTTCAACATATTCAAAACATCCATGCAATGAAATCCAATATTGAAAACAATATTTGTCCTCGATGCGGAAAATCACTCATTTTGCGGAATGGCAAAAAAGGTTCCTTTTACGGATGCTCAGGCTATCCAAACTGCAAATTCACAAAAAAAGCTTGATTTTGAAGATATTACTTATCAAGAGGGCTCCGCCGAATTTTCGGCGGAGCCCTCAGTTATATACGGATCAATGTCTGTCCTGCCCACGGGCGCTGGTCTTGCCCTCTGCCTTGATGTCGCCCGCCTTGGTGAGCGCGATCTTGGTGAGGAAGGGACCGATCAGCTCGTAAACCAGAACCGCAAACAGCGTAATATTTCTCACAATGGCTCCCTGCTCGCCCAATTCCATTGCCTTGATCGCCATGCCAAGCGCCACGCCTGCCTGCGGCAAGAGCGTGATGCCCAGATATTTCACGATCTCGGGCGTGCATTTCGTCATACGGGAGCTGATGCCCGCGCCGAAATATTTTCCCACCGAGCGCGCAAGAATATAAACCACACCCGTTAGCACAACCGCTCCCTGCGCGAACACCGAAAGCTCCAGCTCGGCGCCGCTGATCACGAAGAAAAGAATCAGAACGGGCGCTGTCCAACGGTCGGCTCTGTCCATCAGCTCCTCGGAAACGTCGCAAAGATTGCAGAACACCGTTCCCAGCATCATGCAAGACAGCAAGGAGGAGAACCCGATGTGAATGCCCCCTACCTCAAAGGAAATGCCGGAGAGCGCAACCGTCATCATCACGAAGGTGACCGACATTGCCATACGCTTGGAGCGGGAATGGAAGAACTGCTCGCAGAAGGTGAACAAAACGCCCATCACAAAGCCCAAAAGCAGGGAGAGAACAACCTCCAGCAGAGGCTCCAGAACAATCGCGAGAATTTCCACGTCGCCCGAGCCCAGCGCCTTGGCAACGCCAAAGGAAACCGCGAACACCACAAGTCCCACAGCGTCGTCCAGCGCAACCACGGGAAGCAGAATATCGGTGAGAGGTCCCTTCGCCTTATACTGGCGAACCACCATCAGGGTGGCGGCGGGGGCGGTTGCGGTTGCAACGGCACCCAGCACGATGGCAGCGGGCAAAGGCAACTGATCGGGAATTAAAAAATGAAGACCGATCAGCGCGGCATCCACAACGACGGTGGTGAACACAGCCTGAAAAATACCGATGATCGTTGCCTGACGTCCAATTTTTTTCAGCTGCGCCAAACGGAACTCGTTGCCCATGGAAAAGGCAATGAAGCCCAGCGCCAGATCCGCGATAATGCCAAAGCCCTCCAATTGCTCCTTGGCAATACCGATTCCGGGCACTCCCAGGCGCCCCAGCAAAAAGGGACCGATCAGCACG
Organism: Oscillospiraceae bacterium; assembly: GCA_015064525.1. Lineage (GTDB taxonomy): Bacteria > Bacillota > Clostridia > Oscillospirales > CAG-272 > UMGS1865. The sequence goes on from SVSC01000005.1 coordinate 5,505, forward strand.
CCCGCAACCAGATAAGCCGTGACGGCGGGAAGCTGCACGCGCTTAGCAAGGCGGGAAAGCAACAATCCCGCAAGAAGCGCAATGGAGAGACTCAACAAGATTTGCACAGTGGATGACATAAAAAAGCCTTCTTTCCTACATAATAAGGTAGCTCCGAGGAGCCCGCCAAAAGAACAACTCCTGCATTATATCATTTTCCACGCAAAATGTCAAGCGCTTTTCTCAACTTTCTTTCCGAAAACTCGGCATTTTCCCCCCTTCGTCAAATGCTCCGATCAACGGTCAGGAAACGAATGGGATCAGGATCATCAGGAAAGCACCGCGCGCATCAGCGCCGACAACATTCCTCCTGTGATGAAAATCCGCACGCTCGCCTTCAGATCCGCACCGCAACCACGCCATGCCCGCCTTCGGTGTAGAGCAAAAGAATGCCATTGGAAAGGAGACGTGCGGAGGTGGCATAGTAATCCAAGCGTTGGAGGGTTCCGTCCGCCATTTTTACCAGAAGATACACCGTCCCCTTCACGTCGCAGCAGAGGGTCACATTGCAGCGGTCGGTTTTCAGAACCGTGGAGCAAAGCCTCTCTCGGTTGCTGAGAGTCAGCTCCACCGCGCTGACCGTGGGAGGATTTTTCAGAAGCTTACCGTCGAGATCGTAGTAGGTGGGAGAGCTTCTCGCCTTCGTGACATACGGAAAATCATCCATCCACGGAAATTCGGGAGACATCATATGGGAGGTAATGCACTCCGCTGTTTCGGTATTCACAAACGTGGTGTAGATGGGGGAGTTGACCGTTCCGTAAACCACCATGCGATGGAGGGAGCGGTTCACGTTCATGTTGGGCTTATTCGCGGTGAGAAGCTTGACGGTGTTGCCGCTTGACAGCTCTCTGGCGTAAACGGTGTATTCATTGCAGAAGTAAAGGTATCCGTCCATCAGCACCATGCGCCGCACAGCAACCGTTGCGTCGGTGAAGGGCAGGAAGGAGAATTCCAACGCTCCGCTTGCCTGACTGTAGAAATACACCTCGCCGCCGTTGCCCGACAGCGCCAAGCGTCCGCCCCAGGCGTCAATGGTAACGATCTCAAACGCAACGGTGATCTCGGAGAGAAGGGAAAAATCGGTACTGCTGTACACCCGCGCCGTCTGCTTGCCGTCGGCAAAGGCGCCAAGAATCACCACCGTTCCCGCTTCGGTATCCTCCATCAAGCGGGTGACGATACCGCTGTCCATCGCCCACGCGCCGTTGGCCTCCGCAAAGGCTTGCGCCGCCTCCTGGCTTTCGGTCTTCTTTTTCGCCGCCTCCAGCGCCGCCGTCTTTTTCTCCTCGGTGAAAAGACCTTGGAAGGCTGTCTCGGGCGTTACGCCGTCGGGGCAGAAAATGATATCCAGGTTTTTCCATTCGTCGCGGTATCTGCCCAGCTTCAACGCGTTCCATTGCTCCTCTGTGCCGTGATAATAAACGGTGTGAAGCATTGGCATATTGGCAAGGGCGCCCGATTCAATTTGGGTCAGGCTTGCGGGCAGGATCAGCACCTGCAGGGTGTTGAGATAGGTAAAGGAGTTCAGCGTGACCCGACTGACTCCCTCGGGGATACGGATCAGATGATAGCTGCTTCCCTCCTCCAGCCGAAGCGAATCCAAAGACAATTCCTTGGCAAGAGCATCGGGAACCGAAAAATGAGAGCTGTTGCGAGCAGCCACGTAATCCGCGATACGAAGCCCGGTAAAGCCCGGCTCCACGTAGAAGGTGCAATAGCCGTCGATATCCACCTGGAAGCAATCACCGCAATTTTTGCAGGATGCCCAGTGGGCATTTCTGGCAACACCGTCATCGGTAACCACACTCATGGAATTTTCAACGTACCGATGCTCGATCTTCTCCAGCGTGACCGAATAGGTTTTGCCGCAATCGGCGCAACGGTAGATCTGCTTGCCCTCCTGAACGCAGGTGGGCGCCACCCGCTCCGCCTTTTCCACGTGATGCACCGAAAGCGCGTTGCCAATGAGAACCGCCTCATGGTAGCCCGTGATCTGCGCCTCGTTCAAGGCTTCCGCGTAGGTTACGGTCACCTTTACACTCGATTTCTGATCCAGCAAAAAGTAAACGCCGATCCCCTCATGAAAGATGCGGATCTTTTTCACGGGGAGATTTTTGCCGTCCTCATGAGATCCGTTGTACTGCCTGAAAAGATCGCTGTAGTGCATGGCAAGCCGTTCCGCCTCGGGGGGCATGGGAACGCCCTCTTGGCTGAACGCAAGCTCCAAGGATTCACCCGTGACCTCCAGCACAAGGGCTTGCAGGCTTTTCAGGGGCAATTGACGGTAGAACGCCAGCAGGCTCTCGCCCGACATGGCAAGGAGCGCCTCGCCCTCGGAAAGAGTCTCCTCGCCCAGCGCGCGGAGAGAAAGCACCGCCGCGGAGGTCTCCAAAAGCGTTTCGCCGTCCTCCTGCCATTTGGAGATTCCAAAGCGAAGCATACCCTCGTCGGTGTTCAGCTCCCACACGCCCTCCATCAGGCTTTCGCTGTCCCATTCGGGTGCCTTATAGCGGTAAACAAAGGTCTTGTCGGTTTTGCTGTAGGAAAGAGAATGGGTTTCCTTAGAGGAATAGCTCTCGCTCATGTCCTCGTTTCCCAGTCGGCTTCTCCCCTCCACGGTGAAAAGAAGCTCCACGCCGCTGTCGGTGGAGGTTTTTTTGTAGACGTATTCGATCTCCTCGGTGGTGGAAACACCCTCGAGGGTGACGGTGTTGGAGACCGTCAGGGTAAAGCCCGCCGACGCATCATCCGAGTTGACGGTAAAGGTACAGAGGGTAGCGTAGGCAATCTTTTCCTTGTCGGTGGCATGATCGGTGAGGGTGAAGCCCGTCAGCCTTCCCGCCACAACGGTGTAGGAAAGGGTGATCTTTCGATCGGTGTAGAACTCGGTCAACTGTCGCTCGGACGTCGCCAAAAGGGCATCCAGCGTGCCGCCCGTGTTTTCCCACTCCGAGGGCTTGATCATGGAGAAATCCTTCAGAATACCGTTGAGCTCGCCGTTCTTCTTCAATTCCTCGGCAACCACCCTCAAAAGCTCCGCCAAAAGGGGAAGATCTGCCTCGCAGGTTACGGTCTTTTCCAAGGCAAAGCGCCCCTTTGCCAAGCGATATTCCACCTGCGGAGTCAGCTTTTCGGAAACCGCATTCAGAATGTCCTCTATTGTTTTTTCGATTCCATCCGCCGAAAGAGAACCCTCGGGCTCCTTTTCCAGCGTTTCGAGGATCGACAGCAGCTCCTGATACTGCGCATGACTCAGCGCCATGGGAGAGCCGCTTTGGGGATGGAAGGCGGATGCCTCCATTGCCGCCTTCACATTCTGCCGCGGCAGGCTCACGGGAGCGGAGGAAAGGCCTCCAACGGTAACGGCGGTATCATCCACCTTCACCTTGAGGGCAAGCTTACTCTCGCCCTCGCCCAGCGTCAGCTCCACGCCCTCCGCCTCCCAGCGTTCCGTCATGTGCGCCACGCTCTCGGCATCAAAAAACAGCTCATTCAGCACCGTGTCCACGGGGGATCCCAGCGCCATGGGAAGACTCAGAATGGCGCCAACCGTAATAACCGCCAAAAGCAATGAAAGAGTTGGGATCAGCACAAGAGGGAGCCATTTTTTTCGCCGCGCCAGGGGGCCGAAGGGGGCTTGTTCCTCCCCCGTGGGGACAGGCGGCAGAAGCTTTGAGAGATCGGTGTTCAGCACCCGCGCCAGATCCAACAGCAGCTCGGTTTTGGGAATCGCCGCGCCGTTCTCCCATTTGGAAACAGACTGTCGGGAAACGCCCAAAAGCTCGGCAAGCTGCTCCTGACCGATGTCGCGAGCGATGCGAAGATTGCGGATGCAGTTGCCCAACGATGAAAAATCAATCGGATAAGATCCTTCCTCCGCGCCCTCCGGCGCACGGGCATCATTCAGCAGCAGATCGGGAGAAATCTCAAAAAAATCGCAAAGCGTTTGCAGATTTTTCAGGTCCGGATACGCCGTTCCCGACTCCCATTTCGACACGGTCTGACGGCTCACGCCGATGCGAGCGGCAAATTCGTCCTGCGTAAGGTCAACAGCTCTCCGAAGCTGATAGATCTTTTCATAAAATACCATAGATAATTCCTTTCTGTGCGGTATGCGGCGGAAGGCGTTGCATTTGTTGACTTGATTATAACACATCTTCCCGCCGAAAACAAGCAATTTGACTTGAAATTTTGTAAACACTCGGTTGCTTTTTTCGATTAGTCCCTCTTTTTTTGCAATACGTATGACAAAATACGGAAAAGATACAAAAAACGCCTGCGGTTCTCGGTTGACAAAGAAACAAATCTGTGGTATAATATAGGGTAACGAAAAGAACGGGAGGCGTGCGCTATGCTGTTGGCTGTTGACATTGGAAATTCCAGCATTACCGTTGGGGTGTTCCATGAGGAAGGACGGTTGCTTTCGGAAAACCGACTGCAAACCGTTGTTGGAAAAAGCGCCGACGAATATGCGATCCTTTTGCAGGGACTCTTCTCGCTCTACGGAATTGATCGCGGGGCATTAACCGAGAGCATTGTTTCCTCGGTTGTTCCCTCCCTCACCCACGCGGTCTGCGCCGCCGTGGAGCAATTGCTGGGCGCGCCCCCAAAGGTGGTAGGCCCCGGAATCAAAACGGGCTTGAACATCCGCATCGACGCGCAAGCCCAGCTGGGCGCGGATCTGGTTGCGAACGCGGTGGGAGCATTGGAATGCTGTCAGCCCCCCATGGTGATTGCGGATCTTGGAACCGCCACCACCCTCACGGTAATCGGAAAGAGCGGCGCGCTGGAGGGCGTGGTGATCGCCCCGGGCGTTCGCCTCTCCCTGAATGCCCTCTCCAACCACGGTGCCGAGCTTCCCGACAGCGACGTGGCATCCCCCAAGCGCCTCATCGCCAAAAATACGGGCGACTCCATGCGGGCAGGGGTTGTGATCGGACACGCAGCCATGCTGGAGGGGCTTCTGGAACGGATCGAGGAGGAATTGGGCTCCCCCGTTACGGTGCCGATCACGGGAGGACTTGCCGAGGCAGTGCTTCCCCATTGCCGCCGCGCCTATCTTCACCGCCCCCACCTGACCCTGGAGGGGCTCTGCGCCATCGCGCGAAAAAACAGGAAATAAAGATCTCACGGTCTTTATAATAAAAAAGCGTTGCATCCGTTTGGACGGAGCGACAGCGGAAAGAGGAAAAAAATGAAAGCAAAAGCCACGAAAATGTCCACCCAAACACTAACCCTCGGCGCGGTTCTCACCGCAATGGTAGTGATCCTGCAATTTCTCGCCCTTGGAATCAAGGCAGTGATGCCCTTCCTCCCCTTCACCGTTTCTCTGGTGCTGATTCCCATTGTGATCGGCGCCGCCAAATGCGGTCCCTATATGGGCGCGTGGCTGGGCTTTGTGTTCGGCGTGATCGTGCTGCTCAGCGGCGATGCCGCGGCGTTTCTCACCATTGATCCCTTCGGTACCGTTCTCACCGTGCTGGTGAAGGGTACCCTTTGCGGACTGGCGTCGGGTCTTGTTTACCGTCTCCTCTCCGAGAAAAACAAAACGGCAGGGGTGTACGTTGCCGCCGCCGTTTGCCCCATTGTGAACACGGGACTCTTCTTCGTTGGATGCCTGCTGTTCTTCATGGACACGGTTTCGGCTTGGGCGGCATCCTTTGGCTATGAGAACGTGGCGCTCTATATGTTCGTGGGTCTGGCAGGCTTCAACTTCGTGTTTGAGCTGATTGTGAATCTGGTGCTGAGCCCCATGATCCTGCGAGCGCTGAATCTGAAAACGAACGGAAGAACAACATGACAGTAACCCGAAAGCAAGGGCTGATCGCCGTTGTTGGTTCCACGGCGAGCGGCAAAAGCCAACTGGCGGTCTTGCTGGCACAAAGGCTGGGAGGCGAGGTGGTTTCCTGCGACTCCATGCAGATCTACCGCCGCATGACCGTTGGCACCGCCAAGCCCACTCCCAACGATATGGGGGGGATTCCTCACCATCTGATCGACTTTATCGAACCCGACCTTCCCTACTCCTGCGCCGATTACGTGCGGGACGCCAAGGAAACGCTTGCCTCTCTTGATCGGCGGGGCGTGCTTCCCGTGGTCTGCGGCGGAACGGGGCTCTATCTCGACCGTTTGCTCTGCGGCACCACCACAGAGGAGCTTCCCCAACGGAATCACACCCTGCGGGAGCAATATGAGGCGGTGCGCCTGACCAACGGCAACCAAGCGCTCCACGATCGCTTGCGAGCGGTGGATCCCGAGAGCGCCGATACCATTCATCCCAATAACTATCCCCGCGTGATGCGGGCGTTGGAAATTTTTGAGCTGACGGGAGTGCCAAAATCTCAATGGGACAAACGCTCCCTCGCTGTCGAATCCCCCTACCGCGCCGCCGTGATCGGTCTGCGCTACTGTGACCGTCAATTGCTTTACCGCCGCATCGACGCGCGTGTGGACACCATGCTGAAAGCGGGGCTTCTGGAGGAAACCTCGGCTCTTTTGGCAGAGGGCGTGTTTGAACGGAACACCACCGCCGCGCAAGCCATTGGCTACAAAGAGCTGTTGCGCCATCTGCGAGGGGAGGAATCTCTCGCCGAGGCGGTGGAGCGGCTCAAGCTGGCAACCAGACACTACGCCAAGCGACAAATAACCTGGTTTGGCGCCAAGAATTACGTGCATTGGATCAACGCCGACCGAAACGGCGAGCCGCGCCCCTCAGGGGAGCTTTTGGAGGAAGCCCTCACCATTGCCGAAAAAGTGCTTTGAGAAAGGAGAACCAAGTGAAGCGCAGGACCTTTTTGCAAGAATACCTGGGCAGATTCGCCCTGACGTTTCTGTTGCTCTGTCTCATTGTTTACACGGTTTTTCACGCCTTGGGCAACTCCTCGGGAGATCTGCTCACCACCCCCGCAAAAACCATTTCCGACACACAGCTTCTGCGAGGAACGGCTTGGATCTTTCGCGACGAAACCCTTCTGACGGTACCTCAGGCGGGGCTGGTGCATCCTCTGGTGGAGGACGGCGCCAAGGTTGGAAAAAACGCCCCGATTACTGAAATCTACGTTGGCACGCCGCAGGATGAGCTGGAGGCGGCGCAGCGGCAGCTGGATCTGTTAAACCGCACCGTGAAGCTGCTGGAGGAAAGCATCCTCCCCGAGGGCACCTCCACCTCAAAGGCGGAGGGCTACCGCTCCAACGCGCTGAACTCCCTTCATGAGATCCGCCTGGCAATCCGCAACGGGGATTGGAGCCTGCTCTCGGAGCTGGAGGCAGATCTTTTGGTCAACCTCAATCGCTACGGCGCCCTCTCGGATAGCCCCGCCGTCCTGCAATCGGCGTTGGAGCAGGCAAAAGCCGACCGCGACGCCTGCCTGACGGGCGAAAAAACCACCATCACCAACGAGCTTTCCTCCGCCTACTACTACGGCGTCTCCTGCGTAGACGGTCTTGAACAAACGTTCACCGAGGCGGCGCTCTCCAATCTCACCCCCGAAAGCTTCGCGGCGCTGAAAGCGACGTCTCCCGCAACAGCTGCCGAGGGCTTTGTGGCAGGGAAGCTTTGCTACAGCTACTCCTGGCACATGGCGGTGGAATTCGCCAACGGCGGCGAGCTGTTTGAGGTGGGCGTGAATTATCGGATCCGCTTCCCCGAAAACGACGGCATTGAGTTAGTCCTCCTCTGTGAGCGACTTCTGCAGGGCGAAAACGGCGGCACCATCGTGGTGTTCCGATCGGACGCCACCTCTCTCTCCTTCCGCTATCTCCGCAGTCAGATCGCGGAAATCACCGTGGGTTCCATGGAAGGGCTCTACGTTCCCGAGCAGGCGTTCACAAGCCTCAACGGCATGGACGGCGTTTATATTTTCGAGGAAAGCGTAGTCCGCTTCCGCCGCGCCAGGGCGCTTTATCACGGAGAGGGATACTATATCGTTTCTGTCACCGATCCCGAACCCCATCTCTGTCCCGACCCCAAGAACCCCACCAGCGAGCCCCGATATCACTACGTTTCCATCAACGATCTGATCGTTGTTTCGGGGAACGACGTTTACGAAGGAAAGGTATATCAATGAACCCTCTTGCATATATGGATCGCGCCTACGGAACGATCCGAGAAAAAATCCGCGCGGCAGAGGAAAAGGCGAACCGAAGCGTTCTGATGGTTGCCGCCGTGAAGTACACCGATGCCGCTCATATCAACTATCTGCACCGTCAGCTGGGCGTGTGCGACGTTGGCGAAAACCGTGTGCAACAGCTTTTGGAGCATTGGGACGCTCTGGAGGATCGTGGGGGGCTCCGCTTTCATTTTATCGGAAAGCTTCAAACCAACAAGGTCAAGTATATTGCCGACAAGGTGGCTATGATCCACTCGCTGGACTCCCTCAGGCTGGCGGAGGAGATTGAGCGACAAGCGGCAAAGCATGGCAGAGTGATCGACGTTCTGGTGGAAATCAACAGCGGAAACGAGGAAAACAAGAGCGGTGTGCGCCGCGAGGAGGCGGAAGCGCTTTGCCTCGCCCTGCAAGCGCTTCCCCACGTAAATCTCCGCGGATTTATGACAATGGCGCCAAAATGTGAAAAAAATGAGGATTATCGAAAATATTTTCGAGAAACTTTTGATTTGGGTATTGACATTTGGGAGAAAAAACTTCATAATATAGGTAGACCCGTTTTTTCCATGGGTATGTCGGGCAATTTTGAGATTGCCATAGAAGAGGGAGCCGACATCGTTCGCATCGGACGGGCGCTGTTTGCGGAGCCCTCGGCTGAGGAAGGTTAAAAAATTTCTACATAGAACGCGGTGGTGGAGCCACCGAGATAACGGAGGAAAATTATGAATTTGTTGAAGAAATTTATCAGAGATACAGGAATCGACAGCCCCGATATGGGTGGTGACGACTACAGCGATCTCTATGAGCCCGATGATCTGGTAACCACCGACATTGAGGAGGAGGTTGCCTCTCTGGATAGCCCCACCCGCAAGGATCCCGAATTCCATCCCGCCACGGCGGATAAGGTTTCCTTGAAGTTGCTTCAGCCCAAGAGCCACACCGAGGCAACCAAAATTGCCGACAAGCTCAAGGACGGTTGCATCGTGCTTCTGGACATCAGCTACCTCACCAAGGAGCAGGCGCTCCGCTTGGTGGATTTCGTGGCAGGCGTTGCCTACGTTCTCGGTGGCGAAATGATCAAGACCAACAAGAACACCATTGTGGTTTCTCCCTCCGGCGTTGACATTTCCGGCTTTGCTCAGGAGGAGCCCGCCTCGGAGGAGGCACCCGTTGCCGAAGAGGAATACGTGGAAGCAGAGGAGCTTTCCGAGGAGGAATACGAGGAGCTTTGATCGGTTCCCGTCCGCAAAGGTCAAGACCCATCGGTGCAACGTCACCGAGGGTCTTGCTTTCTTTTGAACATTGCAAGGATACCGAAACAGGAGGTCATCACTTTTGGATATTGTATTCTACCTACTGAAAAACACGGCGCTATGGATCCTGAGCATTCTGGATCTTGCCATGCTCCTGCGGGCGATCATGAGCTGGATCCTGCAAGGAGAGGAAAATCGGTTTTCGATGTTTCTTTATATGATCACCGAGCCCTTGATTCATCCCATCCGTCAGCTGTGCTACAAAAAAAATTGGTTCCAGCAAACCCCGTTGGATATTCCCTTTCTCATCACCGTTCTGCTCATCATGGTGGTTGAGATGATCATTCGTTCCCTATGAGCGGCGGCAATCATCGCGGGCTTCTTCCCGAGGAGGCACGGCTGGAGGACTATCTGGCGCAGAGCGATCGGGGTGAGATCGCCGTAAGTCCCTTTCTCACCCCCGGGGAGCAGCTCCGCGCGGCGCGCTATCTCACCCACAAGGGAGCATCCCAAAGGCTTCGTCTTTGGGGCGGCTATCCCGATGCCGAGCGACGTCGGCTCTACCTCTTTCCCGATTTCTATGCCGACGTTCCCGAGCTGATGCCCGAGGACGGCACAGACCCCGCGCTGCTTGCCGAGGTTGGCGACGGCGGCGTTTGCGCGGTACGGATACAGGGCAGCGGCTTTCGCAAGCTCTCCCATCGGGACTATCTCGGTTCCCTTCTGGGGCTGGGGCTGGAGCGGGACGCGTTAGGTGACGTTGCCGTGCAAAGCGACAGCTGTGCCGTGGTGTTTTGCGGCCCCCGAACCGCCGATTTTCTCCGCGCCTCCCTGGAAAAGGTGGCAAGCGACACGGTGAAATGCGCGGTATGGCTGCCCGACGACAGCTTTACCGACGGCAGAAATTACCGTCCCATTCACGATACCGTTGCCTCTCCTCGCTTGGATTGCGTGGTGGCGGCACTCACCAATCTTTCCCGCGAGTCGGCACAGAACGCCATTCGCGGCGGCACGGTGGAGGTGGATTTTGAGGGTGAGGAGCGCACCGATCGCATTCTCACGCCTCCCGCGACCATTTCGATCCGCGGCTACGGGCGCTACGTTCTCCGTGGCTTCGACGGCGAAACAAAAAAGGGGCGACTTCGCCTCCGCGCCGATCAATTGATCTGACCGATAGAAATATGAAAGCGGAGGGCTGTCTCGTAGCGAGACAGCCCTCCGCTTGCTGACAAAGGGGTTAGCACTATCATTTTGACGAAAAGTTTTCGCCCGCCTTTTGAGAAAAGGAAACGCGCAAGCCCGTTGACGAAAACTTTCATCAACCCGACGAAACTCGTTTGTTTTGTCGGGCTCCTGCTTTTTAGTTCTGCTTCACGTGAACGTCCAGCTGGTTGAAGGGAATTTCGATTCCGTTGGCGTCGAAGGCGGACTTCACCTGCTCCAGCAGATCGAAATGCACCGTCCAATAGTCCTCGTTTTTCACCCATACCCGCGCCACCAAATCCACGCTGCTGGCATTGTGCGCCTTTACGCGCACCATGGGAACGGGATCCTTCAGAACCAGCTCATGGGCTTCGCAAAGCTCCAACACCAGCTGCTTCGCCTTTTCAAAATCGTTGGCGTAGGAAATGGAGAACACATGCTCCACGCGGCGCTCCGCCTTTTCCGAGTAGTTGATCACCTCGGAAGAGGAGAGGGTTCCATTGGGAATATACACCACGCGGTTGTCGCCCGTTCTCAGCTTGGTTTGGGTAATTCTGATCTCCTCCACCGTTCCGCTCTGACCGCACGCCTCGATATAGTCGTCAATCTTGAAGGGACGGGTGATGATCAGCATAATTCCTCCCGCCAGATTGGAAAGCGCTCCGTTCACCGCCAAGCCAACGCAAACGCCCAGAGAGGTAATCAGCGCCGCAAGACCGCTGGTGTCGATGCCAACGTAGCCCACAAGGCAAATGGCGATCACAATTTTTGCGCTCAGGCGGAACGCATAGATCAAGGTGCGGGAGATGGTTTTATCCAAATGTCGCTTCTCCGCGTTCTTTTCCAGTCTCCTTGCGATGGCATCCACAATCTTGAAGGTAACGAACAGCAATATCACGGCGATTAACAGCTTCACTCCAACGTTCAAAGCCCATCCGCTCACCGTATTCCAAACAGTTGTCCAATCCATTTTTCAATCTCCTTTTTTTGATTTAGATTTACTTCAACAATGCCCCAACTCCGCTCACCACGTAGGTGGGACGGTAGGGGTAGCTTTCAATTTCTTCCTCCGAGGTCACCCCCGAAAGCACCAGCACGGTTTCCACGTTGGATTCGATTCCCGCAATGATATCGGTATCCATGCGATCCCCGATAAAGGCGATGTCCGCGCTGTGACAGCCAATGAGCTTCAGCCCGTGTCTCAGCATCAGCGGATTGGGCTTTCCAACAAAATACGCCTTCTTTCCCGTGGCGATCTCAATGGGAGCGATCAAGGCGCCCGTTGCGGGCATAATGCCGTTTTCGGTAACTCCAACGGTATCGGGATTGGCTCCGATCAGCTTGGCGCCGCCGTTCACCAAGGCGATCGCCTTTTCCAGCTTTTCAAAGCTGTAGCTTCTCGTCTCCCCCAGCACCACGTAGTCGGGATTGATATCGTTCATATAGATCCGTTTATCGTACATCGCCTTGATCAAGGCACCCTCACCGATCACGTAGGCGGTGCAGCCCGGCTTTTGGGAATGAAGGAACTCGGCGGTTGCCATGGCGCTGGTGTAGAAATGGTCGGGAGACACCTTCAGCCCCATCCGCTCCAGCTTCATGGAAAGCTCATGGGGGGTACGCTCCGAGCTGTTGGTGAGAAACACAAACTTCTTGTTGTTCTCCACCATCCAGTTCACGAACTCCCGAACGCCGTCCAGAATCCGATTGCCGTGGTAGATCACCCCGTCCATGTCGCAGATAAAGCCTTGCTTACTTGTAATTTCGTGCATCTTTATTCTCCTTTCTTTTGAAATCGCTGAACTGTCAGGGCAATCACGGGAATCAGAATCAGCTGCAAAACGATTCCCGGAATGGCATCCAGAAAGCCTCCCGCCCAGAACATTGCCCAGGTAAAGGGCTTGTCCGCGACTCCCAGCAGGAGCGCCTTCGCTACTCCCCACACCGCTCTGCCCGCCAGCATGGCGGAGAGCAGCGCAAAATAGATTCGCCCAACCGTGTGTTTGTTTCCAAGCAGAGCGCTCACAAGACCGATCACCAAGCCGTAGGTTCCCAGCTCCGCCGCCATCCAGACCGCGTTGGGATAGAGGGGCGGCATTCCAAAGCTGACGCTCCGCAAAAACGGCGTGAGAAGCCCCGCCGTCAGCCCCCAGCCACCGCCGCAGAGCAAGCCGCAGAGCAGGATCGGCAGGTGCATGGGGAGCAGAGAGTCACCGATCTCCTTGATCTGACCCGTAAGCAGGGGCAGGATCATGCCCATGGCAACGAACATGGCGGTTAACACCAGCTTCATGGTTCGCGCCCGTTGCGTTTGTCGTTTTTTCATACTTTTTTCCTTTATCGTTATCATAATACCTTTTGCAAAAATTCCCGCACCTCCGCCTCGTAGGCATCGGGCGCCTTCAGGTAGCTGAGTCCGTGTCCCGCGCCCGCAAAGGTTTTCAAGCGCACGCGTTCGGGATTGGCGCGTTGAATCTCTCGGCTCATCTCGCAGGGAACAAACCGATCGTCCTCGCCGTGGAGAATGAGAATGGGAACATCTCCCCGCTTCACCGCCTCCACCGCGCCGCACTTGGGATCCAAACGAAATCCGCCGTAGAGTCTTGCGCCCAGCCGCAAAAAGGGATGGAGCAAGCCGAAGGGCAGCCGCATATCCTCTCTGCAAACCTTTCCGATAATCGAAACGGGCGAGGAATAGGGACAATCGGCAATGATGGCGCGCACGTTGCGGGGCAGCGCCTCACCGCCTGCCATCAGCACCGTGGCGGCACCCATGGAAACTCCATAGAGACAAATTGGCGTTTCCTCCCCGAAGCGCTCCAGGGCGTAATTCACCCACGCAAGACAATCCAATCTCTCCAGAATCCCAAACGTTATCGTTCTGCCGTCGCTTTCCGCATGGGCTCTCTGCTCGGGCAGAAGCAAATTATGCCCCATGGCAAAGGAGATCCGACTCCCGCCGCAAAAATCTCTGACGGGATGGCTCTTGTAGCCGTGAAAGCCGATATCCAGAGGAGCGCCGTTGGCGGAATGATAGTATCTTGCCCACAGCCGCTTTCCGTCATCCGACCGAATGCACACACGCTCATAGGGACGCGCGCTCAGGTCATCTATGTAGGAAAGCATCGTTTCCCGCACCTCGTTGTATTGGTCGGTGTTTGGGAGCTTGCGGGAGATCTCGCTGCTTTTGGTGTTGGCATAGAATGCCATGCGATAGGTGATGAAGGAAACAACACCGCAAAGCAGCACAGCCGCCGCAAAAATCAAAGCAATGAGCATGAACCTTACCTCACTTATGGGAATACAGAAACAGTATATCACTTTTTCGATCAAATTTCAATAGTTTTTTGTACAAATGCAAGGAATTTCATGAAACCCTCTTGACAAATGAATATTTATACGTTATAATAGCAACACAAAGAAATTTTTTTCATTTTAGGAGGTTTATCATGAAAAAAACAGTTAGTTTCCTGTTGCTGTGCGCCCTGCTCGTTTGCAGTCTCGCATCCTGCGTGAAGATCACCAAGGAGGGCGTGAAGGTAATCGACATTCCTCTTTCCGAGGAAAAATACGCCTTTGCGGTTTCCAAGGAGGACACCGAGCTTCTGGCGAAGGTAAACGAGTACCTTACAAAGATCACCACCGACGGCACCTTTGATGCCATCTGCGACCGCTACTTTGGCGAAGGCACTCCCGTGAAGTTCACCGCTCTTACCGAGGCAGACCCCTCCAAGAATCAGCTGGTGGTTGCAACCAGCACAGGCTTCGCACCCTTTGAAATGGTGGACGAGGGCGGTCAGTTCTACGGAATCGACCTGGAAATCGCCAAGGGGCTTGCCGAGTATCTTGGCAAGGAGCTGGTGATCATGGATATGAAGTTTGAATCGGTGGTAACCTCGGTTCAGAACGGCACCTGCGATATCGGTATGGCAGGCCTCACCATCACCCCCGCCCGCGAGGAAATGGTAACCTTCAGCAATTCCTACTACAACGCCTCTCAGGTTCTCATTGTGAAGGCGAACGACACCACCTTTGATAATTGCAAGACCGCTGCCGACGTGGAGGCAATTCTCGACACCTTCACCGCCGACAAGAAGATCGGCTGCCAGAACGGAACCACCGGTGAAACCTACATCGTTGGAGACCTGGATAACCCCGACGGCTACGGCTTCAAGGGGCTTAAGGCAACCAAGATGGGCTACGATTACGCCGCACTTGCCGTAACCGCAATGCGTCAGGGTGAGATCGACTACGTAATCCTCGACAACGCCCCCGCAAACGCGATCGCCAAGTCGATCAACCAATAAAAACCGATAGGGGAAGGAGCCCGCGCGGGTGACCTTCCCCTACCGCTGTGTTCAGAAAGGATATCAGAATGAGCTTTTTCGACGAATGGTCTGCCTTTTGGCGGCTGTTTTACACCAATCAGGGATATAAGCGGGTCTTTTCCGAGGGTCTGAAAAACACCCTCACCATCGCGATTCTGGGTTTGATCATCGGCATTGCCATCGGAACCCTGATCGCCGCCGTGAAGGTGATGCCCAAATATAAGCGCCTTCCAAGGATCCTCAACGGCGTTTGCACGGTCTACGTTGGATTCTTCCGCGGAACCCCCATCGTGGTTCAGCTGCTCCTTGCCTACTACGTTCTCTTCCCCATGATGGGAATTTCCCTGGGATCTCTGAATACCTGTATCCTGATCTTCGGTCTCAACAGCGCCGCCTACGTTTCCGAGATCATGCGCGCGGGCATTCAGTCGGTAGACGTTGGTCAAATGGAGGCTGCGCGAGCGCTGGGGCTGGGCTATGCTCCCGCCATGATCAAGATCGTGGTTCCGCAAGCCGTTAAAAATATTCTGCCCACCCTCGGCAACGAATTCATCGCGCTGGTGAAGGACACCTCGGTGGTCAGCTTCGTTGCCGCCGTTGATCTCTACAAGGTGTTCACCGAGATCGGCAACGTCAACTACGAATATCTGGCGCCCTATCTGATGATGGCGTTGATCTATATCGCGCTGGTTCTCATGATCACGCTGCTGGTGAAGCTGCTGGAGCAGCTGCTCCATCGCGGAGATCGGGCATAACGGGAGGTGCAGGAATGAACGATAGCAAGCAAACAACCCAATTGATTCCGCAAAGCGAGAACGACCTGATCGTGATTCAAGGGCTTTGCAAATCCTTCAAAAACGGAAAAAAGACGCTGGACGTGCTGAAAAGCATCGACACCGTGATCAAAAAGAACGAGCGCGTTGCCATCATCGGCCCCTCCGGCAGCGGAAAAAGCACCTTTTTGCGCTGCATCAACTGCATGGAGGACCCCACGGGCGGCTCAATCTACTTCAACGGCGAGGATCTTGCCGATATGCGCGTGGACATTAACAAGCACCGCGAAAGCATTGGCATGGTGTTCCAGCAATTTAACCTTTTCAACAACAAAACCGTCCTGCAGAACATCATGCTGGCTCCCGTGTATCTCCGCACCAAAAAAGCGGGAGGACTGTTTGCCAAGCCAGCCGTAAAGCGACAGATCCGCGAGGAGGCGCGGGAAACCGCCATGAATCTGCTCCGCAGGATCGGCTTGGAGGACAAGGCAAACGCCTACCCCTCCACCCTTTCGGGCGGACAAAAGCAGCGCATCGCCATCATCCGCGCGCTGGCAATGAACCCGCAGGTCATGCTCTTCGACGAGCCCACCTCCGCCCTTGATCCCGAAATGGTTGGCGAGGTGCTGGATCTCATCAAGGAGCTTGCCAACGAGGGCATGACCATGGTGATCGTGACCCATGAGATGGGCTTTGCCAGGGAGGTTGCCGACCGCGTGCTGTTTATGAACGACGGCGTGATTGCGGAGGAGGGCTCTCCCGAGGAGCTGTTCGGCAATCCCCAACACCCCAGAACCCGCGAATTTCTCAGCAAGGTGCTTTGATTGCCCGATAGCGGGAAAGAATATCAAGCGAAACAACAGAATGATAGGAGACTTTAAAAATGTTCGAAAAATCCATGCTGACCATCCGAAAAAGGAACGTGATGCTACGGCTGAAATCTATCTGCGCGATCCTGCTGTGCTTGGCAACCTCATTATCCGTGGTGGGCTGTACTTCCCCGGAGACTCCCAACGCAGAGAGTACGTCGGGCACACAAAACACGCTCCCCCCTCAGCCCGATCATCCCGAGGAGAACCCTCCCACCAATGGGCTTTCTTTGCGCGAAAGAGAGGATAGAAATATGAGTAATCCCTCCCAGCCGAAAAACCTGACCGAGGAGGAGACGCTTCCCAAGGTTCCAAAGGGAAAGGCTCTGAAGGTTGGAAAGAACTACGCGCTCCTCTCCGATCAGTTTGATCTGATCTTCACGGATAACGGCGGTCAATACTCCCTGCGACTAAGCGACAGCAAGGAATCCTATTTTTCCACAGAGCCGATAGCGGTGACCGTTTATACCCCCTCGGAGAAGGAGGATCTCCCCTTTGAAACGGATGAATTAACGTCTGCCTACACCTCGGTTAAGCTCACCGAGTACGGTTATCTGGCAACCGCCACGCTTCAAAGCGCAAACGGCAGTCAGATCACCGTGGAGGATCGCTACTATTTCCCCGAGGAGCTTTCCGAGCGCGCCATCAACGTGCGGCGCACCTTGAAGGTTGACAAAAAGGCAGAGGCAGATTTGGGCTATTCCACGTCCTTTGCTCTCAACGTCGGTGCCTACGGAGACGACATTCAATGCTTTGTACCCCACAAAATTTACAACGACCCGGAGGTCACCGGTTACTTCGGCACCTACGGGGAAACCGAGCTGGGATTGCCAATGGCGGCAATGATGACCAAAACCGGCTTCACCCTTTCCCTGGCGCGGTATCAGCCTGTTATCCATCCCATCGGAAACTACACCGCATCAATCACCGTGTACAACGATCCCGGTCTGCTGAAGCAATCGGGCATTTCGGTGGAATACCCCTCAAAAATTCTATCCGCGCCCTATTTTGATCTTTCCTCCCAAAAGCAGGTGGTGTTTGACCTGACCTTCACAGGCAGCAACCGAGAGAGCTACAACGATATGATGGTGGGCGTTTACAACGACCATTTTGTGCTTCAGGATCAACGCATTGTGAACACCGATATTAACAAGGTGTGGGAGGTGATCTGCAAGGATTATAAGAGCTTCCTCCTCAGCACCGATAAAAACGGCGTGATCTCCTACGGTCTGCCTTGGCGAGTTACGATTGAGAACGGACTGCTCGGGCCGAAATCCTATCAGTCCGGCTTCGTGGGACAGCAGGTTCCCGCGGCATATCAAATGATGCTTTACGGTATCCAAAGCAATGACGGTGAAAGTCTGCAAAACGGCTTGAACATTCTCAATTTCTGGATCGACAGCGGCATGATGACCGATGCCGGCGTGCCGAAGATCTGGTACAACGGAGACCACAATTTCTACAACGCCTACCCCACCTTCCTGCGAATGGCGATCGACACGATGGACGGCTATCTGGATGCCTATCGGTTGGCTCTGCAGAACGGAATCGCGTGTGACAAGTGGAAGGCTGCGCTGGATGCCTTCGGCGGCTTTCTTTTGAACGCGCAGAACGAGGACGGCAGCTATTACCGTTGCTACAACTGGAGCGGCACCGCATTCAGCGACGGCGACAACGGAATCCCCGAGCCGGCAGGAAACATCTGCCAATCCACCAGCAAGGAGAATACCGCGATGGCAGTGGCATTCCTGGCGGATCTGTACCTGCTGACGGGCAAGGAGGAATATAAGCAAGCGGCTATCGCGGCGGGTGAGTACGTGTACCAAAATCAGTATGCGCGAGGCTACTACATCGGCGGCACCTGCGATAACGCCAACGTGGTGGACAAGGAGGCAGGCGTTTTTGCAATGACCTGCTATGACGCCATGTATCGCCTCACCAAGGACGAAAAGTGGATCGCCCCCCTGAAGCAGTCCGCGGCATTCGTGATGTCTATGGTGCAATGCTTCAGCTTCCCCGCAGGGCTCAACAACGACCTCAAGGCAGCAAACGGTGTTCAGTGCGGCTACAATGACGGTAGCAGCTTCATCACGGCTGAAATGAACGGGCTGGACAACTATGCGGCGGTGATCTACTATCAGCTGTTCCGCATCTACGTGATCACGGGAGACCCCATTTATTTCTACCAGGCAGAGTTCATGCAGCAAAACAGCAAGTCTCTCATGGACTGGGACGGTGCATTGGGCTATCCTTATCAAAGCATTCTCCCCGAAGCCTCAACCATTGCCGATTTCCAATTCCGTTCCGCCGCGGACGATCAAGGAATCGAGGGTGTGTGGTTGCCTTGGCAATCGGTTGTGAATGCCGCTCCCATTTGTGACATGATGTTGACCTTCGGCGTGGCGGACGTGGCAAAGCTTGCCAACACCCCCATTGAGGATCTGTATCAGCTTCTCTTTCCCTGAGAGGAGCAGGCAAACACAAACCGCCTAACTGTTGCTTGAATAACCTGAGCCCCCTGCCGAACGGCAGGGGGCTCAGCAGACTGTAGACAAAACTATAGAGTTTCGTCAGTTTGATGAAAGTTTTGGTCAAGCTTTTTCAAAAGCTTGCGCGGTCAAGGGCGCGGAGCCCTTGTCGCCCGTCGCAACGGTGCGAAAAACGCGGCGTTTTATTTGGTGCGAACATCGGTTTGCCGCTATACGAATTTGCTACGCAAATTCCTTTTGAAAGATAAAATTCTTAGCATCGGCGTTTTCTTTTGCGAACCAAATTCGCGAAGCGATTTGCGGCGAGCTTGCGAGCCTCTTTTCATTTTGCGCCTGCGGTGTCAAAAGAAAGCGGCTAACGCATTTGTGCAATCTAACGATCAGCGCACCTTTGGTCAACAATCTCAAAAATCTCCCCTCTGCTATGCGGCAGGGGGGAGATTTTGTTATTCGCTTTTACTGTGCCGCGTCAACGATTGCGGCAAACTTCTCGGGAACGAGAGACGCGCCGCCAATCAGACCGCCATCCACGTTCACCTTGGAGAGCAGCTCAGCCGCGTTCTTTTCGTTCATGGAGCCACCGTACTGAATGGTAACCGTTTCGGCAACCTCCTCGCCGTACATAGCGGCAAGGGTCTTGCGGATCACGCCGCAGGTCTCATCTGCCTGCTCGGGAGTTGCGGTGAGACCGGTTCCGATCGCCCAAACGGGCTCATAAGCAATGATCACGTTCTTCAGCTCCTCGGCGCTCACGTCCTTCAGATCCAGCTTGGTCTGCATAGCAACCACCTCGTCGGTGATGCCGTTGAGACGCTCGTCCTTTACCTCGCCCAAGCAGAGGATCACCTTCATGCCTGCGGCAAGAGCAGCCTTGGTGCGGAGATTCACGGTTTCGTCGGTCTCTGCAAAATACTGGCGGCGCTCGGAGTGACCGATGATCACGTATTCAACGCCGCAAGCGGTCAGCATTTGCGCGGAAACCTCACCGGTGTAGGCGCCTTTTTCAGCAAAATGCACGTTCTCGGCGCCAATCTTGATATTGGAGCCTGCAGCGGCAGCCTGAGCGGCAGCGATGGTTACGTAGGGAGCGCAGAAAACGATATCGCAATTATCCTTGCCTGCCACCAGAGGCTTAACGGCGTTGATAAAGGCGGTTGCCTCGGCGGGGGTGAAGTTCATCTTCCAGTTACCCGCGATCACGGTTCTTCTCTTCATGGGATTCATAGTGTTTCTTCCTTTCCTATTGATGGGGAAGCCCTCCTCGGAGAGCCTCCCCTATTTTCATTCCTTATGAGATCAGTTGTCCATCAGGCAAGCAATGCCGGGAAGCTCCAGACCCTCCAGGAACTCCAGGGAAGCGCCGCCGCCGGTGGAGATATGGGTCATCTTGGGGCCAAAGCCCAGTCTTTCCACAGCCTCAGCAGAATCGCCGCCGCCGATGATGGAAACCGCGCCGGAATTCGCAACAGCCTCAGCCACAGCCTCGGTGCCTGCCGCAAAGTTCTTCCACTCGGAAACGCCCATGGGGCCGTTCCAAACAACGGTGCCCGCGCTCTTGATCGCCTCAGCATAGATTTCCGCGGTCTTGGGACCAATGTCCAGACCCATCCAGTCTGCGGGGATCGCGGTGGAATCCACCAGCTTGTTCTCGGTGTTCTCGTCGTATTCCTTACCGATTCTGTTGTCAACGGGAAGCAGGAACTTCACGCCCTTTGCTTCTGCCTTTGCCATCATTTCCTTTGCCAGCTCGATCTTATCGGTCTCGCAAATGGAGGTACCAACGTCATAGCCCTTTGCGGCGAAGAAGGTGTATGCCATGCCGCCGCCGATGATCAGGGTGTCGCACTTATCCAGCAGGTTCTTGATCACGCCGATCTTATCGGAAACCTTGGCGCCGCCCAGAATGGCAACGAAGGGACGGGCGGGATCAGCCAATGCCTTGCCCATCACGCCGATTTCCTTCTGAATCAGATAGCCGCAAACCGCGGGCAGGTAATCCGCAACGCCTGCGGTGGAGGCGTGAGCGCGGTGAGCGGTGCCGAAGGCATCGTTCACGAACAGACCGCCCTCACCGGCGAGGTCTGCCAGAGCCTTTGCAAATGCGGGATCGTTCTTGGTCTCGCGCGCGTCGAAGCGAACGTTCTCAATCAGCACGCAGGTGCCGTTTTCCATAGCGGCGATCTTTGCCTGCGCGTCCTCACCGATGATATCGGAGGCGAAGGCAACCTTGCCATCCAGCTCCAGGTTGAGGCGGTCGGCAACGGGCTTCAGGGAAAACTTGGTGCCATCGGTTGCCAGCGCCTTTGCCTTCAGCTCGGCGGTAGCAGCCTCGCGCTGATCCTCGGGAAGCTCGTCAACCTTCTTCTGCTCCTTCTTATCCAGCTTAAAGTTGGGGGTGAAGATGGCATGGGGCTTGCCCATGTGAGAGGAAAGGATCACCTTTGCGCCCTTCTCCATCAGGAACTTGATGGTGGGCAGCGCGCCGACAATTCTCTTATCGGAGGTGATCACGCCATCCTTCATGGGAACGTTGAAGTCGCAACGAACGAAGACCTTTTGACCGGGAACGATCGCAACGTCCTCAATGGATTTCTTGTTGTAAGTCATTTTTTCGGTTTCCTTTCAAAAAAATAATTTATCTACCGACATATAATATAACACAAAATTGGAAAATTATCAAGACCTTTCGTGAAATTTTCGTCAATTTCGGTAATTTTTTCTTCTATCTCCGCACCAAAACGGCGCAACATCCGGGGGAAAGCAGAAGCTCCTCCCGCAAAACCGCCTCGGAAACGCAGTCGATCCACTCCCCGTTCAAGGGAAACGCCTTGGGCTCCACCCCAAGGTTCACCGCCACCAGCACGCGGTCCTCCTCCCGCGCGCGCTCAAACAGAAAGCTGCCGCGGGTGTGGGAGAGGAATCGGAAGTCTCCTCCCCGCAACGCCTTGTGACGCGCTCGCAGAGAGCCCAGCATCCGATAGAACCGCACAAGCTCGGCATTCTCCCTTCCCCACGGATAGGGCATACGGCAGAAGGGATCGTGATAGCCCTCCAGCCCTGCCTCGTCACCGTAGTAGACGGAGGGAATTCCGTAGACCGTAAACTGCAGCGCGGCGGCAATCTTGAGCAAGCGAACCGCTCGGCTCCGTTGCGCGGGCGTTAGTCGCTTGGTAGACAGCGCCCGATTGGAAAGTCCCTCTCCCGCCGTCTCATCTCCCAGAACCGTCAGAATTCTTTGGGTATCATGAGTTCCCAACAAATTCATCAGGCTGTCGCTGACCTCTCTGGGATAGGAGGCGTAAATTTCATTCAGCGCGTGAACGAAGAATTCGGTGTCTCCTCTTTGCAAAAGTCCCAACACCGCGTTGCGGAAGGGATAGTTCATCACGCTGTCCAGCTGCCTGCCCCGAAAATAACGACGTCGCTTTCCGTAGGCGATTTTATCGGCGGCATTTTCCCATACCTCACCAATGATCACCGCCTCCCCGTGGGAAACCGTTTTCACAGTCTCTCTCAGCTCGTCTAAAAAGGCGTCCGACAATTCATCGGCAACGTCCAGCCGCCAGCCGTCCGCGCCGCGGCGAAGCCATTTGGCGGCAATCCCTTGGGGGGCGGTAAAATACCGTCTGCAGGCGGGATTTTCATGGTTCAGGCGGGGCAGAATTTCGATTCCCCACCAGCTTTCGTAGTCACCGTCCTCCCGAAAGCGATACCACTCCCGATACGGAGATTTCGCATCCCCATATGCGCCGCCCTCGCCGTAGGTGCCATAGCGATTGAAGTAACGGCTGTTATCCCCCGTGTGGTTAAAAACGCCGTCCAGAACGATTCGCATTCCCCGCCTGTGCGCCTCCTCCACCAAGTGGTCAAACGCCTTCTCGCCGCCCAGATAGGCGTCGATCCGCTCATAGTCGGCGGTATCGTAGCGGTGATTGGATGCCGCCTCGAAAACGGGAGACAGATAAAGAACCGTGATCCCCATCTGCCGCAGGTAATCCAGCTTCTCGATCACCCCCCACAGATTTCCGCCGAAAAAGAGATCGTTGGCAAGGGCATCACCGTTCTTTTCGGCAAACTGGGGAATTCCGTTTTCCCAGTCGGTTTCCTCGGTTGCTCCCGAGCGGAGAGCAACCGCGCCCGCTCCCCTGCAAAAGCGATCCAAAAAGATGTGGTACATGGTTCCCTCTCGAAACCAAGTGGGCGTGTGGAAATCGGCGCGGTAGATCAACAACCGAAAACGGCTGCCCGACCGCTCCCGCAGTTGAAATTCCAGATTGTCAACGCTGTGAGTGAACAGCGTCTTCTCTCCGCGCAGGAAGAGCAATTCATAGTAGAAGAGCCCGCCGTCCTCACCGCAAAGCAGCGCGGTGGAAAGGGTGACCGAATAAAGATCCTCCCCTTTGTCGGCAGAGCAAAAGCCGAGGGGCAGATCTCGCTCCTCGCCACCGTCCTCCGCCAAGCGAAGCACAACGGCAGAGGCACCCAGGCAACGGGGAACGGTAACCTCCAGCGTGAGCTGAGCGCCATGGGGATAGGCGCCCATTTGGGTGGTGTCCTCACCGTTGCAGAGGCGGCGGATCCGAGGCATTGCCTCGCTCTCCAATTTTTGATACAGTTGCGGAAGCATGAAAAGTCCTTTCCCGAAAAATCGACGCCTACGTCGGCGCTTGTTCTGCTACCATTATACCACATTTTCGTCGGCTTGCCAATAGTTTTTTTAAAAAAACGCATGGCGTCTCCTTTTTCCGTCAACAATTTTCTCAACCCAAACGGCGTTAGCCGCGAAAGGAGAAAGGATGAAGCATCATGAACAAAGCACAGATCAGTAAGTGTTGCGCGCGGGAAATTCTGGATTCCCGCGGAACCCCCACCGTGGAGGCAACGGTTTGCCTCACCGACGGAACGATTGGAGTTGCAAGCGTTCCCTCAGGCGCCTCCACGGGAATTTTTGAAGCCTGCGAGCTGCGGGACGGCGACAAAAAACGATATCACGGTCGGGGGGTTCTCGGCGCCGTTTCAAACGTGAACCGACAGATCTCGCAGGCGCTCAGCGGCGTGAACGCCGAGGATCAGGCGCAGATCGACCGCATCCTCCTCGATTTAGACGGCACCGAGCAAAAAAGCCGTCTCGGCGCCAATGCCACTCTTGCCGTTTCCCTTGCCGCCGCCCGCGCCGCCGCCAATCACTACCGTCTCCCTCTCTACCGCTATCTGGGCGGCGCCGCCGCAAGGCGCCTGCCCGTTCCCATGATGAATATTCTCAACGGCGGCGCTCACGCCTCCAACAACGTGGAAATTCAGGAATTCATGATCGCTCCCGTTGGCGCCGAAACCTTTGCGGAGGGACTTCGCATGGGAAGCGAAATCTACCGCACCCTCGGAAGCCTGCTGCGCGACAAGGGGCTTTCCACCGCTGTGGGTGACGAAGGCGGCTACGCGCCCAGTCTGCCCGGGGACGAGGACGCCCTTCGTCTGATCACCCAAGCCATTACCGAAAGCGGCTACACCACCGATCAGGTGAAAATCGCTCTGGATTGCGCCGCAAGCGAATGGTTCAGCGAAAAGGAGGCTTGCTACCGTATGCCCAAGCGAATGCTCACCAAGAGCCGCGCGGAATTGATTGGGGAGTGGGAGCGTTTGGTGTCCGAGCATCCGATTTTTTCCATTGAGGACGGCTTGGATCAGCGGGATTTCGACGGCTGGCGGGAAATGACCGCCAAGCTCGGAAAAAAGATCCTGCTGGTTGGCGACGATCTGTTCGTTACCAACGAAAAGCGCCTGCGCGAGGGAATCCGAACGGGCGCCGCCAACGCCATTTTGGTGAAGCCCAATCAGATCGGCACGCTCTCCGAGGTGCTGAACGTGATCCGCACCGCCCTTTCCCACGGCTACGGATTTATTCCCTCCCATCGCTCGGGAGAAACCGAGGACACCACCCTTGCCGACATTGCCGTTGCCACCAACGCCGCCTATATCAAAACGGGCGCTCCCTGCCGCAGCGAGCGGGTTGCCAAATACAATCGTCTCCTCCGCATTGAAGCGGCGCTCGGTGACGGCGCGGTGTACGGCGCTTGTTAATGGGAGCCGACTGATATTTCCTTCAAAATCGCAACAAAATTCGCCGCTATCCTCACGTGTAAGCCACGCGCCGATAGCGGCGTTCCTGTTTCAATCATGACCGCCAACCGTTTCGGCGGTTTCCATAAATCAAAACCACCGGTTGAACCGGTGGTTTGCACAGCCCCTATAAGGGGCTATTACCGGCTTAACCCCTAAAAGGGGCACCGAAATTTATTATCGCATCACACGCACTGCAACCCGTAAACGGGTAACTTCAATAGGCTCCCTTGTGTAAAGTGAGCTCCGCCGTAGGCGGTGAGGGATTGTTTTTCTTTTGTTACAAACCTTCCGTCACGCTTCGCGTGCCACCTCGGCTTTCTTTCGGCTTGTATATAGCTCGCCCAATTTATTTGTAGCCCTGCTCTGTTTTACCGCTCCCCCAGTAGAACTGGGGGTTTATTTTGACCACCAACAAAACGCCCCCGACAGTTTTCTGTCGGGGGCGTTGGTTATAGGTAAGAGATCAATCGAAGCGATAAATGTCGCCGGTTTTTGCGGAGGTGTAGATGCCCTCCAGAATACGGGTGACGCAGTATGCCTGCTCGGGGGTGGTAACGGGATCGGTGCCGTTGCGGATGCTCTCGATCCACATCCGCTCCTCGCGATCAGCGGCGCTTTCGCCCTTGTGCCCTTCATAGAAGGCGGCTCCGCCTGCCTTGAAGTCGGGATTGAAAACGTACTGACGGTTGTGCTTCACGCCGTTGATGCGAACGCCGCCAACCATGTCGGCTCCCGCCTTGGTGCCGCACAGGGTGGTAACAGCCTCGCGAACGTCCAGCGTGTTCAGCGCCCAGGAGGACTCCAAAACGATGGTGGCGCCGTTCTCCATCACGATAAATCCAAAGGCGGAATCCTCCACGCTGAATTTCTCGCAATCCCAGTTGCCCCACGCGTTGCCCTGATCGGTCTGATTGTTCAGCTTGTGGTAGGCGGTTCCAACGCAATACTTGGGCTTGTAGTTGTTCATCATCCAAAGGGTGAGATCCAGCGCGTGGGTTCCAATGTCGATCAGAGGACCGCCGCCCTGCTCGTATTCATTGAGGAATACGCCCCAGGTGGGAACCGCTCGGCGACGGATCGCCGTTGCCTTTGCATAGTAGATGTCTCCGAAGGTTCCCTCCTCAGCCTCCTGCTTGAGGAAAACAGAATCGTCGCGGAAGCGGCTCTGATAGCCGATGGAGAGCTTTTTGCCGGTGCGCTTTGCGGCATCCAGCATTTTCTTTGCCTCCTCGGAATTGATCGCCATGGGCTTTTCGCACATCACGTGCTTGCCTGCCTCCAGAGCGTCCACGGTGATAAAGCTGTGGGAGCGGTTGGGGGTGCAAACGTGAACCACCGAAATCTCGGGATCCTTCAACAGCTCGCGGTAGTCGGTGTAGACCTTAGCGTTTTGCACACCGTAGTCCTTTGCCGCTTTCTCCGCGCGCTCGGGGATAATGTCGCAGAACGCAACCATTTCGGTGTCCTTCACCTTTTTCAGGGAGGGCATATGCTTTCCGTTGGCAATGCCTCCGCATCCAATAATGCCGATTTTAATGATTTCTGCCATTTCAGTAACTCCTTTTCTGTGTGATGATGTATTTGAGATCAATGATTTTTCAAAACGTAATCGCCCTCGTCGGTGATCTTTCTCACGTGGGGGCAGCCGGTGCGGGCGCGGTAGGTGGGCGCCACAAAGCGAACCGCGTTGCGGATCACGGTTTGCACGGGAGCCTGATAGAAGGTGGGAAAGGTTTCGTGGCCGGGCTGGAAGTAGAAGATCTTTCCGTTTCCTCTCTCAAAGAGGCACCCCGCGCGAAAAACCTCGCCGCCGGAAAAGCTTCCGATGAACAGCAGCTTATCGGGGGTGGGGATCACAAAGGGCTCTCCGTAGGTTTCCTCATGCTCCAGGGTGAAATAGCGGTCGATGCCCTGTGTGATGGGATGGGAGGGCTCAATCACCCAAAGCACCTCGCTGTCGCCCGATTCTCTCCAGGTGAGGTGGCAGGAGGTTCCAAGCAGGGCTTTGAAGGGCTTGGAGTGGTGGGCGGAATGCAGAAAGATCATTCCCATGCCCTCCAGAACGGCGTCGCGCACCAGCTCAACCACCTCGTTGGGAACCAGATTGTGCCGCACGTGGCCCCACCAGATCAGAACGTCGGTTTCTGCCAGTACCTCCTTGGTGATGCCGCAATTCTCATCCTCCAGAGTCGCCGTTTTCACTTGAATATCGTCGCATTGCAGAAAATCCGCAATGGCGCGATGAATTCCGTGGGGATAAATTGCCTTCGCGCGCTCATGGGTTTGCTCATGATAAAATTCATTCCAAACCAAAACTCGAAGCATGATGGACTCTCCTTTATAAAAAATTTACATCTTTTTCAAAAAAATTATAGCATATTCCCGTTGGATATGCTATAATGTATTTGTCCAAAAATATCAATTTTTTGTTGTGTGAGGCTTTATGATCTACCGTGAATCAAGGTTTAAGCGCAACGGTGTGCCCGTTGCCGTGCAATATCTCACCATGTCGCTGAGCGGTAAGCATGCCGAAATGTCCCATCAGCATTATCACGACTACACCGAATTGCTGTTCGGAATTACGGGGCGTCCCACCGTTGCGATCGGAAATCGGAGATTTGAGCTGGGAGAGGGGGAAATGATCATTATTCGGAACGAGGAGCCGCACGACGTTTTTTCCTCGGAGCCGTGTACCTATCACGTACTGAAATTTTTACCGCAGATTCTTTTAACCGAGGAGCAAACCTACTCGGAGTATTCCTACGTGCTGATGCTTTTGGAAAACCTTCCCAGCAAGGAGCTGTTTTTCTGCAAGGAGGAGCTGGAGAAAACCGAGGTGCCTCAGCTGTTTTCCCGCATTCGCCGGGAGTGGGAGCAGCAGGCGTTTGGCTATGAGCTGAGCCTGCGCGCCGACGTGACGCGAATCTTTCTGTTTATTCTCCGCAGCTGGCAGAACCGCGATCCTGCGTGGGCGGGGAGCTTTGTTCCCGCGGCGCAGCAACGGGAGCTGATCAGCCGAGCCATTGAGCACGTTCGGCAGAATTACGCCGATCTGACCGAGGAGGAAACTGCCGCCGCCTGCGGCGTGAGCCCCGCCTATCTCTCCCGCAGCTTCCACCGCTGTATGCGGATTTCGTTTTCTGCCTACGTCAACAACCTTCGTTTGCGGGAAAGCGAGCGATTGCTTCTCACCACCAACAACAGCATCACCGATATCGCGCAAGCGGTGGGCTTTTCCACCTCAGCGTATTTTATTGCCAAATTTCGGGAGGCGCACGGCATCACTCCTCACCGCTATCGGCGGCAGCAGGAGGATGGAGCAGCTCCCTCGGAATCCGAGAAAAAAACAACGTGATCAAGCTGAAAAGCAAGAAAGGAAGGACATCATGAAAAATCAAAAAACGATCCGCAGACTGCTTGCCGCGGCGTTGGCGCTTGCCTGCTGCTTTGGCATGACCTCTTGCAGCGCCGAGAGCCTTTTGCGGCTCTTTTGGCAGGAGCCAACCCCCTCCGTTGGGCAAACCGCCTCGCTCGGCGGAACCCCCACCCATGAGCCCGTTCAAACGGGAGACCCCGATTGCGATCATCAATTTGGGGACTGGAAGGTGGTTGTTGAGCCAACCTGTGAGGATGAGGGAAGCGCCGTTCGCTTCTGCGCGCTTTGCGGCGCCGCGGATCAAGGCGTTTACCGCGCCCTGGGGCATGCCCCCGTGCCCATGGAGGACGTTCCCTCCACCTGCACTCAAGGCGGCTCGGTTGGCGGTGTGCGTTGCTCTCGCTGCAAGGAATACTTAACGCCGCCCACGCTGCTTCTGCCAAAGGGACACGCCAACTATGTGAACGGTCTTTGCTCCGCCTGCGGTACTCCCAAGAACAGCGCCGAGGGCTTGGCTTTTCTGGATCTCTACAACGGCACCTACGGCTATACGTATCTCGCCTCCACCTCCAACGGCTCCGCGAAGCAAGCCTTTTACCAAAGGCTGGACGAGGCGGTGAGAGTGTTCCATACCGATCCGTCGTCGGTTGTGGAGAATTCCATGTCGTTCGCGGCTCTCAATTATGCCGAGTTGGGGCTCAGCTTGGATGAGGCGCTGGCGGTTTGGACCACCTTCCGCAACGATAACCCGCTCTACTATTGGCTCTCCAATCAGATCAGCTATAATGAGCAAATACTCAACGTAATGACGCTTTCCCAATACGCCAACGGCACCGCCCGCATGGAACGGAACGCATCTGTTTACAACGGAATCGCCGCTTATCTTTCGGTGGTTCCCGCCGAGGCAACGCCCTATCAGACGGCGTTGACGCTGCATAACGCCATTGTTGGAACCGTTGACTATGCCTACAGCAGTTCGGGTGTTCCCGAGTCCGCCGACTGGGCGCATTCCTGCGTTGGCGTGTTTGAGGGACGGGGAGCTGTTTGCGAGGGCTTTGCCGAGGCATACCAGATTCTGATGAATATTTGCGGCGTGGATTGCCTGATCGTTACGGGGATCGGAAACGGCGAGGCGCACGCTTGGAATCTGTTGGAGATTGAGGACGTGTGGTACGGCGTGGATCTCACCTGGGACGATAACAATCAAAGCACCGCGCCCTACCGCTATTTCTGCGTGTCGGCTTCCGTGATGGCGGAGGATCACACTCCCGACCTGCCCACGGGCGTTGGCATGGACTTTCTCTACGCGCTGCCAGCCGTTTCCGAATACGGCTTGGAGTGGGTGACTGTCTACAAAAACGGGGAAAAGCAGGGGGTATATTCCAACCCCGACAAGGCGTTTGCGTCCATGACCGATCCGCAAGCGGAGTACACCCTGCAGTTGGGAACCGACGATCCGCTTCTGCACAGCGCCTCCGCCTACTATGTGCGCGGAGAGCTGCCCGTTGTGAAGAGCTTAACGGTGGTTGGAGCGCACACCCTGCTGTCGGGCGGCGGCTTTACGGCAACCACCCTCTACCTCACCGAAAACGTTACCCTGAAGGGGAATCTGATTCTGAAAAGCTTGTTTCTGGATGGAGTTACCTACGTCAATCTTTACACCAACGGTCATGCGCTCACAGCCAAGGCTGACACCCGCTACTACAGCGCGGTGATGGAGCGTGTGACGGTGGTTCAATAAAAAAAGGAGATCACGGGATGAAAGCATATACAACCTATGCAGTTGATAAAACCCTGGAGCTGCTCGCCATTGACAGCCCCACGGGCTACACGCGCGCTGCCGCGGAATGGGTGCTGAAGGAATTTCAAGACATGGGCTATAACGCTCGCCTCACCGAAAAGGGCGGCGTGCTTGCCGATCTGGGCGGAGCCGACGAGCGCAACGGCGTTTTGCTGGAGGCGCATACCGACACGCTTGGCGCCATGGTTGCCGAAATCAAGGGGAACGGCAGACTTCGCGTCACGCCTCTGGGGGGAATGCGAGCTGAAAATGCCGAAACCGAAAACCTACGGGTACACACCCGCGGGGGCGGCGTGATGGAAGGAACCCTTCAGCTTTGCAATCCGTCGGTTCACGTAAACGGGTCCTACGGCGACACCAAACGGAGCTTCGACACCGTGGAGGTGGTGTTGGATGAGGACGTGAAAACAGCGGAGGAGGCGCGTGCTGCGGGCATTGAGGTGGGGGATCCCGTTTGCTTTGATCCCCGTTCCCGTGTAACAGCATCGGGGTATATCAAGAGCAGATTTCTCGACGATAAGCTGTCTGTCGGAATTCTTTTGGGGCTGGCGAGGTATTTGAAGGAGGAGGCTGTGGTGCTTCCCCGCCGTACCTACGTTCACGTAACGGTCTACGAGGAGGTGGGGCATGGCGGAAGCGCCTCGGTTCCCGCAGGCATCACCGAGGCGATCAGCGTGGACATGGGCTGTGTTGGCAACGGCTTGCAATGCACCGAGCGGCAGGTCTCAATTTGCGCCAAGGATTCGGGCGGACCCTATAGCTATGAGCTGGTTGGAAGGCTGATTGAAGCCGCGAAAAAGAGCGGCGCGGGCTATGCCGTGGACGTTTACCCCTACTACGGCTCGGACGTGGAGGCTACTCTTCGCGGCGGCAACGATCTTCGACACGGGCTGATCGGCGCGGGTGTGTTCGCGAGCCACGGCTACGAGCGCAGCCACGTGGACGGTGTTCGCAATACGTTGCTGCTTCTCAAAACCTTTTTGGAGGCATGAGAGAAGCTCCGAAATGGGAAATACTGTCAGCACGTTACGGTTTCCGAAAAGCGCCGCGCTCCGAAGCGCGGTGCTTTTCATTTTGGTGGTCAAAATAAACCCCCAGTTCTACTGGGGGACAGCTTGCTGACAAAGGGGTTAGCAAACAGAAAAGGAGCCTTACGGCTCCTTTTCTGTTTGGCGCACCATGGCGGACTCGAACCGTCGACACCAAGCGTCGGAGGCTTGTGCTCTATCCATCTGAGCTAATGGTGCATATCCAAACGAAAGTATTATAGCATATTTTTCCCTCGATTGCAAGGGCTTTTTCATTTTTTTTCGGGTTGTTGTCTGTTTTTTTTCGTTGCGCATTGACAAATTGCGATTTTTGGACTATAATAAATTATTCTGTGGAAGAAATCCCCACCAACGAGGAGACAAAACATGACAAACAAGATTACCGATATCTTTGGCTGTATGGTCTTTAACGACGACGTGATGCGCGAGCGCCTCCCCAAGGAGGTTTACAAGTCTCTCACCCGCACCATTGCCACGGGCAAGCACATCGACCCCACCATTGCCGATGTGGTTGCCAACGCTATGAAGGATTGGGCCGTGGAAAAGGGTGCCACCCACTACACCCACTGGTTCCAGCCCCTCACGGGCGTAACCGCCGAAAAGCACGACGCCTTCATCTCCCCCGTTGGCACCTGCAAGGTGGTGATGGAGTTCTCCGGCAAGGAGCTGATTCGCGGAGAATCCGACGCCTCCTCCTTCCCCTCGGGCGGTCTGCGCGCCACCTTTGAGGCAAGGGGCTACACTGCCTGGGATCCCGCCTCCTACGCCTTTGTGAAGGACGGCACCCTCTATATTCCCACGGCATTCTGCTCCTACACGGGCGAGGCGCTGGACGCAAAAACACCCCTGCTCCGCTCCATGGATGCCATCAACACCCAAGCCCTCAGAATCCTGCGCCTCTTCGGAGACTCCACCTCCAACCACGTGGACGTGAACGTTGGCGGCGAGCAGGAATACTTTATCATCGACAAGGCAATGTATGACCGCCGAAAGGATCTGGTTTATGCAGGCAGAACCCTGTTCGGCGCTCCCGCGCCCAAGGGTCAGGAGCTGGAGGATCACTATTTCGGCCCGCTGAAAACCCGCATTGCCGCCTTTATGTCCGATCTGGACGAGGCGCTTTGGCGCATGGGAATCAACTCCAAAACCAAGCACAACGAAGCGGCTCCCGCGCAGCATGAGCTTGCCCCCATCTATGCCAACGCCAACATTGCCGTTGACCAGAACCTGCTGATCATGGAGTATATGAAAAAAATCGCGGAAAAGCATCGCTTGGTCTGCCTGCTCCACGAAAAGCCCTACGCGGGCGTGAACGGCTCGGGCAAGCACAACAACTGGTCCCTCACCGCAGGCGGCAAGAATCTGCTGGATCCCGGAAAAACCCCCGCCGAAAACAGACAGTTCCTTTTGATCCTCGCCGCCGTTCTGAAGGCCGTGGACGATTATCAGGAGCTTTTGCGGGTTTCGGTAGCCCACGCAGGCAACGATCACCGTCTCGGAGCAAACGAGGCGCCTCCCGCCATCATTTCGATCTTTGTTGGCGAGGAATTGAACACCATCATTGATTCCATTGTGGACGGCACCGCCTACAAGGGCGCCAAAAAAGCAATGATGGATCTGGGCATCCCCACCATCCCCGTGTTCCGCAAGGACACCACCGACCGCAATCGCACCTCTCCCCTGGCATTCACGGGAAACAAATTTGAATTCCGTATGCCCGGCTCCTCTCAGAATATCGCTTTCCCCAACACCGTTCTCAACACGGCTGTTGCCGAATCCTTCCGTCAGTTTGCCGATCGGATCGAGCAGGCGGAGGATCGCGAAAAGGAGATCGCTCGGGTGATCCGCGAAACCTTCGCCGCACACCGCCGTATTCTCTTCGACGGCAACGGCTATTCCGACGAATGGGAGCGGGAGGCAGCGCGCCGCGGTCTGCGCAATCTGAAAACCTCGGTGGACGCCTACTTCACCTTTATGGAGCCCAAAAACGTTGCCCTCTTCTCCTCCTTTGGCGTCATGAACGAGGTGGAAATGCGCTCCAGAGAGGAAATCTTCTTTGAAAACTACTCCAAGATCATCAACATTGAAGCCCTCACCATGATCGTGATGGCTTCCAGAGACTATATCCCCGCCGTGGAGGGCTATATCGCCTACATCGCCGACGCCGCCGCCAAAAAGCGCGCCGTTTGCGAGGACGTTTCCTGCGCCGTGGAGCGGGATATCATTCGACGTCTCTCCGAATTGAACGGACAAGCCTACAGCGCCGTTCAGCGTCTCCGCGACGTGGAAACGCAAGCGGCATCCATTGCCGACGTGAAGGATCGGGCAACCTGCTATTGCAACCGCGTGCTTCCCGTGATGGAGGAATTGCGCCGCGCCGTTGACGAAATGGAAACCCTCACCGCCTCCGCCAACTGGCCCGTTCCCACCTACGGCGACATGATGTTCCGCGTTTGATCCGTTGTGCCATGAAAAAATTCCAGGGACTTTTGCTGGTGTCGGATCTGGATGGCACCCTGCTCAACGCTCACAAGGAGATCTCCAAGGAAAACGCGGACGCCATTGAATATTTCACAAGAGAGGGCGGACTGTTCACCTTTGTAACGGGGCGGGTTCCCCAAGGCGTTGGTCCCGTGTTCGATCAGCTTCGCCCCACCGTTCCCATCGGCTGCATCAACGGCGCGGGAATCTTCGATCCGCAAGCCGAGAGGTACCTTTGGCAGCTGCCTCTGCCGCAGGATGCCGCCCAATTGGTGCGAGACGCGCAGGAGCGCTTTCCCGAGGCGGGGATTGAGCTTTGCGGCTTCCGCTTCAATTGCTATCAGGTGTTGAACAGCATTCTGGAAAGGCACTTTTGCGACGAAGGGCTGGACGTGACGGAATCTACCTTCGAGCGCTTTGGCGAGCCCATTGCAAAGGTGCTGTTCGCGGAAAAGCCCGAGCGTCTCGAACCCATCATTCGCTTTCTGAACGCCCATCCTCTGGCAGAGCGGTTTGATTTTATCCGCTCCTCGGCGGAATACTACGAAATTCTGCCCAAGGGAGCCTCCAAGGGCGATCTTCTTCTGCGGATTGCCGCCATGCTGAAGATCAAGCGCGGCAAGCTTCTTGCCGTTGGCGACAACGAAAACGATATTTCCATGCTGCGGGCGGCATCGGTTGGCTACGCGGTGGCAAACGCGGTTGAAGCAACCAAGCAGGCAGCCAACAGACTTCTGCAGTCCACCTGCGATGAGAGCGCCATTGCCGAGCTGATCCACAGTCTTTGAGAAAGGAGTCCTTTTTATGAAGGATTTTCGCATCATTGATTTTCACACCCATCCCTTCCGAAACGATGGGGATAACATCTGCTCCCACAAGTCCGTGATCGAAATGAATGCCATCACCACCCTGCAATTGATGGATCGGCTGGGCGTGGACGTGATCTGCGGAAGCGTGATCCGCCGTTTCAAGGAGGGAGAGCAGCCGTGGGAGGCGCTCCGATACATGAATGACGAGGCGCTGGCATTGCGGGAGCTTTACGGCAGTCGCTTTATCCCGGGCTTCCACGTTCACCCCGATTTCGTTCGAGAATCCTGCGAGGAGATCGAGCGGATGCACAGCCTCGGCGTGAATCTGATCGGCGAGCTGGTTCCCTACTATCACGGCTGGAGCGACTACTCCTGCAAGAATTTTTCCGAAATTCTCGACCTATGCGAGCAATACGGAACGGTTGTCTCCTTTCATTCCATGGGCAACGACGAAATGGATCGCATGGTGCGCGAGCATCCCAACGTCACCTTTGTGGCGGCTCATCCCGGTGAGCTTCGGGATTTTAACCGACACATGGAACGAATGCGCCTCAGCGAAAACTACCATTTGGATCTTTCGGGCTACGGTATTTTCCGCCAGGGAATGCTCCGCCACGCCATTGATCTGTTCGGCGCCGAGCGGTTTCTCTTTGGCTCGGACTACCCCACCTGCAGCATGAGCATGTACATTGGCGGCGTGCTACTGGATCCCCTGATCACCGACGCCGAAAAGGAAATGATCTTCTCCAAAAATGCCGAGAGGATCTTGAAAATCTAATAAAAAAGCGTCTGCCTCCACCCTTTGTCGGTGTAGGCAGACGCTTTTTTCAATTTCTCACGCCTTCGGTTGCTCCAAGCTCTTTAACAGGATCTCCCGATCATTGGGCAGCTCCTCGTCGATCACGGCGTTCAGCAAACGGTTCAGACACGCTCCAAGCTCCTTACCCGGACGGTAGCCCAGCGCGATCAGATCGTTTCCGTTCACCGCTAAATCCTTCAGAGAAAGGCAGGCGCCCTCCCTGCGAATCTCCTCCCAGATCACGGGGATATCCGCATACCAATCGGGCAATTCGGTATGCCCGATCTGATGGGCAACGCGGTCGCATCGCTGGATTTCCAAAAGATCGGCAAGTCCTCGCTCGCCAAACCGCAGGATGGCTCTCTTGATATGCTTTTTCTCAGCTTGAATGGGAATGTCGTGGTACCGCACCAGCTTGAGCATCAGCTCTCTTGTGGCGTTGTCGTAGCGCAGTCTCCGCATGATTTCATCCGTCAAACGAACTCCCGCCTCGGCGTGACCCTTGAAATGTCCTCCCTTTTCGTCCTTGGTAAAGCACAAGGGCTTGCCAACGTCATGCAGAAGAATCCCCAGCCGCACGTTCAGCCGTGGGGAATCGGTTTGCGAAAGGGCAAACAGCGTATGCTCCCAAACGTCGAACCGATGGAAGCGGGACTGCTGATCAAAGCCCACCATGGGGGAAACCTCCGGCAAAAACTCCGCAATCACGTCCACGTAGTCCCGCAGGATCTCCACCGCGCCTTTTCCGCAGATCAGCTTGTTGAACTCCTCGCGGATGCGCTCGGCGGCAATGTTTTTCAGCAAATGCTTGCAGGAATGCACCGCTCTTGCCGTTTTCTCCTCCAGGGAGAAGCCCAAAACAGAAGCAAAGCGGATCGCCCGCAGAATGCGAAGACCGTCCTCATGAAAACGACGCTCCGCATCTCCCACGCAACGGATCAGCCCCGCCGCAAGATCGGCTTGTCCGCCAAAGCGATCCACCAAGCCGCGGTCGGGGTGGTAAGCCATGGCGTTCACCGTGAAATCTCTTCTGGAAAGGTCGTCCTCCAGACGCCTCGAAAAGGTGACCGAGGCGGGATGGCGGTTATCCTTGTAGTCACCGTCCACCCGATAGGTGGTGATCTCCAGCTGCTCGCCCTCGTAAATCACGGTCACGGTACCGTGTTGGAGTCCTGTTTCGATCACCCTACAATCGGGGAAGCAGGCGAGGGTCTCCCGAGGGGAGGCATTGGTGGTGAGATCCCAATCGTTTGGCGTTCCTTGCAGAAGGGAATCCCGCACACAGCCACCAACGGCGTATGCCTCGTATCCCGCCCGCTCCAATCGCTCCATGGCAAACAGCGCCCCCTTCGATGGCTTGATCTCCATTGTGCTACACCTCCTTCGATCTGTTTTTACGAAGCTTATTTCTTCCTTGTTGGAAACAGTCTGTCCGCGTGCTTTTTCAGAACAGACCACAAAAGAATTCCGCAGATATACGCCGACAACAGCTCCCCCAGCCCCACCGAAAGGAACAAAAACGGCAGTCCCTCCTCGGCATGGTAAACAAAGGCAAGAACGAAGGGAATGATCAGCGTGTTGGAAAGGACCGCGGGCAGCGGCGACAGCAGTGGAAATTTTTTCAGCAATCGCGTGCCAATCGCGCCCAAAAGGGTTGCCAGCGCGCCAAACACCACGTCCTGCCAGGGGCAAGCCAGAAGCAGGTTGGAAAGAAAGCAACCAACGGTAAGCCCGGGGATTGCGGCCGGTAAAAAAACGGGAAGGATACACAATGCCTCCGAGAGCCGAAGCTGGATCACCCCGTTTGCCAGGCCGAACGAGCCTATCACATAGGTTAGAACGGTGTAAACGGCGGCGATCATTGCGGCGTAGCAGAGATAGCGGATCCTTCCAAGCTGCGTGTTCGTTCGTTTCATATCTGATTACTCCTTAGTTTTGTTTAGCGTGAGGATGGTTTCGAACTCACGTTTATTGAAGGCAAGCCCCTCGGATCCCCTCGGGGCTTTGCCCTAAATTTCCTTCAGCACCTGCTCGATGGCATCGGTCAGCTCGGCATAAAGATAGAGCGAGCCCATGCACACCAAAGGCAGATTTTGCTCCTTAGAGGAGCGGATTGCGGCACGAACGCCCTCGATGAGAACGTCAAAGCCCTCTGCCTCTACCCCGTGAACGCGGAAATACTTGGCGTATTTTTGCGCGTTCAGCGCGCGAGGAGTTGCGGGTGCCACGGTGAACGCCTTTGCGGCAACCGGCTTGATCACCTCAATGATCCCGTCGAAGTCCTTGTCTCCCATCACGCCCGACAGGATATTCACCTGCTGATCTGGGAAATAGGTTTCAATGCTCTTCAGGGCGTTTGCGGCGCCCTCGTGGTTATGAGAGCCGTCGTAAACGATCACGGGGTCGGCGCTCAGCAATTCAAAGCGAGCCGCCCAACGAACCGTTTCCAATCCCCTGCGAATCGCATTCTCGGAGATCTCCAGATCGGTTTCGGCGTTCAGAATTTCAACAGCGGTCAGCACGGTTGCGGCGTTGAGCGGCTGGAAGGTTCCCAGCAGGGGAAGCCGCAGATCCCGCAGCTCTCCGAAATCAAACACCGTTCCCTCCAGGGAATAGGACTTCACCCGCAGAAGAGAGCGGTCGGTGCTGCGCAATTGAGAATGACGCATGGCGGCGATCGCCGAGAGGGTGCCGCAAGCGGAGTTGGCGGCGCCTCCGTAGAGAGAAGGAACGCCGTTCTTGATGATACCGCCCTTTTCGGCGGCGATCGACTGCAGGGTGTTGCCCAGTAGCTCGGTGTGGTCAAAGTCGATTCCCGTGATCACGGAAAGCAGCGGCGTGCGGATCACGTTGGTGGAATCCAGTCGCCCGCCCAAGCCAACCTCCAGCACCACAACGTCTACCCTTTGGCGGCGGAAAAACTCAAAGGCAATGGCTGTGATCAGCTCAAATTCGGTGGGCTTATCCTCCATGGCATCGGCAATGGGGCGTACCAGCTCGGTGATCTCCACCAATTCATCATTGGAAATATTCTCTCCGTTCACCCGCATCCGCTCGTTGAAATGCTTAATGAAGGGGGAGGTGTAGAGTCCCGTTTTGTAGCCTGCCGCCCGCAGGATTGATTCGGTCATGGCGCAGAAGGAGCCTTTGCCGTTGGTTCCCGCAACGTGGATAAAGCGAAGGTCATTTTCGGGATGCCCCAATCCCTCGCAGAGCGCGCTGATCCGCTCCAGCCCGGGCTTGCAGAAGCATCCGTTCACGGAATGAATGTAATCGAGGGCTTCTTGGTAGTTCATAACTTCTCCTGAAAGCTGTATCCGATCAAACGTCCCATCGTTTGACTGCGGAGCAGCCGACATAATAATAGAATTTCCAGAGGCGCAATGATAAAATACAAGGGAATTCTCCATAGCACCAACACCCCGTAGTAGCTGTACAGCCCAATGGTTTTGATGATCATGGAGCCAACAAGATGCGCTGCCGATCCCGATACAACGATCTGCAAATACCCCTTCCGACGGATCAGAAAGCGGGAAACCGCCCCCGAAAGAACGCCGACCGAAAAGGCGCCCAGCGTGACAATCAGGTTGGGCGGATAGGTTTGAAAGGACAAGAGATAGCTAACCAGATCGGAGGCAATCCCCACCAATCCTCCAACAACGGGACCAAACAGAATTCCCGAGAGAATAATGGGGAAGTTTTCAAAGGTAACGCGAAACAATCCGTTTCCGAAGTTGAGAAAATTTTTGCAGAAGATCCCGATCACCACGCTCATCGCCGTGAGCATGGCGGCTGTGGTGAGACCTTTGAGATTGGAAAAAACCGAGCTTCCCTGCTTTTGTTTCATAAAAAAAACCTCCTTTTCCACCCATATGGCAGAATAAGAGGGCAAAGCCGATCGCTCGGCTTCCACTCCGCAAGCAGCCCTATGAAGCGGGATGCAAAACACAGACCGCACGCCAAGGCCTTTTCGTCCGCCCGACAACTCCCCGTTCGGTCGGCACTGCAGGAACTCAAATTCCAACGCCCGTGTTTTTACTCTTCAACAGTTTTTTGATTGCTTTCTTCGTATTTCCGCAAAAATAGCACAAGTACGGATTTTACATTTATTATACCCTATCCGAGGGAAAAAGTCAAGAACAGAATTGCATATCATTTGAGAGAACCTTCTATCTTTTTTTGGGTATTCTGTCAACCCGAAAAAATTCAGGAAATCGCCGCGTATCTCTTGCAATTTTTTATTGTTTATGTTACAATAAAAACAGCGGAGCAAAGCAAGGCTCCAGCCTCATCAGAAAGGATCGGCTCATGGTTTTTTCCAGCTTATTTTTTGTTTTCTTCTTTTTTGTGATCTGCATGACCGTTTGTCTCACCCGCAAGCGCCTGCGAGCGCAGAATATTACCCTGCTGATCTTTTCCCTGCTTTTCTACGCTTGGGGAGGTCCGATCCTGCTGCTCCTGCTCTGCACCGTCACCTTCATTTGCTGGCTGGGAGGGCGGTTACTGGGTACAATTGAATTGCGCTTCCACCGCAAGCTGGTGTTAACGATCACCGTTGCCGCCTGCGTGCTGATCTTTGTGTTCTTTAAATACACCAATTTTCTGGCAGATATCCTGAAGCCCATCCTCGGCTTTGAGGGCGTGGTACCGCAGATCGTGCTTCCCATCGGTATCTCCTTCTACACCTTCCAGCTGATCTCCTACGTTGCCGACGTTTACAAGGGTGACACCGAGGCGCAGCAAAGCTACTGGACGCTTCTGCTCTACGCAGCCCTGTTCCACCAATGCGTGGCGGGCCCCATCGTTCGCTACAGCGACGTTGCCGAGGAGTTGGCGCATCGGGAGATTACCCTTTCGGATTTCTCCTCGGGCATTTCCCGCTTTGCCGTTGGTCTTGCCAAAAAATCCCTTCTTGCCAATCCCTGCGGTGCGCTTGCCGCCACAGCCCTTGCCGCGAAAGGCTTGGAAACTGCCTCGGCAGGCACCATTGCGCTGGGAACGATTTGCTATATGCTCCAAATCTATCTGGATTTCTCCGCCTACTCCGATATGGCGATCGGCATGGGCAAAATGTGCGGTCTGCACTATTGCGAGAACTTCAATTATCCCTACGTCTCCCGCTCGGTCACCGAATTCTGGCGGCGCTGGCACATTTCCCTTTCAACCTTTTTCCGAGACTACGTTTACATCCCGCTGGGCGGCAACCGCCGAGGCTTGAAGCGGCAGATCCTCAATCTGTTCTGTGTCTGGCTTCTCACGGGGCTTTGGCACGGCTCCTCTTGGAACTACGTGCTTTGGGGACTCTACTATTTCGTCTTCCTTGTGCTGGAAAAATTCTTGCTGAAAAAGGAGACGGCTCCCCCACCCCTTTGGAAGCGACTGCTCCAACACGCAGGGCTTTTGATTGTGGTGTGGTTTGGCTGGATTCTGTTCTACTTTGAGGACTTCTCTCTTCTCGCCACGGCAGTTTCGGGGCTCTTCTGCGGCAACGGCAATGCCTTTTGGGATTTGAACGCCCGCCTGACGCTGCTCAACAACGTCTTCTTCCTTGCCGTTTCGATCATCGCTTGTCTCCCCCTCATCCCTTGGCTGAAGGTCAAGCTCTCCGAGCTTTCCTCCTCCAACAACGCCTGGCGATGGCTGGAGCAAACCACCGATGCGCTCGCTCCCACCGTTCTGCTGTTCCTCTCCTTCCTTTCCCTCATCGGGAACACCTACAACCCTTTCCTCTACTTCCAGTTCTGATCAGGAGGTTCTATGAATCAAGTATCTCAAGCAACCCCAACCCAAGCGCCACCCGCGCCGGAGGCTCCGAAAAACAACCGCGCCAATATCAAAAAGGACGCGGTGAAGGTCTATCTGTTCACGGGAGCTTTGCTGGTCTTTTTCGTGATCGGTCTGCTGTTCTTCCTGCGTCCCACCGTTTCCGAGGAGGAAAAGCGAACCCTCACCGAGTTTCCCCAATTGACATGGGAAGGTCTCCTTTCGGGAGAATGGTTCTCAGGGGTTTCCACCTGGTATGCCGACACCTTCCCCATGCGGGATGGCTTTATTTCCATAAACCAAGCCATTAAAAATCTCTACGGCATCCGCACCATGCAGATCGTGCAAAATCCCCAAACGCAAATCGGCAACAACCCAAGCAATCCAACTGCCACCCCGGGCGACGAAAACGACAGCGCCGCGGTGGAAAAATTCGACTACGTGTTTGTGAAGGGAAACCGCGCCTTTGAGATCTACTCCTTCTCGGAGGAGGCATCCAACCGCTATGCCTCCATCATTTCCGAGGCGGCGGCAAAAATGCCCCGACAAAGAGTTTATAATCTGATCGTTCCTCTCTCCTATTCCGTAAACCTGACCGAACGGGAGCAAAAGCAGATCGGCGCCGCCAATATTCCAAACGCCATCGCCTATATGTACGATCGCATGAGCGACGCGGTAACCACCATTGACCTCTACCCCGATCTGCTCGCCCACAAAAACGAGGAGCTTTACTTCCGCACCGACCACCACTGGACAGCGCGCGGCGCCTACTATGCCTACGCCGCCTACTGTCGCTCCACGGGTCAGGTTCCCCTGCCGCTGGACGGCTGGCAAAAGCTGACCTTTG
The DNA here is from genome assembly GCA_015064525.1 of Oscillospiraceae bacterium. GTDB lineage: Bacteria > Bacillota > Clostridia > Oscillospirales > CAG-272 > UMGS1865. The sequence goes on from SVSC01000005.1 coordinate 47,612, forward strand.
AGGGCTTCCTGGGCAGTCTCTACCGCAGCGCGGGCAAGCCCGCACAGCTGGAAAAGGAACCCGACGTGGTGGAGGCATGGATCCCCAATTCCACCAACAAAATGCGCACCTTCCTCAATGACACCAAAAAGTGGACCGATGAATACCCCATTATCCGCAAAAATCCCAACTACTATGCCGCCGCGGGAAGCAAATACAACACCTTTATCGCGGGTGACCATCCTCTCATTGAGATCACCAACCCCAACCCCGCCGCCACCAACGGCAAAACGCTGATCCTTGTGAAGGAGTCCTACGGCAACGCGCTTGCCCCCTTCTTTGTGGATCAGTACGCCAAGGTTTGCATTGTGGACTACCGCTTTTTCCGCTCAGCCACGGGCAAGACCCTGCCCCAGTACGCCGAAGAGGTGGGGGCCGACGAGGTGCTGTTCCTCAACTACATCTACGCCACCGCCCAAGGTCAGCGCCTTGGCAATCTGGAATATCTGGTTGGCATTGAATAAGACCGACAAAAATCAAAACCACCGGTTCAACCGGTGGTTTGCACAGCCCCTATAAGGGGCTATTACCGGCTTAACCCCTAAAAGGGGCATCGAAATTTATTATCGCATC
>SVSC01000115.1 GCA_015064525.1 Oscillospiraceae bacterium
TTTGATGCGCGTGACCCTGCAACGCGGGGAACGCCTTCTGTTTGCCCGCAGAAACAAGGGCAACGGAGCGGTGATGCTGACGGCAAAAGGAATGGAGAAATTGCCCGAACTGACCGATCTGATCGTTTTGGGCGGAGCCGCGCTGGCAGACGGTGTACGTCATGCCGTAGCCGTCTGTAACGGTCGTGAGATATATGAGATCAAAACCGCTCACGGCGAGGCAATGCTGAACCCCCTGGCAGAGGCTTTCCTGCTATATCGCATGGGGGAAAATCAGCTTCCAACGGCATTTGGTCCAAGCGATCCCCCGCGGTATCTGCGGAGCCTGCTGGAGGCATCGGCGTTGGATCGTGCCGCTGTGGAGCTTTCGATTCGCCGATTGTCGTTGATCCGCGGGAAGGGGGAGGACATTTTAGAGGGAGAGAGTGTAGCGCCCTTCCGTCTCCGTTTTTGCTACGGCGCTCCGCCGCTGAACGGTTGTTCAACGCTCTGCGGAGCAAACGGAAGCCACGTTTCTTTGCGCGAGGAGGAGCGTCGGCGCTTGCGGGATTTCTATGAGAGCAGCTGTGGGGACGGCAAACGGTGTATCACGGTTCTGCGAGAGGAGCGGGGACTTCGCGGCTTGGTGGGAATTCTTTCCCTTGGAGAGCAGATGCTTTCCGACGCCGAGGCGCAGCTGCGCAGCCTTGAGGAGATGGGGGTTCGGGTGCGGTTTGTTGCCGATTCTCCAAGCCCCGAGGAGATTGCTTGTTTCCCAAAAGGGGCAACCGCTTCCATTGCCACACCGGAGCAGATCGCCGATCCCCGTCGGGCGCTCGATCAAGCCACGGTGTTGATGAGCTACGGACGAGAGCGGCTGGCAGCCTGCGTGCGGGAACTGCGACGAGAGGGACACGTGGTTGGTGTGATCTCCACCCGACCGAGCCATGCCGTGATTGCGGCGCAGGCCGACGTTGCAATGGTGTGCGATCCATACGCTTATCGCGCAGGAGGAGAGGGCGAGCCATTCGATTGGCAGAGCTTTTTGCAACCCGCGCCACAAAATTTGAGACGGGATGCCGACGTAATTTTGTCGTCCGTATCCGATACGGGCGGTGGTCTGTCGGCGTTTGTGGAAGCGATTTCTGTGGCGCGTCGAAGCGCTAAGCGCGCAAAAGAGCTTTTTTCGGCGATTTTCCGCCTGCAAACGCTTTGCTCAACGGTGTTTGTTCTTTCGGTGCTACTGGGAATGGCGTCAGTCACGGCGGCAGGCATGGTCACGGTATCGGTTTTAACCGATTTGGTGGTAGGGCTTTTGATCTCTCGCGGAGAACCGCGAAAAGAGGACCTGGCGCCTCCCAAGCTGTTTTCGGCGGAGGACTTTTTCCGAGATAAGCAAAATTGGCTGATGCCCATTTTGCCTGCCGTGCTTTGGGCGCTTACGGCGGCGATCCTGCAGTGGACTGGAGTACTGAATCCGCAAGCCGAGCCTACCATGCTGCTGATCGCGCTCCTTTTGATGGAAACGGTTTTACTCTTGTTCCACGGAAGCGGAGTCAGCTTTCACGGAAAAACTCTGTGGTACGCCCTTCGCTTGCTGATTCCCATTGCAATCGTAGTGCTTCTCTCGGCATTGATCCCCGCCGTGGGGCAGAGAACCGAACTGGGGAGCTGGACGTCGGTATCGGCGGTGCTTGTTTTGCTGGCGCCCATTCTCACCCTGATCTCCGTGATGTTGTTCCAGAAGAAAAAGACTTGAAACGATCCCTCCTCCCTCCGCATATGCTGTGGAGAGGGGAGGGATTTGCATGAGAAATTACAGTACGGCGGAGCTGCGGTGCCTGGAGGTGATCAATTTGTGCAACGGCGCCCGGTTGGGATATCCCACCGATTTCACCTTTTCCTTTGAGGGCGATTGCCCGCACCTGCTTTCCGTAACGGTGGAAGCGAGCAAGGGGTTGTTTTCGGGGGAGACGGTTGTGATCCCGTGGTGCCACGTGGAGTGCGTGGGGGAGGACAGCATTTTGGTTCGCCTCACTCCCGAGCAATGCAAGAGCTGCTGTGATGACCGCAGAAAAAAGCCGTTTTGGAAGCATTAAAATTGCCCCTCGGATGGAGAATCTATCCGAGGGGGCAATTCTGCTATGCTACAGAAAAAGGTTCGGGCTTTGATCTATGCATCGGCACCTGCCGCGGTTTGCTCCGCGGGAATATCTTGGATGATATAATCATGAATGGTACGCGCCAAAAAGACTTCGCCCTCGGTGGATAAGTTTAAATTGAAACAATCCATATAAAGCTCAGGTTTCCCTTCGGTTGGTGTGTAAAGATCAAGATAAACGCATCCCATATCCTCCGCCACCTTTTGCAGAATGGGAATCATTTCGTTTTTGAGGATGGAATTGTAGCTTGGGTCGTCATAGCGGCAAGGGGGAGAGCACAGATAGATACCGGGATCGGTTTCCAATGCCTGATAGAGTCCCACCAACTCGCGAACGGCAGACTCGAACTGATCCTTGTTTTTATCCCAAAAATAAATGCCGTATCTACCGATATCGTAGGTTCCAAGCAAAATAATGACCGTGTCGGGGTTTTGGGACATACCAAACAGAAATTCTCCGGTATTTTTATATGTTTTGTACTGATCCTTGCCTATGTAGCCAAAATGAATACCGCTGCAATTGGTAACGGTGTAGTCATCACCGAGATATTTTTGAAGCAATATGGGATAACTGAAGAGCGTTGGCGTTGATCCGAAGGTCATGTCATCTCCTGCACAAACGATGTTTTTTCCAAGGGGCTTTCTCTCTATCGGGGGAGCGGTTTCCGCCTCGGTGATATCGGGGGGCGCCTGATGGGGTGGCACCATGCTGCAGGATAACAGCAGGATCGGCATTAGCAGGACGCAAAGCAGCTTCGCAAAATTTCTTTTTTTCATCGTAATCCTCCTTGTTGTGTGTGATTTTCATTTGCGGGAAAACAGAAGATGGTTCTTCTATACTATATGACGCAAAAAACAACGTAAAATTACGGTCTTATTCAAGAAAAGTTGAAAAAATTTTTATAGACTTCTGCCCCTCGGATGGCTCGCCATCCAAGGGGCAGATCATTTGAAAGGCTTACTTCTTTGGGAAGCTGTCCTTCAAGCCGACAATGCGGTTGAAGGTGTTGGGATACTTGGTGTCCTTGCAGAAGTAGCCGGTGCGAACGAACTGGAATTGCTCGCCCTCCTTGGCGTCGGCAAGCGCGGGCTCCACAAAGCAATGCTCCAGCTTCACGAGAGATTCGGGATTGAGATAGTCGTTGTAGGTCTTGTCCTCGGGAATGTCATTGACGTTCTCAATGGTAAAGAGCTTGTCGTAGAGCATCAGCGTGGTTTCCTCGGCGTACTTGGCGGAGAGCCAGTGAATGGTTCCCTTGATCTTTCTACCGTCCACGGGGTTGCCGTTACCTGTTTCCAGATCGGCGGTGCAGCGAATTTCCTTTACGGAGCCGTCCGCATTCTTCACGATCTCGTTGCATTTCACGATATAAGCTCCCATCAGGCGAACCTCACCGTCGGGCTTCATGCGGAAGAACTTGGGAGGCGGAACCTCGGCGAAGTCATCCTGATCAATGTAGAGCTCGCGGGTGAACGCCACGGAACGGGTGCCTGCCTCGGGGTTCTGCGGATTATTGGGGAGCTGGAACAGCTCCTCCTTGTCCTGGGGATAGTTGGTGATCACAACCTTCACAGGTCGCTGCACGCAGATGCGGCGAGGCGCGGTGGCGTTCAGCTCCTCGCGGATGCAATGCTCCAAAAGACCGATGTCCACAAGACTGTCTGCCTTGGAAACGCCCGCGCGGGTGACAAAATCAAAGATGGAGGCGGGGGTGTAGCCTCTTCTGCGGAGGGCGCAGAGGGTGGGGAGACGGGGATCGTCCCAGCCGTCCACCATGTTGTTCTCCACCAGATAGCGGAGGTAACGCTTGGACATTACGGTGTTGGTTACGTTCAGACGAGCGAATTCTCTCTGCTTGGGCTTCTTTTCAAAGCCGATGTTGTCAATCACCCACTCATAAAGGGGACGGTGATTTTCAAACTCCAGAGAGCAGAGGGAGTGGGTGATGCCCTCCAGCGCGTCCTGAATGGGATGGGCGTAGTCATAGAGAGGATAGATGCACCATTTGTTGCCCTGACGGTGATGGTCGGTATGAACGATGCGATAGATGGCGGGATCGCGCATATTCATGTTGGGGCTGGACATATCAATCTTTGCGCGCAGGGTGTGAGAGCCATCGGGAAACTCACCGTTCTTCATGCGCTCAAACAGCTCCAGATTTTCCTCCACAGAGCGGTCACGGTAGGGAGAATTCTTTCCGGGCTCGGTGAGGGTTCCTCTGTAGGCTCTCATTTCCTCTGCGGTAAGGTCGCAAACGAACGCCTTGCCGTCCTTAATGAGCTGAACGGCAAACTCATAGCATTTTTCGAAGTAATCGGAGCCGTAGAACACGCCGCCGCTGGGAATAGCGCCCAGCCAGTTCAGGTCACGGTAGATCGCCTCAACGTACTCGTTGTCCTCCTTGGCGGGGTTGGTGTCATCATAGCGGAGGTTGAAGAGACCGTTATACTTCTGCGCAACCTGATAGTTGATCATGATCGCTTTCGCGGAGCCGATATGAAGATATCCGTTGGGCTCGGGAGGGAAGCGGGTGTGGATCTTGGTTTCGGGAGCCTTGCGCAGATCCTCGTCAATGATGTCGTGAATAAAATTTCTTTCGATTTCCATGAGGATTTCATCCTTTCTTTTTTCAAAAACGAATATCAGAGAGCAGCGATCATTGCCTCAATGCGCGCGCGAACACGGTTGGCGCCGAGGATTTGCATCACCGTGTAAAGATCGGGGGCGTTCAGCCTGCCCGTTACGGCTACCCGCAAAAACATACTTACGTCTGCCACGTTTCCGCGGAAGGCGGCGGGATCCGCCTTGTACGCCTTCATATCGGAGGCGTAGCCCAAGGAGTCGGCAATCGCCTTCACCTTTTCAAACCAGCCGTTCATATCGTCGGCGGGGGAGTAGGTGGCAAGGAAGCCGCTCAGGGCGGCACGGATATCGTCGCGGCTGAATTTTTCGTCGTAAGCATCCTCAACCGTGAACAGCTCGTCGTAGAAGAAGCTCAGGTAGGGCTTTACGTCCTGCCAGGTTGCAAAATCCTTGCGGGGCTTCTTGCCGCCTCTGCCAATGGCGAAGATCGACTTGGCGTAGTCGGCATCCCGCTCCAGAAGCGCGGCGAGGGTGGGATCGTTGGAGGCTGCCCACTCCAGAGCTTGCGCGTAAACCTCATCGGCGGTAAAGCGGCAGAGAATGTTCTTGCTCACGTCGTTGAGCTTGTTGAAATCAAAGAGACAGCCGGAGGAACTCATTTTCTTAATATTGAAGGGGAACTCGGTGTAGGGCTTTTCGGGATTTTGCGCGTGCCACTCCTCGTAGTTGGAGTTGAGCAGGGTCATGATATATTCGCAAACCGAGGCGGGAGCATAGCCCATGCGACTGTAATCGTCCATGTTGGCACCCATATCCCGCTTGGAGAGCTTTTTCTTGTTGCCGTTCTCATCCAAACGCATGATCTGGGCGATATGCATATACTTGGGAAGCCTGAAGCCGAGGTAACGGAAGAGCATCAGGTGCTTTGCAAGACTGGGGAGCCATTCCTCTCCGCGGATGACGTGGGTGGTTCCCATGAGGTGATCGTCAACGGCGTGGGCGAAATGGTAGGTGGGAATTCCGTCGCTCTTGAGCAGAACGAAGTCCTCGTCGTTTTCGGGAATCTCCAGCTTGCCCTTGATCAGATCGGTGAAGGGAACCTTCTTATCGGGATCACCGTCGGCAAGCAGACGAAGCACAAAGGGATCTCCCGCTGCCAAATGCGCCTGTACCTCCTCCAAGGTGAAGGTTCTTTGGCGAAGCTGCTCCTCGCGACGGCTGTCCTGCTCCTCCTCCCAATTGCGGGATTTGATCTCCGCCTTCTTGTCCACAGCGTTCAGAGCTTCCAGCTCCTCCTTTGTGGTGAACACGGGATATGCCTTTCCCTCGCGCACCAGTTGCTTTGCAAACACGTGGTAGATGGGGCCTCTTTGGCTCTGCTTGTAGGGACCGTACGCGCCTTGGTCACGGATCTTACCGTCCTCGCCGAGGATCGCGCCCTCATCGAAGTTGATGCCGTAGTGGGAAAGGGTTTTGATCAAGCCCTCGGCAGCTCCCTCCACCTCGCGCTTGGCATCGGTATCCTCAATGCGGAGGTAAAATACACCGCCGCTTTGATGGGCAAGGCGCTCACCGATGGTGGTGGGGAAGAGTCCGCCGAAATGAACGAAGCCCGTGGGACTGGGAGCAAAGCGGGTAACCTTGGCGCCCTCGGGAAGGGCTCTCGGAGGATACTTTTTTTCCACATCTGCGGGGGTTTCCGTAACGTTGGGGAACAACAGGTTGGCAAGCAATTCAAAATCCATGACGTTTGATTTCCTTTTCTGTATCTGAAATAAATAATTTACGGTGTAAGGCTGTCCAACGCCTCCGAAAGGATAGCGGAGCCGCCGTGACCGGGGTAGATGATCAGAGACTCGGGCAAGTCGCGCATTCTCTCCAGCGTTTCCAGCAGCTGCCGCTCGTTGCCTCCGTAGAGATCGGTTCTGCCGCGATCGCGGTCAAAGAGC
>SVSC01000116.1 GCA_015064525.1 Oscillospiraceae bacterium
TTTCCCAACGACTAATAGATTGATATGTTACACCCAAGCGATCGGCAAGTGCTTCTTGCGTTAAATCGTTTTTCTTTCGGAAGTTACGTATATTTTCTCCAATTGCAAGTTTCATTTTTTCCTCCTTATGCAGGTGATTGCTTTGCAAAGCATTTCTTTTGTCGACAGTTATATTATACTGTGAATTTATCAAAATTTCAATAACGCATTTTGAGAGAAAATTTATCACTTCGTGTTATAGAATAAAACTTGGCACACCTGCTTTATCGCAGGTACGCCAACAGCGAAAGGCTTTTTGAAAAAAGCAAGGGCTGTTGCGGTTCACGCAGGAATTCTGCGTGAACCGCAACAGCCCTTCTTGTCAGCTTCGTTTGCCAACGGGTCTGTTCCGAAAATTGAATTACTGCCCCTTCAGCTCGCGACGGCGGCGCATCATCTCGCGCATACGGATCTCGGTGTTCAGGATCTTCTTGCGCAGGCGGATCGACTTGGGCGTTACCTCGATCAGTTCGTCGTCGGAAATATACTCGATCGCTTCCTCCAAGGTAAAATACTTGGGGGGCGTGAGCAACAGCTTTTCATCGGCGCCCGCAGAGCGGATGGCGGTGAGCTGCTTCTTTTTGCAGGGGTTCACGGCAATATCGTCATACTTGGGATTCTCACCAACGATCATGCCCTCGTAAACCTGTGTCTGGGGGCCAACGAACAGCTGTCCGCGCTCCTGGGTGTTATATAGACCGTATCTGGTCGTCTCACCTGCCTCGGAGGCGATGAGAGAGCCCGTGAAGCGCATCTGCACCTCGCCCTTGTAGGGCGCGTAGCCGTCGAAAATGGTGTTCATCACGCCCTCTCCGTGGGTGGCGGTGAGGAACTCGGAGCGATAGCCAAAGAGACATCTGGAGGGAATGGAATACTCCACGCGGGTGCGGTTTCCGATGGGATTCATGGTGAGCAGCTCACCCTTTCTCTGTCCCAGCTTCTCCACAACCACGCCAACCATTTCCATGGGAACGTCCAGCGTCACCCGCTCCATAGGCTCACATTTTTCGCCGTTGATGGTTTTGTACAGCACTCGGGGATTGGAGCAAGCCAGCTCAAAGCCCTCGCGGCGCATGGTTTCCAGCAGAATGGAAAGGTGCATCTCGCCTCTGCCCGCAACGCGGAACTCATCGGTGGAATCGCCGTCGCTCACGCGAAGGGAAACGTCCTTGAGCAGCTCGCGGTAAAGGCGGTCGCGCAGCTGGCGGGAGGTAACGAACTTGCCCTCCTTGCCTGCCAAGGGGCTATCGTTCACCATGAAGGTCATTTCCATGGTGGGCTCGGACACGCGAACGAATTCCAGAGGCTCGGGATTGGCGGCAACCGCCAGCGTATCGCCGATGGTGATATCGCCTGCGCCCGAGAAGCAAACGATGTCGCCAACCTTCGCGTTCTCGATGGGCTGACGAACCAGACCCTCAATGGCATAAAGCGACACAACCTTGGTCTTTTTCACCACACCCGGGTTGTGGTAGTTGCAAATCGCAACCTCCTGACCAACCTTCACCGAGCCACGCTCGATGCGACCGATTCCAATACGTCCAACGTAGTCGTTATAGTCAATGGAGGATACAAGAATCTGCAGGGGTGCGGTTTCGTCTCCCTCGGGAGCGGGAATATAGTTCACGATCTTCTCAAATAAGGGAGAGAGATCCTTGCCCTCCTCCAGAGGATCCTCGGTGGCGGTTCCCGCTCTGCCCGAGCAATAGAGCATGGGGCTATCCAGCTGCTCGTCGTTGGCGCCAAGATCCATGAGAAGCTCCAGAATCTCGTCCTCCACCTCGCCAAGGCGGGCGTCGGGCTTATCAATCTTGTTGATGCAAACAATCACGCGGTGGTTCAGATCCAGCGCCTTTTGCAGAACGAAACGGGTTTGGGGCATGGGGCCCTCAGCAGCATCCACCAGAAGAATAACGCCGTTCACCATTTTCAGGATACGCTCTACCTCGCCGCCGAAGTCTGCGTGACCGGGGGTGTCGATGATATTGATCTTCACGTCCTTATAATGCACCGAGGTGTTCTTTGCCAGAATGGTAATGCCTCTCTCCTTTTCCAGGTCGCCCGAGTCCATCACGCGGGTAACGGTCTCCTGGTTCTCGCGGTAAACACCGCCCTGCTTCAAAAGCCCGTCCACAAGGGTGGTCTTTCCGTGGTCAACGTGTGCAATGATGGCAACGTTTCTCAATTCTTCTCTGATCACTGTTTTACTCTCCTCTTTCTCGTTTCGTTTCTCATTTCGTCGGGTAATTTTCTTAACATATAATTATACCACAAATAAAAAAAGAAATAAAAGAAGGAGAACCAACGATTTTCAGGTTTTTTTGGCCTTTGATTTTGTGCATTTCAACGGTTTTCGGGGTATTTCACCTAAAAACAATTGAAAAAACATATTCGGATATGAAAATTGAATATAAAAAACAAAGTAAATTTGCAAGAATAATTCATCGAAAAAGTTATGTGTTGATTATCAAAAAACGCCACAACATTCCACACATCAATCTATGTTAGTTTTTATATTTTTTAGCAGAAAAAACATGAAAACTCTTGACAAACCATACAAAAAATGCTATAATCTAACTACCAAAAAACGCCAAAGGAGATGTCGCCATGAAAAAAGCAATTGCAACACTTTTGATCCTTACCACCTTGATCTGTTCCCTCGCCGGATGTACCAACATTAAAAATGTGAATCCTGACGGCTCTATCTCTGTTGACAAATACAAGATTGAGGCAATCCAAGATCCCTACAGTCAAATTACAATGTTTAAGGACTCGCAAAACTACTATTACATGATCCCTCTTGGCACTATCCGCAATGTTCCTTTAGATACCCCCAATAGTCATTTTTATTCCGGCGATGAAACCAGCTTGAGCATTACCATAAGTGAAGTTTCCAGTGACACAATTACCAATATGCTGACCAAAGCCGAGGAAAAATGCACCTCCCAGTCTTTTTCATCTGCTGTAACAGGTAGCATCGGAAAAAATGAAGCAACGTACGCTTCGCTCGAACTCGGATACTCAAATTCAAAAACGAGTTCTGTGACAAGAACGGAAGGAATTGAAAAATGCCGTTCCTATTCTTCGCAACACAGTGAAACAATTACAGTTCCTATGAGCGGAAAAAAGCCGGGATATTATCGCTATGTGTTAATGGGCGATATTGAATCCTATGTTGCTGTAATTTATAATCTGGAGAATAAAACTTATACTCACACCACCTATTCTGTTATTATCAGTCAAGGTTTTGTATTGGATTACAGCGAAACACTTGAGTTCGATGATTCCAACCAACAAAAAATCCAATTTACCTTTGATGAAAACAAAATTAAAAACATGATCCCAACTCTGGAAATCGGTACCAAAGTAGATGTATCCGGTCTTCCTGCTCCTCTTACCTATGATTCGGGTTACAAGGAAAAAAAGGTTGATGCTTCTCATTCTTACTATTATGACACCTTGGATCTTTATTCATTGAAATCCTATTTCCATCCTTCATATATCTTCACCTTCAACATTAGAGTGCTAATGAAAGAAGAAAATGCAGGCTTCCAAGAAATTTACTTAACCAACGGAAAAGATGGAAAAGATAGCCGTGTTGGAGGTAACGGATCTATTGAATACGGTGGATCCGGGAGCGCGTATGAAACAAAAGGCTGGACAGAGATTTCCGTAACCGTTCGTGGTGATCAATGTGCAGAAACCATGTATTTGGAATACGGAGCTCACGGCGATAGTTCGGATGATTGGTATCGCTATCAAGCGCAAGTAACGATTACAGTTACTGCCTCTGAAAACTAATTTAAACAGCGACAGAAGTCTTTATGATCTTCTGTCGCTGTTTCTATGCAAAAAGTTAAATTTATTAAGATTTTGTCCCGTCATTGACTTTTGTCAAAAAATATGCTATACTTTCCTCATATTCCATTGACATAAAAGAAAGGAAACGTCATGCCAAAAGCCATTCTGTTTGATCTGGACGGCACCCTTGCCGACACCATTCCCACCATCACCCTTGGAGTGAACCTGACCATGGAGCAGCTCGGCTACCCCACCCACAGCGAAGCCTCGGTACGCAGCTTCATCAACCACGGCGCCCGTATGCTGATCCGCTCGGCAATGCCCTTGGAGCTGCAAGAGGACGAGGCACTGGTGGATACCGTTCTTTCAAGCTATAACCACCATTACCGTGGGGTGCATCTGCAAACCGACCACACCTATGCGGGAATGCGGGAGCTTGTGGAGCGCCTCCATCGGCATTTTCGGATCGGCGTGCTTTCCAACAAGCAAGACGAAATGGTGCAAAACCTCGCCGCGCAGCTTCTCTCCCCCAACAGCTGGGACGCGGCGCAGGGAACGGTGGAGGGATACCCCACAAAGCCCCACCCCTATCTTGCTCAATTGATCACCCAAACGCTGGGGGTGCTTCCCTCCGAATGTGTGATGGTCGGTGACAGCGACGTGGATCTGCTCACCGCCAAAAACGCGGGAATGACGCATATCGGCGTGACCTGGGGCTACCGTACCGCGCAGGAGCTGACTGCCGCAGGCGCCACAATGCTTGCAAGCACTCCTTTGGAGCTGGAACGTCTGATCCTCTCGCTTGCGTAATCGCAAGCCGTTTCCCCAAAAGTCAAGGAGGCTCTCATGAATCATTTATTGCAACAAATTGAACGTGATGCTCCCCTCCACGGCAGCATTCCCTTCTGGAGCTGGAACGACCGCCTGGAGGAAGCAGAGCTGAGGCGTCAGATCCGCCACATGAAGGCGCTGGGGATGAGAGGCTTTTTCATGCACGCCAGAGGCGGACTGGAAACCGAATACCTCTCCGAAAATTGGTTCCAAGCCATTCGCGCCTGCGTAGACGAGGCAAAAAAACTGGGCATGGAGGCATGGGCATACGACGAAAACGGCTGGCCCTCGGGCTTTGCGGGCGGGGAGCTTTTGAAGGATCCCCGCAACCATGCCTGCGGTCTGCTGTTTGAGGAGGCTGACGGCTACCCCGCGGAGACAGACGATTCGATCCTCGGCGTCTACGCACGCCGCGACAACGGCTTTCAAATCGCCTCTCCCGATTGCGCCGAGCCCTGCGTGATCGTTCGTCGGTTCCGCGACTTTTCCTACGTTGACGTGATGAACCCCGAGGTTACCCGTCGGTTCCTGCAAGCCACCCACGAGCGCTATCTGCAGGAGGTTGGCGGCGAGCTTGGCGGCGTGATGCCCGGTTTTTTCACCGACGAGCCTCAGTACTTTCGCTATGGCACCCCCTGGTCGGATACCTTTCCCGATGCCTTTGCCCGTCGGTTCGGCTACTCCCTTTGGGAGCATCTGCCAAAATTGATGTACGATTGCCCCGATGCCGAGGCGTTCCGCTACGATTACCGCCTGCTCTGTCACGAGTCCTTCTACGAAAATTTTATGAAGCCCGTCTACGATTGGTGCGAGGCGCACGGAGCGGCACTCACGGGTCACGGCATTGAGGAATGGGGACTTCGGGGGCAAATGATCTGCTGCGGCGGCGTGATGCCCTTCTACCTCTATCAACACCTGCCGGGCATCGACTATCTTGGCAGAGGGGTGAAGAACATCTCGGGCGCCAAGCAGCTTGGCTCGGTATGCGCCCAGAGCGGCAAAACCGTTGCGCTCTCCGAAATGTTCGCCTGCTGCGGGTGGGACGTGACCCCCAAGGAGCTGAAACGGATCGCCGAGCTTCAATTCGCGGGCGGCGTGAACCTGATCTGCGAGCATCTCTACGCCTATTCCGAGCGAGGTCAGCGAAAAAGAGATTACCCCAACCACTATTCCGAGCATAACCCTTGGATGAAGCATTTCGGTGGGTTTGAGGTTCATTTTCAGCGTCTCGGCGCGGCGCTCTCCCAAGGAAGCGAGGTTGCCGAAACGCTGGTGCTGCATCCCGTTCGCAGCGCCTACCTGCATTTCAAGCAGCAGGTTGACCCCCAAACCCTGAAAAACCGTCCCTTTGGCTGCGAGGAAGCCGACGAGCGCTTCAGCGAAACCGTGGACTGGCTGACTCTCAATCATATCTGTTACCACTTTGGAGACGAAACCGTGATGCGCTTGCTGGGAGCAACCGCGGAGGGAGACTGCCTGCGGGTTGGCAAATGCCGCTACCGCTATTTGGTTCTCCCCCACTGCGAAACGCTGGACGAGCATACCGTCCGTCTTTTGGAGCGCTACGTAAACAACGGCGGCAGGCTGCTGATCCTGGGAGATCCGCCCCGCCTGGTGAACGGTCGCCCCCGCGCCCTTCCCTTTCTGCAAAGCAATCTCACCCGAGAGGAGCTGTGCGCCCTCAGCGGAATCCGCATCACGCAAGGTGGCGATCAGCTTCCGTTGCAAATGCAATTGCGAAGCACCAACAGCGGCAGGCTTCTCTTTCTTGCAAATACCACCGAGCAGTCCTATCCCAACACCGAGATCACCCTGCCCCATTGCGCGGGGCTGGCGGCATTGAACCTTGCCACCCTTTCCTACGCACCTCTGCGCGGCAAACGAAACGAGGACGGCTCCTTTACGGCCCTTTGGGATTTTGGTGACTCGGAATCCCTTTTGCTGGTGGAAAGCGACCTGGAGCCCCTTCCCCCCGCAGAAGGGATTC
>SVSC01000117.1 GCA_015064525.1 Oscillospiraceae bacterium
GCTCTCCCAGGGAAACCTCCCCGATCGTCAGCTCAAAGCCAACCCGGGAATATTGGAGACTATCCTGCAGAAGCCCCACAAAGCGGATCGACTGCTTGCCCTCGGATACAGCCGTTTCCTGAACGCCCGCCAGCTTGGGAGCGGCGGGAACGATCCCGCTGTTGGCGGTGTTCATCACAAAGCCTCCCCAAACGGCACCATAGGTTTCATTTAGATAAGCAACCGCCTCGGCAACCGTCATCGGCGTGTCGGCGAGGGAGGTGTGCCAATTGGAGCCCTCCACGGCGATATAACGCATATTGGCAGGCTCACCGCTCTCGTTGGCGGGAGGATTTGCGATCACGTAGCCATTCACGGCATTGGCGTTGGAGGCAGTGAGCTGCGTGCTGAAGGCGCAGCAATCCGAAACGGTGGCGTTGGTTGGAATCGAGGAGAAAAGATTGCCTGCCACAGTACCGAAAATGGCGCCCAGATTCACACAATTCTTGAATACGTAGGAGGAAGCGTCGGAGAGCCAGCCCGTCACGCCGCCGCTCGCTCTTGCGGGCGAATCAATGGTTCCCAGATTCAGGAAGCCATCCACGGTGAGGGTGTTCTCCCCCAGCGCCACCGAGGAGGAAAGCCCCGCTGTGTTGGCGGTTCCCGTAACGTCGCCGTAGTTGGCGCAATTGTGGAAGGTGACGGGATAGCGGGAATTGATGCGCCCTGCCAGACCGCTCATATCCGCCTCGCCCTTTACCGCGCCGTAGTTGACACAATTTTCCACCAACATAGAGCCGCCCGTAACGCCCTTGTTGAAGCTCACGTCACCAAAGAGACCGCCCGATTGGGTGCCTCCCAGAATCTTTCCGTAGTTCACACAGCCCTCAATGGTATAGTCGACGAAAACGCTGTCGGGCTGGATCTGACCGATGATACCGCCCGCGTACTTCAGGCATTTCAAAAGGCCATAGTTGGCACAATCGCGAATGATAACCTTTTTGCCCGCCAACAGGCGTCCTGCAATACCACCGATGTTGTAGCCTCCGTCGGCAATGGTGGCGTAGTTGACGCAATTGGAGAAGGTTGCCTCCAGATTGGCGCTGATCTGACCGATGATACCGCCGCGGGCACCCGTGGTGCTTCCGTTGTCGATCCTGCCGTAGACCTTACAATCGGTAACGGTTCCCTTGCCGCGAACGTTCCCCAACAAACCGCCCGAATAGCACTGGGTGGTTTTGATGTCCACGTAACCAGTCACGTTCTCAAGCAGGAAGGTGGCGTTTGCATAGCCAAACAGACCGCCCACCGATTTCCCCGTTCCCGTTGTGGAAATGGAAATGGGGGCATCCGACGTTCCAAAGGTGAAATTGCGGATGGTAATGTCTCCGCCCGTGCTGACGCCAAACAGGGAAACGTCACCATCTCCCGCAAGGCTGTAGCCCTTGACGGTGAACCCGTTGCCGTCGATCACGTAGGTTCCCTTCGTCAGCGTAACCGCCGAGGAAAAGCTTTTGCCGCCAAAGTCAACGTCTGCTCCAAGAATGTAATTTCCGGGAGCCGTCAGCTTTTGGATAAACTCCTCCCCGGTTCGGATCACCGTGTAGGTTACGCCGTCCCGCTCGTAGGTCGATGCCTCGGCGGGAATTTCCGAAGCGGCGGCAACCACGGGCAAGCAGCCCAGAAGCATCGCCAAAGTCAGCACCCAGATCAAAGTACGCTTCATACTGTACCTCCTTTTCTTTCCTATAAATAGCTCGGTAACGATCCGTTTACGGATCTCCAATCATATCATACCACACACAGCCTCTGTTGTAAATCCTTTTATTGCAAAATTATATCGGCTTTTTGCCGTTTTTTTTATAAAACGCTTGAATAACCATACTTTTTTTGGTATAATACCCATAGAAAGCCATAAAAAAAGGAGGCGCATCCATGTTCGTTTACTGGCAACACCTTACGGAGGACGTCTGCTCCCCGAAATACGACTCCCCCGACTGTCTTCTCAAGCATTCCGACGTTTACTTTGAGGACTATCTGATCAATACCAAGGATCCGCATCTCTGCCTGAAAACCTGCGGGATCCGCAGCTGTCAGCCCGATTACCGCCTGATCAACAAATACCAGCAGCGCCACGTTCTGCATTGGATTCTGCAGGGTGAGGGCTGGTGCAACGGTGTTCCCTTCCGTGCGGGAGACGTGATTTACGCCAAGGATCGGATTCCCTATTCCTTTTCCTCCAACCCCGAAAATCCCTGCGTTTACGCTTGGATCACCTTCGACGGCCCCAATTTTTCCCATCATCTGGAGCGACTGGGCATCCTGAACAAATTTCGGATCTACCATTTGGAAAGCACTCGTGAGATCTACGAAACCCTTTACGATCTGCTCTACGTTCCCCACCCCGATCGGGATATTGATATGCACATGGAGTCGGCGCTCTACCGCCTTCTTGCCCTTTCCGCGCCCCCCTCCAACGGAACCTACACCGATGAGGGGCAAAGCGGGGTGGATCCGAGAATTCATACAGCGCTGCTATATCTTTCCGAGGAATACAGGAACCCCGAGCTGCGGGTGCGTATGGTGGCAAACAAGGCGGGGATCAGCGAAAAATACTTCCGCACCCTCTTTAAGGAGCAAATGGGGATCTCGGTGCGGGATTTCCTTGTGAAGCTGAGAATGGACGCGGCAGTCTCTCTGCTCAGCACCTCCAATTACAGCATCGGAGAGATCGCGGAAATGACGGGCTACACCGACTACCGCCAGTTTTCCGAGCTGTTCAAAAAAAAGCAGGGAGTCTCCCCCAAGCTTTTCCGCAATCAAAAGCGCTCGCGTCGGGAGAAAAATAATCAAAACGACCTCCACGATACTTGACAAAATACGGAAAATATGATAATATTTTATAAATGATAACGAATAGATTCCACAAAACGAGGACAAAAAATGAAGAGAATCGAAAACAAATGCTTCGATGAGGAGCGAGCGCTTTATGCCTCCCGCAATCTGACAGTAGTGAACTGCAAATTCGACGGCCCCGCCGACGGTGAGAGCGCCCTGAAGGAGAGCCGAGACGTGGAGGTACGGGACAGCTATTTTAATCTCCGCTATCCTTTCTGGCATGTGGAGGGGCTTACCGTGAGCGGCTGCGAGCTAACGCCCTTATGCCGCGCCGCGCTGTGGTATTCCAAAAACGCGCAAATCACCGATTGCAGGCTCCACGGCGTTAAGGCACTGCGGGAATGTGAAAACGTGAGCTTGAAGAACTGCGATGCTGTTTCCGCCGAGCTGGGATGGTTTTGCAGAGGAATCGAGGTTACCGATTGCGCCGCGGAGGGCGAATACCTGTTTTTGAGAAGTCGGGAGCTACGCTTCAACCGTCTGAAAATGAAAGGCAAATACTCCTTCCAGTACATCCGAAACGCCGTGTTTGAGGACTGCCTGCTGGACACCAAGGATGCTTTTTGGCACGCCGAAAATGTGACGGTTCGCAATTCGGTGGTAAAGGGAGAGTATCTGGCATGGTACAGCAAGGGGCTCACTCTGGAAAATTGCAGAATGATCGGCACCCAGCCCTTTTGCTACTGTGAGGATCTGCGGTTAATCAACTGTGAAATGATCGACACCGACCTGGCGTTTGAGCGTTCCCACGTACACGCCGAGGTCACCACGCCCGTGATCAGCATCAAAAATCCCTACAGCGGAAGGATCACCCTTCCCTCCGCGGGAGAGGTGATTCTTGACGATGAGAACGCCCTCGCGGAGATCGTTTTTTCGGGAAAAGAATGAAATAAAACAGGAGCGCGGCTGTGCATTTGCACTGCCGCGCTCAGCTTGCTGACAAAGGGGTTAGCACTATCATTTTGACGAAAAGTTTTCGCCCGCCTTTTTCAAAAGGCGGCGCGGTGGAGGGCGCGGAGCCCTCCTCGCCCGTCGCAACGGGCGAAATTCCCCTAATCGGCGTTTCTTTTTGATAACTTTTTCTTTGCGCCTCTTTCTGCAAAGAAAAAGTGGCTAACAAATTAGTACTATTTAACAAACTGTCATTTTAGCAATACGGTTTGTCAGTGGTCTGAGCGCGGCTGTGCATTTGCACTGCCGCGCTCCTGTTTATTCCTCCTCGCACATCAGCGCGAAGGCTTGCTTGATTTCGGAAAGGGTATAGCCGTAGCGATAAAGGGACGCCGTCATGCGGTTTCGTTCCGCCTTGTCGGCAGGCGCTCCTCCAAAATGCTTTCGGATCAGCGAAGCGCAATGCTCGGTGAAGTCCACCTCCTCCAAAAGCAGGGGGAGCTCCTCCAGAGTCGCCTTGTCGAAGCCCTTTGTCCAAAGATGGGAACGAATTCTTCCCGCGCCCCAATGCTTTCGCAAGCATTTTTCCAGCTCGCGGCGGAGATCCTCCGATTCATTGATCAAGCCCCGCTCCCTCAAGTACGCCGCAGCTGCCACCGACTCGGCTTTCCCGTGACCATGGCGCATGATTTTTGCCGTGAGGGCTTGTGCCGTGGCGGGACCGTAGGACAGCAGATTCTCCCCGCAACGAATGGCTGCGTAGAAGCGGGATGCCTCCTCGATCCGATCAAATATCTCCTCGGTCAGCTCCCCACGCTTCAGATTCAGCTCACAGTATTGCTCGGCGCTGATCACCAGCGTGCGACTCTCGCTCTGCTCCCCGTTCTCCAAGGAGATCCCCAGGGAAATCCTTTCCCCATTGTTTTCTGCCCGCAGAGTGCGCAACAGAATCCGCACCCGCGAAGCGCTCCAATCCGCCTCCGTCAAGGCTTATTCATCGTCTCCGCCGTCGGAAAGACGCAGATCAAACTCATCATCGTCGTCATCCACCTCGAACTCCTGCTCGGCGTTCAGATTGGTGCTTTGGCTCAACCGACGCACCTGCTCCTCCACCTCAGCCATAAATTCGGGATTTGCCTCCAGCAGCTTGCGAACGTTCTCCTTTCCCTGACCGATCCGCTCGCCGTTATAGGAGAACCAGGAGCCGCTCTTTTTAATGACGTCCAGCAGGATGGCAAAATCCAACACCTCGCCCGAACGGGAAATTCCCTTGCCGTAGAGGATATCAAACTCCGCCACACGGAAGGGGGGAGCAACCTTATTCTTCACAATCTTGCACTTCACGTGGTTACCGTAAATATCGTTGCCGTCCTTCAATTGCTCCGTTTTGCGAATATCAATGCGAACCGAAGCGAAAAACTTCAGCGCCCGACCGCCGGGAGTGGTTTCGGGGTTGCCGTAGATCACGCCAACCTTCTCGCGGATCTGGTTGATAAAGATCACCACGCAGTTACTCTTGGAGATCACGCCCGAAAGCTTTCGCATTGCCTGCGACATCATTCTTGCCTGCACGCCCACCATGGATTGACCCATGTCGCCCTCGATTTCCTGACGGGGAACCAGAGCCGCCACCGAGTCCACAACAATGGCATCCACAGCACCCGAGCGCGCCAGCTCCTCGCAGATCTCCAGCGCGTCCTCACCACAATCGGGCTGAGAAACCAGCAAATTATCAATATCTACCCCCAGCGCCTTGGAGTAAACGGGATCCAGCGCGTGCTCGGCGTCGATGAACGCGGCGGTACCGCCCATTTTTTGAACCTCTGCCATAATGTGCAGAGCAACGGTAGTTTTACCGGAGGATTCGGGGCCGAAGATCTCAACGATTCTTCCCTTGGGAACGCCGCCGATGCCCAGCGCCATATCCAAAGAGAGGGAGCCCGTGTGCACAGCCTGCACCTCCATGTGGCGATTCTCTCCCAGCTTCATGATTGCTCCCGCGCCAAAATCCCGCTCGATTTGGGAAATGGCGGTGGCAAGCGCCTTTTTCTTGCCCTCTGCGTCCAGCTCGGCGGGAACAGGGCTCTTGGTTTTCTTGGTTGTTGCCATAATTCTATCCTTTCGTCGGCGCAAGCCGCTCTGTTTCATTGATACTATCATAGCACATCTTTCGCACTTTGTCAATAGGTTTTTAAAAATCTTTTGTTCCAAAAGTGGAATTTTAAATTTGACTAAGTTTCTTCAGCTCTCTTTTTGGCATTTTTTTGTTCCGCTTTTGAAATCCGATTTTTGAATTCTCGCCGTTTCAATCGGAATCCATGCGTTCTTTATCACGTCAAAGTTATCCCAAATAAAATTTATTTTCCGAAAAGCTCTTGACAAACCGCCCACAACTGTATATAATATAGATATACAGTTTTAACAGGGGTATGGACGTGAATATTTTAATTGACAACAAAAGCGGAGAACCGATCTACAATCAGATCTACCGTCAGATCAAAAATCAGATCATCGGCGGCGAGCTGAAGGAGGACGAAATGCTTCCCTCCATTCGAGGTCTTGCAAAGGATCTGCGCATCAGCTTTATCACCACCAAGCGCGCGTATGAAGAGCTTGAAAAGGAAGGCTTTATATACACCCTTCCGGCAAAGGGATGTTACGTTGCGCCGAAAAACCTTGAGCTTTTGCGGGAGGAAACCCTCAAAAAGATTGAAACGCATATCGAGCAGATCGCCAAGCTTGCCGCTTCGTGTAATTTAAGCCGTGACGATCTGATGGAAATG
>SVSC01000118.1 GCA_015064525.1 Oscillospiraceae bacterium
AGACGTGTGCTCTTCCTTGCGCAGATCGCCAAAACCCAGCGGTTTTTCAGCGCCGCTCTGGCGGTGTTGCGAAAGTCGGCGGCGGAGGATCTCCTCCGAAAAGGGGTTTGGTACTGATTGTTCATGATGTAATTCCTTTCTTTGGTTCATTATGAAAAGGACTCCACGATCGCTCGGAAGGTGTTGCCCCGTTCTTCAAAATTACGGAAAGCGTCGAAGCTGGCGCAGGCGGGAGACAGCACCACCCGATCTCCGCTTTTTGCCAAGCGTTTTGCCGCTTCCACGGCATCCCGAAAGCGATCCGCGCGCTCCACCCGCAGGCGCGAGCCCGAGGCGGTCAGCGCCGCTCCAATGGCATCTGCCGAGGCGCCGGTCAGCACTACCGCCGAGGCGTGGCGGTTCAGTGCCTCGGCGAGGGGTGCGTAGGAAAGCTTTTTATCATAGCCTCCGCAGATCGCCACGATGCCACCGTTGGTTTCCGAGAGCGCCGAAAGCGCCGCCGCGGTTCTTGTTGGCGAGGAATCAATGGAGCTGTTGTAGTATCGCACGCCATCCAGCTCACGGATCAGCTCCAGTCGGTGCGCAACTCC
Organism: Oscillospiraceae bacterium; assembly: GCA_015064525.1. Classification (GTDB taxonomy): domain Bacteria; phylum Bacillota; class Clostridia; order Oscillospirales; family CAG-272; genus UMGS1865. The sequence goes on from SVSC01000118.1 coordinate 591, forward strand.
CCGAAAGCGCCTTGCCACCGCTCGAACGCTCTCCACCGACACCAAGCCATCGGTCACGCCAATGGCGGTCATATAATTTTCCAGATTGTGTCTGCCCGGCAAAAGAATTTCCCTTGCCGCAAGAATCTCCTCCACCTCATCTCCACGCTGCAGGCAGATCACGCCGTTTCGCAGAAATACGGTATTGCCCTCATGCGGCGGAAGCACCTCGGGAGAGCGAACGGACGAAAACAGAGTGATCGGCGCGGTTGCCGCTCTTGACAGCGCAAGAGCCTCTTGATTTTCGCCGTTGGTAACAAGCATTTTGCATTGGGAGTGACGAAAAAGATTGGTTTTTGCCGCGCCGTATTCCGCCATATCCCGATGCCAATCCAAATGATTGGGAGAGAGGTTGGTGAGCGCCGCCCGATCAACCGAGCATCGCATCCGCATCAGCTGGAAGCTGGATAGCTCCACCACGGCGCAGTCCTCCGCAGTCATCTCCCGAAGTCGGGGCAAAAGCGGCGCGCCAATGTTGCCGCCAACGAAAATCCTTCCATGTCCTCGCCGTTGACATTCCGCTTCCAAAAGCATTCCAACCAGCGTGGTTGTGGTGGTTTTTCCGTCGCTTCCCGTAACACCGATCGTCCCGGCGGGCGTCAGCTCCAAAAAAAGCTCCATTTCCGAGGTGATCAGCGCCCCCCGCGCTTCCGCGTCCCGCAGAGCAGGGAGATCGGGGCGAATGGCGGGAGTGCGAAAAATCACGTCCTCGGTCAGATCCTCCAGATAGTTCTCTCCCAAGCGACAATCCACGCCCTTCGCGCGCAGAGACGCCGCCACTCCTTGCATTTCCTCGGAGCCGCAACGATCGCGGGCGGTTACGGCGGGAACGCCCTGCTCCAGCAAAAAATCAATCAGGGGCAGGTTGGATCTCGCCAAGCCAATCACGGCGCAGGGCTTCCGCAGGCGGCATTTCCATTCAGACGTTAGCTCCATAAAAGTCACTTCCCTTCCACTCCCCGAAAGCGAGATTGTTCCGTTTACACCTATATTATATTTCTTTTTGCCTCAACTTGCAATAGCTACCGAAGATTTTTTACAAAAGTTTTCAAAAAAATCTCATTTGCCCCCTTTTCAAACGGAATTTTTTTTGGTATAATGTAAGGTGTGAGAAAAAAGACGATTGAAGAAGAAAGGAAAAGCCCACGCTATGGCACAGAAAAAGGCACAACAATACGACAACCAAAGCATCAAGGCCCTCAAGGGCGCCGACCGCGTGAGAAAACGCCCCGCCGTGATCTTCGGCTCGGACGGCTTGGAGGGCTGCGAGCACTCCTTTTTTGAGATCCTTTCCAACTCCGTGGATGAAGCCCGCGAGGGACACGGAAACGAGATCCGCGTGACCGTTTACCGCGATCTTTCCATTCAGGTGGATGACTACGGGCGCGGTGTTCCCCTTGGCTGGAACGAGGCGGAGCAGCGCTGGAACTGGGATTTGATCTACTGCGAGCTTTACGCAGGCGGCAAGTACGACAACAACTCGGGAGACTCCGCCTATGAGTATTCCCTCGGCCTTAACGGGCTGGGCGCCTGCGCCACCCAGTGCAGCTCGGAATTCATGACCGTTCGCTCCTATGATGGCACCACGGAGCGCAGTATCTCCTTCCGTCAGGGCGAGGTGCAGGGGGAGCTTTGCGAGCGCCCTTTAACCAAAAAGGACGGCAAAAGAACCGGAACCTCGGTGCATTGGAAGCCCGATCTGGAGGTCTTTACCGATATCAACATCCCCCACGAATTCTACGCGGAAACGCTCCGTCGCCAGTCGGTGGCAAACGCGGGGGTTAACTTCATTCTCCTTTTGGAGCAGGAGGACGGCAGCTTCTCCGAGCAGAATTTCCACTATGTGAACGGAATCTCCGACTATCTGGCAGAGCGCGTTGGAAGCACCGCCTTCACAGCTCCTGTTTTCTGGCATCTGGAGGCGCGCGGACGCGACCGTGAGGATAAGGAGGACTATAAGCTCAAGGGAGACATTACCTTCTGCTTTACCAACGACGCGCCCTTCATTGAGTTCTACCACAACTCCAGCTTTTTGGAGCATGACGGCTCTCACGACACCGCAACGAAAACGGCGTTTGTCTTTGCGCTGAACAAGTATATCGAAGCCGCGGGCCTCTATAAAAAGGGCGAGACCACCATTCTTTTCAGCGACGTGGCTGACTCTCTGGCACTGGTGATCAACAGCTTCTCCACCCTTTCCTCCTACGAAAACCAAACCAAAAAGGCTGTGAAAAACGGCTTTATTCAAAAAGAGCTTACCGCTTTCATGAAGGAAAATTTAAAGAACTACTTCGTGGAGCATCCCAAGGAGGCCGAAAAAATTGCAAAGCAGGCGCTAACCAACAAGCGCTCTCGCGAGGCAGCGGACAGAATCCGAAAGGGCGGTAAAATGCCCAACATCACCAACCCCATTGACGTTGCCAATCGGGTGGAAAAATTTGTGAACTGCCGCACCAAGGACGTCACCCGCGCCGAGCTGTACATTGTGGAGGGAGATTCCGCTCTCACGTCGTGTAAATTGGGACGGGACGCCGAATTCCAAGCAATCATTCCCGTTCGCGGAAAAACCCTGAACTGCCTCAAGAGTGACTTCGACAAGATCTTTAAAAACGAGATCATTCTGGATCTGCTCCGTGTGTTCGGTTGCGGCGTTGAGGTGAAGGGAAAGGTAAAATCCGACAGCAAAAAGCAGGATGCCATGAACGATTTCAAGCTGGAAAATCTGCGTTGGTCCAAGATCATCATCTGCACCGATGCCGACGAGGACGGCTTCCAGATCCGCACCCTGCTGCTCACCATCTTCTACCGCCTGCTTCCCACTCTGCTCAAGGAGCATAAGGTGTTCATTGCCGAATCCCCGCTGTTTGAGATCACCACCAAGGACGAAACCTTCTTTGCCTACGATGAATTCGAGAAGGCAGAGATCCTGAAAAAGCTGGGGAACAAAAAATACACCCTCCAACGCTCCAAGGGACTGGGCGAAAACGAGCCCGAAATGATGTGGCAAACCACCATGAACCCCGAAACGAGACGTCTCATTTCGGTGTCCCCCGCCGATGTGGCACAAACCGAATTTATGTTCGACACCCTTCTCGGTGACAATCTCCCTGCCCGCAAGGTGTTTATCACCGAAAACGGACATCGCTACATGAAGGATATCGACGTTTGATTAAAAAAGATAAAATCCCCCGCAAAAAAGCGACAGCTGTTTCCCGAAATGGATTGAGCTGTCGCTTTCTTTGTTTTCGAAAAGAACGCGGCTATACGCAAAATTCCGCAGTGCAAACAATAACCTCCGCACCCATCAAGCTCGTAGGAAAGCAACCCCTTGAGGCAACACCGCGCAAATCCGCTACGCCACTCTTGCCCCGAAAAAGCGCTGTCCTGCTTTTTTACAGAAAAAATATAAAACCTATCCGACCGATTCACGGCTTCAAAAATTGTTTCAAAAAAAGCTTCGCGTTTTTTTGAAAGCACTTGACTTCATTTGGCAGGATAAGGTATAATATAGAAAAGGCGCAACAAAACAGCTTTCGCCGATAATTGATAATTAAGGAGGATTTATGATCATTTTCACAAATCCGTTGCTGCTCGCCGCTATCATTGTTGCTTGCGTATTGCACGGTTTGGCAATCTTTTTGCCGGGGATCCTATCAAAAGTCATCAATTACGTGAACATTGGGCTACATATTGCGTCACTTGCGTTGCTGATGTGGCAACGAGCGGAGGTTGATGAGGCGCTTTTGTTCTACGTTGTTTCCATCTTTGTTTACACCGCGCTTGCCTTTGCGCAGCAGGAGCTTTGCCGCGCAAAGGCTTCGGATAAGGAGGACGAGGTATGACCTTTAATTCCTGGGAATTTCTCCTCTTCTACCCCATTGTTGCGCTTCTGTATTTTCTCCTGCCGAGGAAGCTGGTTTGGCCGATGCTTCTCATCGCCAGCTACTTCTTCTATATGTGCTATCAAACCGAGCTGGTTGTTTTGATCTTCGGCACAACGCTGATCTCCTGGATCGCCTCAAACATCATTCACCGATCGAAAAATCGGGCGGTTCGTCGCTTTTGGCTGACCGCAACGCTCCTGATTTGCTTCGGCGTTCTCTTCTTTTATAAGTACTTTAACTTCCTCTCGGGAAGCGTTACGGGGCTCATTGCCCTCTTCGGCGGTCAGGCTTCGAGCTTTGAATTGAATCTCCTGCTCCCCGTTGGAATATCCTTTTACACCTTCCAAACCCTTTCCTACGTGATCGACGTTTACCGCGGCGACGTTGAGCCCGAGCGCAACTTTTTCTTCTACGCCCTCTTCGTCTCCTTCTTCCCGCAGCTCGTTGCGGGTCCCATTGAACGCCCCAACAATCTGATTCCTCAGCTGAGGGAGCGGCACAGGTGGTCAAACGAAAACGCCGTGAAGGGCGCCAAGCATATGCTGGTGGGCTTTTTCAAAAAGATTTGCGTTGCCGATCTGATTTCGGTTTACGTGAACGCGGTGTTCAACAACGTTGAAGCCGCCTCCGCGATCGGAATTCTGATTGCAACGATGCTTTTCGCCGTTCAGATCTACTGCGATTTCTCGGGCTATACCGATATTGCCATCGGCTGCGCGCGCGTTATGGGCATCCGCTTGATGAAAAACTTCGATCATCCCTACCTGGCAACCTCCATTAAGGAATTCTGGTCGAGATGGCATATTTCGCTTTCCACCTGGTTCAAGGATTACCTCTACTTCCCGCTGGGCGGAAGCCGCTGCGCAAGACCGCGTCATCTTATGAATCTTCTGATCGTGTTCCTCGTTTCGGGTCTGTGGCACGGCGCCGCGTGGACCTTTGTAATTTGGGGTGCGATCCATGGCATCTATCAGATCGTCGGCGTTCTCACCATCAAGAAAAGAAACGCGCTTCTCGCAAAGGTCGGTCTCAGCGAAAAGAGCCTTGGCGTTGTTTGGACCAGACGTGTTGTCACGTTTCTTCTCGTCTGCTTCGCCTGGCTTTTCTTCCGAGCAAATTCCATGGGGGAAGCAACCGTTCTTCTCGGTCGGCTGTTCAGCGGACAGGGGGAGGGACTTTCTCAAACGCTGGCGACTATGGGACTTGACGCCGTTGCAATCCTGACAACAATGCTTTCGATCCTGACCCTCATCATGATCGACAAGCTTCTCGTTTACGGCGACGAGGCGGACGGCTCCTCGGTTCTCACCAAAAACGGCTCGTTCGTTTATTTCGTTTGGATCGTGATGTTCTGCTGGATGCTCCTTCTTGCCAACGATATGACCAGCACCTTCATCTACTTCCAATTCTGACATTGCCACCGATAAGGAGATACATATGAAAAAAAGAAAATATATTATATCGGCGGTAACGGCGGTTCTCGCCATCCTTTCCCCCATGCTTCTCCTTTTTGCCTCCACGGTTCTGCTGCCGAGCCAGTTTTCCAACACCTTTGTTGGCGCGCTTGATGAAAAGTACGAACGGCTTGCAACGATTGAGGAGCCGAAGCTGGTGATCGTTGGCGGATCCTCGGTGGCATTCGGTCTCGACTGCCAAAAGCTCGAGGAGCAGCTTCAAATGCCCGTTGTGAACTTCGGTCTCTACGCCGCCATCGGCACCAGAGCGATGATGGAGCTATCCCGCGATGAGATCAGCGAGGGCGATATTGTGGTTCTCGCTCCGGAGTTGGACCCTCAAACGCTTTCCATGTATTTCAGCTCGAAAAACACACTGGAGGCGATCGACGGCAATTATTCGCTTGCCTTCAAATTCGATGCCGACACCGTTCTCTCTCTCTTTGGAGGGCTTTGGAGACACGGAGTTGACAAGCTCGGCTACTTTTTGAGCGAAAGTCCCGATCCCACGGGGGTTTACAACAGCAAAAACTTTAACGAGTACGGCGACATCGTGTGGAACAGACCCGAAAACGTGAT
>SVSC01000119.1 GCA_015064525.1 Oscillospiraceae bacterium
GACAATTCGCAACACCGAGGAGGGCGTGATCAGCTGACCTGCCAGAATGTCCTCCTGGGTGACCCTTGCCATCAGAATTTCCTTCGCCTTGTAGCGTTCATGGTCATAGATGATGTAGATTGAGCCATCCTCCGCCTCCACCGCATCGGGATAGGAGACGTTGGGGCGCTCGTCAATCATGAGATATCCCTTCCAGGTTTTTCCGTCATCCTCGGAAAGCATGGCAGTCAGATTATTTCTCTGCTCGAATTTCCAATGGTTCACCAGCAGCAGCCTGCCGTTTTTCAGGCGCTTGAAGCAGAAGCGGGAGCAGGGGCCGCCCAAGCCGCTGTCCTCGGGGAGACTCCAGGTTTTTCCGCCGTTGGCGGAGATCGACATTCCAATGCCGTGCTTGCCGCGGATCAGCATCAGAATCCTGCCGTCGCTCAGCTCCGCCATCATATGCTCGTCAACGTAACGATCGGGGTAGTCCACGCCCGAAAGCAGACGGAAGCTCTTGCCGTTGTCCTTGGAAATATACACGTTGGAAAAGCGCTCGTTGGGGATCCAGTTATAGGTAGACTTGAATTTATCCCAAATCGCGCAGGGGAGCAACCAATCTCCCTGATAAACGATGGGCTTGTTCATCATAATTCCGTTGGCAATGCGACGGGGCTCGCTGAATGTCGGGCGCTCGGCATCGGGATTCTCGCAAACCATTGCCCAAACGCCGCATCTGCCGTCGTAATAGGTATAGCTTTGCGCAACGAAGAACCACAGGCGCCCCTGCGGATCAAACCACAGGCAGGGATCATACACGCGGCAAGTTTCGGGATTGGAGGGCATGACCAGAAGATATGCTTCCTCGCTCCCGTTGGAATCGGGCTCGCGCAGGAACAGCGGAACGTAGTTTCCAATGCCCTCGTCCTCGGTGCCCGTGTAAAAGGCGAACAGAATTCTCCCCTTTTTTGTACGCTCCAAGGTGGGGATACCCTGGAAGCAACGGTTGGCGTTCAGCGCCTGCTCGGGAATCTCAAAAACGATTTTCGGGGGATGCATTGCATCTTCCTTGTCACACTCTTCTCCCATGATGGGGTTAAAATCGATTGCCATTTTTCTCTCCTTATATACTGCAGCATTGATTGTTCACTGTTACTCCACGGCAAAGCGCCTCAGCTCCTCCGTGATCGCGGCGGCGCATTCCATCACCCTTGCGGCAATTGCCTCCAAATCCGCGCTTCGGATCTCATTCACAAAGGCGGAAATTCCAACCGCTCCGCATACGCGATGCATGGAATCAAATACAGGCGCCGCGATTCCGTAAACGTATTCGTTTTCCTCAAAATTATCCACCGCAAAACCGTTTTTTCGGATTTTCCGAATATTATTAAACAGCTGATGAGGATTGACAATGGAGTTACGGGTGTAGGAAACGTAGCAATTCGAGCCCATCACGGAAGTAATGTAGGAATCGGGATAGCAGGAAAGAATCGCCTTCCCCAGCGCCGTGATATGGATGGGCTTAACGGTTCCGATACCGCCCGCGATTTCCATAGCGTCCCGTGAGGACACCTTATCGGCAATCACCAGATTGGAACCGAATTCCAGCCCCGCCAATGCCGTGAAGCCCGTGTCCCGACAGAGCAAGTCCAGATGCCTGTGCGCGCAATCCAAAAACGGATGCCCCGCCATGATCTCTAACCCAAGATACGCCGCCTTGCTTCCAATGCGATACCGTTTGCTGTCGGAACGCTCAAGATACCCCAATTCGGTCAGCGTCTCCAAAACGTCGAAGGCGCTGCTCTTGGGGATATTCAGTAATCTCCCGATGGTGCTGACACCGTCGCCCTCTCGGTTTCCCTCCACCGTCAGGTATTCCATCACCTGCAGGGCTCTTTTGATCGCTGTGTTCATGGTTCTCCTTTTCAATTTCGTTCGGAATTCCGAACAATCATCAAACATTTTCCATCTTTGAAGTCACGTTAATTATACTTTATTTTTTATAAAATGTCAACAAAGTTTTTCCAAAAAAAGTTTTTTTGTTTATAAAGGAAAAAACACTTCTTCAAAATCATAAATTTTAAACAACTCCGTTCAATATATCGAACAGAACTTCGATCGGTTCGCAGTTTCGAACATAAAAAGTCACTTCTCGGCGGATTTTTGCCGCCGAGGAGTGACTTTTTCGATAAAACGGTTATTTCACCTCAATGGTAAAGGGCTGGGAGTAGATGCGATAAACATCACCAAAATGAAGCTCCAAGGGCAGAGACAGCATCGCGCGAACCGCTCCCTTTTGCGGGAAACGGTAGCCGCCGCTCTCTCCTCTCTCCCATTCTCCCGAGAGAACCAAAAGCTCCGTTCCGATTTCCGAACAGCTTCCGTTGCGGTAGCTCGCCTCTCCCATGGGAAAAATCTCTGCGCCTGCCTCGATCTCGCGGGGGATTTTCTCCCCTGCCGAAAGCTTTACGGGAAGATGGAGATACATATCGCCGTGGTCGGTTGTCCACGAATCAAAGCCCGAAAGGAAGGTTGCGTCGCAGGCAACACCGTTGTTTTCCCAAAGGCTGGGCGCCATCGTCCAGCTGCGGGACCACGGGAACACGGTGAGCCCTCTCATTTTGGCATATTCATAAAAGGTGCGGTTGATCATCACGTCCTCACAGTTGTAGCCCGCAACCCAGCCTGCCGTGAGAAAAGCGATACGGTAGAGGCGATCCTCCGCCTCAACGCGATTTTGGGGAGGCGCCAGCTTCACCGATTCGCAATGGCTCAAAGGCAATCCGGGAAGCTGCTTCCGAACGTAGTCCAGCCCCGGTGTCAAGGCGCCCATAATGCCAAAGCAATGCGACTGGGTTTCGGGATCGGAGAGAATTCGCCCCACTCTTGAAACCATTTCCTCCACCCGATTATATTTGGCGTGAGGCTTAAACTCGATCAGAACAGGACAGTCGGGATATTTTTTCATGGCGCGCATCAGATCCTCAAAAAGATCCACTCCCTCCTCCGGAAAGCCGATACGGCGCAGCGGAGCCAGCTCGGCATAGGGCGTTTCCTCAATGATCCTTTCCTCACAATCGAACAGCCCCTTGGTGTTCAGATTGTGCATAACGATAGGCTGACAGTCGGAGGTGAGCTTTACGTCAATCTCGGCGCCGTCGAAGCCGTATTCCGCCGCGGCAACCACACCCGTGATGGTATTCTCCGAGAACATTCCGTTGTTCTGGAAGCCCTTGTGCGCGTAAAGATTATGGCGGCGCAGAAAGCTGTTTTCGGGGAATTTTTCATAGAACGCGTAGCACGCCGAGGGATCCGACGAAAGAATTCCGTTCACGCCTCTCGCGGCGATCTCGTCGATCCCGCTCTCATCGGCAGGGCAGTTAACGTGAACAAAGCGCTGTTGGAGCTTATGCACCGCATCCCCGGAGCAATGCTCGGGGGAAAGGATCACGTTTACCGCCCCATTGCCCACAACTTCGGAAATGATATCGGCAATATCCTCAGGCAGTCGTTCCCCACGGCAATCCAGCATTCCCCGCAGAAGCGGCATCCGCTGAGCGGCAAAGTGCAGAATGTCTCTTTGATCATAGGCAACGCAAAGCTGCGCGTCGGCAATACGGTGATAGTCCAAAAACGATGCAAGCTTGCAGGCTGTGCCAATCTTGTCAAGATAAAAAACGGGCAGAGTGCGACCGCACCGCTTCAAAACCGACAAGAGAGGCTCCAGCTCTTCTCCCTCGCCGTCCACAACCTTTAAAAACTCATTCAGATGGAGGATCACGTTCTGAGGAGGCTTCTCCGAGGAAAGAAGCTCCAGATCCCTTGCGCACAGCACCTCCGTGATCACAACGGGCGCTCCCACAATGGGAGACTGCGGCATATAAAAATTCTTGGAAAAGCTCTCTCGATAGCTGATATATAAGGGTTCTGCCTTCTCCATGCTTCCAATACTCCTTTCGGGATATGGCGGAAAAACCGCTCCATCTAACTTTACCACACCACGAACCGTTTGTCAAGTACTTTTTCCGAAAAAAGGTTAGCATTTTGTCTTGACTTTCCAAATGAAATATTATATAATATTGTTAAACAAATACGAAGCACATTTGTGAGGTTCCCTATGATTTGTTCTTATGTCCGCCAGACCTCCGAATTCTCCCCGTTTGAGTATTTTGAAGGTCCCGAGCAATTCGACACGCTCCCCGCGGGAACGCCCTGCTGCAAAAACATTGTGTTTCTCACACAGGCAGAGGAGGAGGAAAAAAATCTGCACGTTTATTCGGTGGGCTATGAGATCTCCGATCCGGAAAAGGCGCTGATCAACCGCGTGTTCCCCGCCCACATGATCATTCACTACGTGGTGGGGGGAGAAGGCACCTTTAATGATAAGCCCATCAAGCGAGGCGATTGCGCCATTGCTTTCCGCAATCGCTCCCACACGCTTTGCACCAATCCCAAAAACCCCCTGCGATTCTATTGGATCATGCTCAAGCATCCGGAATCCCTCTCTCCCTCGGTATTCGGCTTAAAGGAGGAGCAGGATGTTTTCCCCTATCGCTTTGAAAAGCAAATGACCGACATTCTGGAATCCATGCTGCATTTTCGCATGGGGCTCCAGGATCCCCATTGCTTTTTCATGGGAAGGTTCTACGAATTGATGTCCTACCACAAGCAAAGTCTGCCGCACGCGGGGCTTCCCTCCAAGCATCACGCCTACGAAAAATACGTCTCTCTTGCGAAGCGGATGTGGGAACAGACCTCCTACGGTCTTTCGGTGGAAAACGTTGCAAACTCCCTGGGCTTTTCCCGCAAGCATTTTAGCCTGATCTTTTCGGCACAAACCGGGATGCTCCCCCAGCAATACGTGGTTGAGCATCGAATCCGCACCGCAAAAATCCGCATTGAGGCGGGAGAATCCAGCCTCAAATCACTGGCGCTTCAGTTGGGCTATAAAGACTATCCCTCCTTCTCCCGCGCCTTCAAAAAGAAAACCGGAACCAGCCCCCATGATTACCTCATCCGCGTGAAAAAACAAAACTCGGAAATTCCGGATCAGATCCGTCCTCCCATTTCGGGAAGCAACGCCAAAAACGAACAAAACGAAAATTCTAATGCATAGATACACGCAAACACAAAGGAGGATTCTTCCATGCCCATTCAATTCGACGCGCAAAACAAGGTGTTTAAGTTAGACACCCCCACCTCAAGCTATGCTCTTGGGATCGGTCAATTCGATTCCCTGCTTCACCTCTACTACGGAGCGCCCATTTCGGACACCGATCTGAGCTACCTCGCCCTCACCTGCCGTCACGCCTCGGTTTGCCCCAGCGTGGAAATGGACGCGTCTCCTTATTTCAGCCGCGACGTTCTCCGCTTTGAGTATTCCTGCAACGGCTGCGGCGACTTCCGAGGCAGCGCGCTTTCGATCCTCCGCTCCTCGGGAACGGCAGATACCAACATTCAATACGTCTCCCACAAGATCTACGCGGGCAAGCCCCGCATTGAGGGTCAGCCCGCCACCTACGTGGAGGATGACAGCGAGGCAGACACGCTGGAGCTGCTCTGCTCGGATCCCACCAGCGGCGCGGAGGTAACGCTGTTCTACACCGTTTACAACGTTTACGGTGCCATGACCCGCCACGTGACGGTTCGCAACCGCTCAAACGAGCCCATGGAACTGCAAAGAGTGCTTAGCACCTGCGTGGATTTTCACGACGCCTCGGGAATGGATTTCATTCATCTTTGGGGCAACTGGGGCAGAGAGAGAACCGTGGAACGGGCTCCTCTGCTTCACGGCACCCAGTCGGTTGCCAGCAAGAGAGGCTGCTCCTCCCACGCCCACAATCCTTTCATTGCCCTCTGCTCCCACAACGCCACCGAGGAAAGCGGCGATGCCTACGGCTTTAATCTGGTTTACACAGGCAACTTCCTGGCGTCCGCCGAAATGGACTCGGACGGCGGCGCCCGCGTGCTGATGGGAATCAATCCCGAGGGCTTCCAATGGCATCTGGAGCCCGGCGAAAGCTTCACCGCCCCCGAAGCTGTGATGGTTTATTCCAACGAGGGGCTTGGCGGAATGAGCCGCATCTTCCACAAGCTCTATCGCAACCGCTTGTGCAGAGGTCCTTGGAAAACCAAAAAGCGCCCGATCCTCATCAACAACTGGGAGGCAACCTACTTCACCTTCGACGAGGAGAAGATCTACGACATTGCCAAAACCGCCTCCGAATTGGGTATTGAAATGCTGGTTTTGGACGACGGTTGGTTCGGCGTGCGCGACAACAATACCTCGGGACTGGGCGACTGGTTTGTGAACGAAAAGAAGCTGAAGGGCGGGCTCGGAAAGCTCACACAGCGCGTGAACGATTTGGGAATGAAGTTCGGTATCTGGTTCGAGCCGGAAATGGTCTCCCGCAACAGCGATCTTTTCCGCGCGCATCCCGACTGGGCTCTGCAAACGCCAAACCGCAAAA
>SVSC01000120.1 GCA_015064525.1 Oscillospiraceae bacterium
AAGAAACGCCGATTAGGGGAATTTCGCCCGTTGCGACGGGCGAGGAGGGCTCCGCGCCCTCCACCGCGCCGCCTTTTGAAAAAGGCGGGCGAAAACTTTTCGTCAAAATGATAGTGCTAACCCCTTTTTCAGCAAGCTGACGGTTGCCCTCCCCAACGGGGATCGGGCAACCGTCTTTTATGTTTTCGGGAATACGCTTCCTCCAAGCCGATCGGAGCGCACGGGAACCCGTGCAGGGTCCCCGTTAGCTGATCAGCCCATCGCGCTGAGTAAACATGGCGCGGGCGCGTTCGGCAAGAAGCGGGTAGCTCTGCAAGGAGGGATCCTCGCGCAGCAAGGCGCGCGCATCCTCGGCAGCCTGCGTGAGAATTCCCGTATCCTCGGCGGCGTTGGCAATGCGGAAGCAGAGAGCGCCGCTTTGACGAACCGCCTCTCCGTTGCCGAGAAAGTCGCCGGGGCCACGCTGCGCCAGATCCTGCTCGGCAATGGCATAGCCGTCGTAGGTGGTTCGCATCACCTGCAAGCGCCCGCGCGCAGACTCGGAAAGCTTCCCTTCTCCACCCGCAACCAACACACAGTAGGACTTCCGCTTGCCGCGTCCCACCCGTCCGCGCAATTGATGGAGCTGAGAAAGCCCGAAGCGCTCTGCATTCTCCACGATCATCAGGCAGGCGTTGGGAACGTTCACACCCACCTCAATCACGGTGGTGGAAACCAGAATTTGCACCTCACCGTCGGCAAACCGCCTCATCACCTCGTCCTTTTCCTTGCTTTTCAGCCTACCGTGCAGGAAAGCCACGCCGTAACGCGGGAAACGCTCCGCAAGCTCGGCGGCATACGCCACGGCTGCCTTGAGAGTCGGCTTTTCCTCTGTATGCGCAAGCCCGTTGCTGTCCAGCTCTCTCAAGGCAACCTCGTCCTCGGCAACCTCCTGCTCCTCCACGGAGGGGCAGACCACGTACACCTGTCCTCCCTCCTCCACCTGCTTTTCAATAAAGCCGTTGAGACGGTCGCGATAGGATTCGTCTACAACAAAGGTATCCACCCGCTGTCTGCCCGGAGGCATTTCGTCGATGCGGGAAAGCTCGATGTCGCCGTACAGCACCAGCGCCAGAGACCGCGGAATGGGCGTGGCGCTCATCACCAGCAGATGGGCATAGCCGTTCTTTTGGGAGAGCAACGCCCTTTGTCCCGCGCCAAAGCGGTGCTGTTCGTCGGTGACCACCAGCCCGGGGGCTGCAAATTCCACCCCATCGGAAAGAAGCGCGTGCGTTCCGATCACCACCTGCAGGCGCTTTTGCGGATCCTCCGCCGAAAGCGCCGCCTTGATCTCCCGCTTCTCCTTTGCGGTGGAGGCGCCGATCAGCAGGGCGCAGGAAATTCCCAGTCTTGTGAAATAGTCGGACAGCTCCTTGTAATGCTGGCGCGCCAGAATTTCGGTGGGCGCCATCAGAGCTGCCTGCCTGCCGCTTTGCACGGCAATCAGCATAGCGGCGGCGGCAACCACGGTTTTTCCGCAGCCAACGTCACCAACCACCATTCTTGCCATGGGAACGCTTCTTGCCAGATCCCTTCGGATCTCCTCAACGGCGCGCGCCTGCGCCCCCGTGAGGCTGTAGGGCAGCTGCCGAAGCAATCGGTTCACAGAGCCCTCGGCGCAGGGGGGAGCGGTGTGGGTGGCGGCGCGGCTACGCAGCATGGTGGCTCCCAGAGAAAAATCGAAAAACTCCTGATACACCAGCCGACGGCGCGCGATCGTCAGATCCCGCGGGTCGGCGGGGAGATGAATGTTCCGCTCGGCAAACGCCAGCGTGCAGAGATTTCTGCGACGCAAAAGTGCGGCGGGCAGAGGATCCTCGCTCCCCCCCGCCAAAAGCTCCAGGGCGGCGGTCACGTCCCGCTCCACCTGCTTTTGACTCAACCCGTCGGTCAATCTCCAAACGGCGCAAAGCCGCTTCAGGGGAACCCCGGGGGCATAGGGCTCTGCGATGGGCGAGGACATGGAAAGCCCATTCCTGCCAACCCGCTCCACGCGTCCCCAAAAGCGGAACTCCGACCCAACGGTGAATTTATCCCGCAGATAATCCTGATTGAAATAAACGATCTCGCAGGAGGCGCTTTCGTCGAAGGCGCGAAACTTGAGAAAGCTCTTACGGCTCCGCAGACGCACGCACCTCGGCTCGGTGGCAACGGTGAGGATCACGGCGGTTTTGGCATCGGCACGGGCATCCCGCAGCAAACGGATCTCTCCGCGGTTCTCATAAGCCCTGGGGTAATGAGACAACAGCTCCCCAAGCGTGGTGATCCCCAGCCTGGCATAGCACTCCGCGCGCACCCTTCCCACTCCGGGCAAGACCGTGACGGGGGATTTTTCGGTTACCGTTGGCATTTCGCGCACCTCCTTTTGCGGTATTCTCACCCATATTATAAACGAAAAGCCGCCGACTGTCAAGAGAAACCTGCCGGTCGGCGGCCAAACGATATCATCGGATCCTTTTTCGGACTTATCGCTTTTTTTCAGCGCTTCATCACCCAGCGACAGATCTGCTCAGCGGCGGCAGGAGGCAGAAAACTATCCATTGCCCCCCGCAGCTCCTCAATTGCCTTTGGATCGGCAAGCAACCGACAGGAGGCTTCAATGGCGCCCTGCCAGCTCTTTCCTCCCTCGGCAACCCCATGTCGCGTGAGAAATTCATAATTGTAGGTCTCACATCCGCGAACGGCATCCACAAACACCATGGGAAGCCGCTTCACGATCGCCTCGGTGGTCATCAAACCGCCCGGCTTGGTGAGGTAGAGATCCGCCGCGGACATATACAGCGCAATCTGCTCGGAAAAGCCCACCACCGTCATACGGGTGGAGGCAAACCGCTCCAGATCGGCGTAGAGCGCTTGGTTTTTGCCGCACAGCACCACCAGATGGGTGTCGCCGGGCAATCGGTTGCATAGTTCCAGCGCGTGCTTTTCCATATCGCCGCACCCCATGCTTCCACAGCTGATCAGCATGATCCGCCCCTCCTCGGGAAGCCCCAGCGCGCGCCGCGCCTCCTGCCGATCCACCACGGAATAGAACTCGCTCATCACGGGAATGCCCGTGGCATAGAGCTTGTTGGCGGAGATCATGGCGCGAACAAAATCACCAAGCAGCATTCTGTGGGGAATAAAGTAGCCGTCGGCGTTGATTTCGGCAACCCCCGGGCTACAGGTATAGTCGGTGGCAACAAAATAGAAGGGGATGAGATTTCCGTAGGCGCGACGCACCTCGGTCATGGTAAGCGCGGGAAACACGTGAACGCAGATTACCGCATCAAAGCACTCCGAAAGCAACTTTTCCTGCAGTCCCACCGCTCCCTTGGCGCAGTAGGCGTACATTTTTTTGGGAGAATGACGCTCCTCAAAGCGATAGGTGCCGCCGAAGAGCTTGGGAAACCGCTTATAAACGTAGGAATGTCCCCAACTGATAAAATGCGACATATTTTCGGGGGTCAGCGTGAGGATATCGAAGATCTCGCTCTCCGTGCCCATCCTGTCCAGCTGCTCCTTCAATGCCATGGCGGTTGTATTGTGACCGCCAACCGTGTTGGCGGTTAAAATCAGGATCCGCATATTCGTTTCTCCTTTCCTGCCGTCAATTGCCCGCCGCTCGGGCATAGCGAACGGTTGAAACAACCGTACCGTTGGAACCGTTTTGGAATATTATACCACAGATCCCTCAAAAAAGCAATGCGCTTTTCCTTTTTTCTCTCCGAAAAAAGCAAATCCCTCTTTAAAAAGCGGTCAAGCGTCGGTTTCCTGCCGCAGGAACGTACCCAGCCCCCTGATTCCCAGCGCGAAAAATGGTCCCAACACCATGCCCACCACGCCGAACAAACGGAAGCCCGCGTAGCCTGCGGCAAGGGTGAGGAGAGGGTGCAAGCCGAGACTTTTCCCCACCAAGCGAGGCTCCAGAACCTGATGCAGAAGGGTGACGGCAAGGTACAGCACCAACAGCCCCACCCCCAAGCGGTAGTCCCGACGGATCAATTCCAAAGCCGACCACGGGAGCAACACGGTTCCCACTCCCAGCACCGGCAATAGATCCACCACGGCGATCACCGTTGCCAAAAGAAAGGCATACTCCACCCGCAACACCGTTAGCCCCAAAAAGACCGCCGCCAGCGTGAGAAGCAGCAGGAGCAGATAGGCGCGAAGATAGCGCCCCGAAAGCCGCTTGACCCGCCCGCGAAGAGCGGGAAGCCGCCGCTGAACGCTCTTGGGAAGACAAGCACTCAGCGCCGCCTCGATCCCCTGCCGATCCATGCAGAAATAGAAGCCGGCGATCACCGTGACGGCAAGAAACAACAACACCGAGGGGATAGCGGAAAGTAGCCTTGCCGCCACCTCGGGAACACGCTCCTGCAGAGAGGCTAACAGATCGTCGATCCAACGGGAGATGGCACGGTTCACGTTCTCTCGCAGAACCGATTCCCGCTGATTCGCCTCCAAGCGCTCCAAAACGGGAATCCGTTGGGAAAGAACTTCAAAGTAGTCCACCTCACCGTTGATGGAAGGAACTCCCACCTCCGCCAAGCGGGAGAGAAGCTCCTCCAATTCCGAGAGCAAGCGATGAACGGCGGAGCCCAGCAGAAGCACTCCGCCGCAAAGCACCGCCGTGAAGAGAACGGCGGCGCACAGCTTTTGCGGAAGACGAAACCAAAGAGCCACCCGACAAGACAGCGGCGTGATGCCCAGAGACAGCGCCCACGCCAAAAGAAAGGGCAGCAGACATCCCAGCACGACTCGCAGTCCCAGCAGCGTTGCCGCCACCCCCGCCGCCACCGTGATGGCAACCGACGCCCATTTTTGCCAGTTGATCTCTCCCATGGCGCATTCCCCCTCTTTCTTCATTTCGGTGATATACCGATATTTATAGTATCCGACAAAGGAAGAAAATATTTCTCATTTTCCTCGAAATCCTTGACAAAGTCCTTGTTTTTTGCTACAATAATGTAGATACGTTGAAATGGAGGATCAAAACATGGAAAATCAAACGCAAAAGACCGCCGCGCAAAATCGCTTGGCAATGAGAACCCTGCTGATCACCCTTGCCGCAGTCCTGCTGTTGGCGGGCATTGGCATGATGGTGTCTGCCTGCGGAGGCGTTGTGAAGGATGGAACCGACCCCAACTACCAAGCATCCGAAGCCGCAACCAATTTCGTTCGCCTTACCGTGACCTACACCGACGCAAACGACAAGAAGCATGAGGGCGAGATCATTGTGGAGCTTTACGACACCGTGGCGCCCGAAACCGTTGCCAACTTCAAAAAGCTGGTGGGCGAGGGCTTTTACAACGGTCTTACCTTCCACCGCGTTTACAAAGGCTTTATGATTCAGGGCGGCGATCCCAAGGGCGACGGCACCGGAGGCTCCTCCCAAAACATCAAGGGAGAATTTTCCTCCAACGGCTTCCAGAATGACCTGAGCCACACCCGCGGCGTGATCTCTATGGCGCGCTCCGACAAGCCCGACTCCGCCTCCTCCCAGTTCTTTATCGTGCATGAGGACAGCACCTTCCTGGACGGTGACTACGCAGGCTTCGGCAAGGTGGTGAGCGGCATGGCAACCGTGGACGGCATCGCCAACATCCGCGTTGTGAAAGCCAATCCCTTCAGCTCCGAGAGAACCACTCCCGTGAATCCCGTGACCATCGAAAAAGCAGAGTTCGTTTCCTACGTTGGGCAGTAAGTTAGTTTAGGAGGGAGAGGGTGGTTTTGGAACCTTCTTGAAAGAAGGTTCCAAGCCTCCAAGAACTTCCCGTAGTATTTTTATGGAGTGTCGCGATACACAGCGGCACTCCTTTTTGTTTTATGCCGCTCATCTGCGGTGCGTTGATCAAGCAATAGCTACCGCAAGCGGCTGGGTCCCGCCACCCCATCCGCTCCACGATGTTAGTTTGGGAAGGAAAGAGTGGATTGCGGAACCTTCTTGAAAGAAGGTTCCACACCTCCAAGAACTTCCCGTAGGTGTTGATTTGGAGTTTGTGATACATGGCGGCTCGGTCTATAGTTTTATGCCGCCTATCTGCAGTACGCTCACCGAACAATAGCTACCGCAAGCGTTTTGGTACCACCACCCAAAACGCTCCACGATGTTAGTTTGTTTGAACTGTTTTGGAAACAGATAAAATTTCATTCTCGGGGACGGTACAAACGAATTTTCGCTAAATGAGGGTCGAGTTTGGAATAAATGACATCTTCTATAAAGCAAAGTCCCGCCCGTGTCATCCTGAGCGGAGCAAAACCGCAAGGCGGTTGCGAAGTCGAACTGCGAAGCAGTGCGAGGCAAAAGCCGAGCAGGATCTCGGGCGGATAGTTGCTTTTCCCTTCGTAGATCCCGATGCTCCGCATCGCCCTACGGGTTCGACTGCGGCTGAGA
>SVSC01000121.1 GCA_015064525.1 Oscillospiraceae bacterium
GGTGTTGGCTCCGCAACGGGTAAGGATAAGGCAGAGCAGGCTGCAAGAGAGGCGATTTCCAGCCCCCTGCTGGAAACCTCCATCAAGGGCGCCAAGGGAATTCTCATCAGCATGGCTGTTTCCGAGAACGTCAATCTGGACGACGTGGATCTTGCCGCAACCCTGATCTCTCAGGAGGCAAGCACCGATGCCAACGTAATCTGGGGAGTTTCCTTCGATCCCGAGCTTGAGGACGAAATGAAGATCACCATTATTGCCACGGGCTTTGAGAAGAAGCCCGAGGATGCCGCGAGAGGCGGTGTGAGCGTGAAGACCAACCCCGGTTCTCCCTTCAAAAAGGAGACTCCCGCGGAAGTTCCCGCCGATAAGCCGATTCCTCCCGCTCCCAAGGCAGCTCCCGAGGGGCGGAAGCCTGCTCCCGCAAAGCCGGGTGTGCGCCCTGTGAGACCTGCGCCTCCCAAGCCCGCCGACGAGGATGAGTTCGACGATATCCTCGACATGGTAAAGAACACCAGAAAGAAAAATTGATATCATAACGGGATTACCGTCGGTTGACGCCTCCCTCCGCGTGAAGGGGGGCGTTTCCCGTGTGCGGAAGCCCGAACACAGCTCTGTCCCACAGAAGGACAGTGAGAAAGGGTTGCGATATGTTATTTGAGCATGACAACACCGTGAGCGATTGCGGTGTGAAGATTAAGATCATTGGCGTTGGCGGCGGCGGCGGAAATGCCGTGAACCGCATGGTGGCAGCCAACGTGCAGGGCGTGGAAATCTACGCCTTGAATACCGATAAGCTGGCATTCAAGAATTCCGAGGTTCCCAACAAGGTGATCATCGGAGAGAAAATTACCAGAGGCTACGGAGCGGGCGCGAAGCCCCAGATCGGCGCGAGAGCCGCCGAGGAGTCTATTGAGGATATCCGTGAGATTCTGGAGGGAACCGACATGGTTTTCATCACGGCAGGCATGGGCGGCGGAACCGGAACAGGTGCTGCTCCCATTGTTGCCAGAATGGCGAGAGAGATGGATATTCTCACCATCGGCATCGTCACCAAGCCCTTTCAGTTTGAGGGACCGGTTCGCATGAAGCAGGCGGAGGCGGGAATTGCCGAGCTGGCGCAGTACGTTGACTCGCTGGTGGTGATTCCCAATGAGCGCCTCAAGCTCATTTCTTCGGCAAAAATCACGCTTTCCAATGCATTCAACATTGCCGACGACGTTCTGCGTCGCGGTGTGCAGAGTATTTCGGATCTGATCAACGTTCCGGGCTTTATTAACCTGGACTTTGCCGACGTTACCAGCGTGATGGCAAACGCGGGCTACGCGCACATGGGTGTTGGTGCCGCTACGGGTAAGGATAAGGCAGAGCTTGCCGCAAAGGAGGCGATCTCCAGCCCTCTGCTGGAAACCTCCATTAAGGGAGCAAAGGGAATTCTCATCAGTATGGCGGTGTCTCCCGACGTTGGCTTGGAGGATGTGGACTATGCTTCCGCTCTGATCACGCAGGAGGCAAGTCCCGATGCCAACATCATTTGGGGCGTTTCCTTTGACGAGAATCTTGAAAACGAAATGCGGATTACCATCATTGCCACGGGTTTTGAAAAGAAGCCCGAGGATGAGAAGCGCGCGGGCAGAACCGTGAAAACCAACCCCGAGTCACCCTTCCGCGTTCCCAAAAACGAGGAGACTCCTGCGCCCGCAGAGTCGGTTACCAAAATCCCCGCAGCAAAGCCTCTGCCGCCCAAAAGACCTCCCGTTCGCCGTCCGTCGTCGCCTGAAACGGATGGATTGGACGATATGTTTGCCATGATTAAGGGGTCAAAAAAATAAAACAAGCACTGCCGTGATCCGGCGCTCCATGCGGATTTACGCGGAGAATGGATCACGGCAGTTTTTTAAAGCTGACAGCCAAGAGGAGATCGGGCAAAAATTTTATTTTGCCAATAGAAAGGAAACAACGGGATGAATGCAGAAGTACGATGGAGTCATTCTCGATACCGCCCTGCGGTGCATGGAACTGACCGTATCTATATCAATAGGATTTGCCCCATGGAGGGTCGAGCGCTTGTGTTCTGGAGTTCTCCAACCGAAGGTCCCTTTCGTTATTTTTGGAAAAAAAAGGATGGGAAGGATGAGTGGCTTTCGGGGGAAACAAGCTCCGCCGTGGCAGAGCTGACCAACCTGACCGATGGTATTGACTATGCCTTCTACGTGGAAAATGATACCGATCGGAGCGCGGTTGGCTATTTGAAAAGCGGCTTTGTTCCGGGGACAGTGGTGAACTACCTTCACCCCGAGGACAAAAAATACGCTTTTTCGGGGCAGTATCTTTGTTCTCCCTGCTTGCTGAAGCATCCGAAGGGCTATTTGCTGGCATCCATGGATGTTTTCAAGGGGGGCGCGCCTCAAAACCTTACGTTGATCTTCCGTTCGGATGACAACGGCGAAAGCTGGTATCATTATTCCGAGCTGTTCCCTTGCTTTTGGGGATCCCTCTTTTTGCACAAGGGGGAGGTTTATATGCTGGGAATGTCCACCGAGTATGGCGATATCCTGATCGGTCGTTCTTCCGATGGCGGCAAAACCTTCTCAAAGCCCACGGCTCTTTTCCGCGGCGCTTGTCATAGGGAGATTCCCGGTTGGCACAGAGCGCCCATGCCCATCATTGAAGCGAAGGGACGGCTTTGGACAGGTATTGATTATGGATCCCACGTTTCGGGTGGACACGCCACCTGCCTTCTGTCTGCTGATGCCGAGGGCGATCTTTTGGATCCCAACACTTGGCTTATGACCGATCCGTTGGTTTATTCCCCCAACTGGGAGGGGGCGGTGCAGGGAGACAACCGAGGCTTCCTTGAGGGCAATGCGGTGGTTCTTCCCGATGGGGAGATTGGCAATTTTCTGCGGTATTCAACCAATAAGGGCGTACCCGCCTACGGTCTTGCTCCTATTCTGCTTGCAAACGCAGAAAATCCGGAGGAAAAATTAACGTTCAAGCAATTTGTTTCATTCCCCGCAAATCTATCTAAATTTGAAGTGCGGTGGGATGAGGAGAGCCGCGCGTACTATTCGCTTGCCTCCAGAATTAACAATCCCGAAACACCGGGGATGCGAAACCTGCTTTCGTTGCTTCGCTCCAAGGATCTGATTCATTGGGAGCTTTTTGCCGACGTGCTGGACTACACCCATATGGATCCCAAGCTGGTTGGCTTTCAATACGTCTCCTTCCAATTCGACGGTGAGGATCTGATTTTTCTTTCCAGAACCGCCTTCAACGGAGCGCAGAGCTTCCACGATAATAACTACGTCACCTTCCATCGCATTCAAAATTTTCGAGCTATTCAATAATGCTTGAAACAGAAAAAGCGTTCACACTTTGACACCTGTCTTTGTGTGAACGCTTTTTCCTTCCATGCTGTTTTTTTCAGCGGCTGAGAGGGTGTTGCGGATTATTTCTGCGTTTGCGTCGCTTGTGTTACGGCAAATGGATTGGAAATGGCTGCGGTTACCGCTTCATGAATGGCGGGAAAATCCTCCTTGATGCTCGCATATTTGGAGGGAACCCACGTTACATTGGAAAGATCGCCGCCCGTAAAGTAGAGAAACCAGGTGAGCGCTGCGGTGTATCTTCCGTAGTCATAGCTTAAATGATAGCCGTCGCGAGTGAGGGTATCTCCAATGTAGGAGGTGCGCAGGTTTTGAATCGCGGTTCCCGCGGGAATCACGCCAACAATCTCGGGAAGCACTGTCACGCGGCGCTGGACTGCCTCCACGGTTTTGTTGAACATGGTCATTTGATCGTTGTTGTAGGTGGGGAAGGAGGAGTGCGTGCTATCCTGCTGGTATGCCCATGTCATGTGAAAATAAAATTTAGCATTAGGGGCTTGTTCTCGCAGGAGGCTCAATATGCTGCTCAAACGGGCATAGGAGGTTTGCACACCGCAGGTCTTGCTGGATTGTTGCAGGGTGATAATATCCCATTCTTCGTCTTGAAGCGCTTTTTGTGCTGTTACGTTTGAGGTCGTTTTCCATTCTCCGGCTGTGTTTTTGTAGTATGTGTAGCTTGCTTTTTTGTTGTTGATGGCATCGTGGTGCATATCCAAGGTGCAGCCGCCAATGTAGAGGTTTCCGAGAATTATGTTTTTTACTCCGGCATAACGGCAGATCGACCACAGATACTCCATTGCATCAACAGAAAAGGAATTTCCAACGGCAAGAATCTTCAAGGTTTTGGTTGCGGGGATTACCTCGTTGTTGACGTAGCCGCAGAGTGTGCAGGCAGAAGTACGAGAGCCGTCGCGCAGAGGCATGGCAGGGGTTGTGATAGAGTCGCCGTATTCATGCGCACAGGTCACAACCGGAGCAGTGGGCGTTTCTGTAACCTGCAAGGAGGTTTCAACGGGAGGTTGCTCCTGCTTTTCGCAGGAAATCATGGAACCGATCAGAATCATTGCAAGTAAAAGGCAGAATAAATTACAAATGCTTGTTTTCATGTCAATCTCCTTTTTCTTTTATTATATCATATCTTTTGAAAAAAAGCAATGACAAAATAAGGAAGTATTGTAAAAAAGTAAAAAGTGTGGTATAATGTTCATAAAGATATGACTCCAAAGGAGGGAGAATTCAGTGCGCGAAATCGTTTCGGTGGAACAGATGCGGCGGATGGATGCGGCGGAGATTGAGAGAGGAACCTCGGCTGCGGAGCTGATGCGAAGGGCAGGGGAGGCTGTTTTTCAAGCCTATCCGTGGAGGGATGGAGCCTGCATCGCTTGCGGCGGCGGAAATAACGGTGGTGACGGCTTGGTTTTGGCGCTCTGCTTACAAAAGGCGGGCATTCAGTGCCGTTTGCTTCTCACAGAGGAGCCGAAAACCGAGACGGCAAGAGGCTATTTCCTTGCCTGCAAGGAGCAGGGGATTCCTTGGAAGCTCTTCAACGGATCAGAGGATTTTTCCAAGGATTCCGCCATTGCCGATTGCTTGCTCGGAACGGGCTTTCGCGGGGAGCCTCGAGGGGAAGCCGAGCGATTGATTCGGGAAATCAACCAATCGGGCTTGCCCGTGGTTTCGGTGGATGTCAACAGCGGGCAGAATGGAGACAGCGGCTTGGGTAAGACGGCTGTTCGTTCCCAATTAACGGTTGCCGTCGGCTCCTTGAAGTACGGTCATTTTTTGGGAGATGCCAAGGATCTGATCGGGTCGTTGCATTGCGCGGACATCGGTATTCCGCTCTTGCCCGAACGCAACGCTCGGCTCATTGAGCAAAAGGATTGCGCCGCGCTGTTTCCCGAGAGACTCCAAAATTCCCACAAGGGAAGCTACGGCTACGTTGCGCTGTTGGGAGGATGCATCGAATACGCGGGCGCGGCAAAGCTCGCCAATCTCAGCTGCGCGGCGCTCCGATCGGGATGCGGCGTGGCAACGCTGGCAGTACCCCAAGGGATTGCGGCGAGCGTTTCTCCCTATCTTTTGGAAAGCACGCTGTTTCCGTTGTTGGATGACGGAAACGGACACGCGGTTTACAACGAAGCGCAGCTGGAGGAGCTGATTCAAGGCAAAAAGGCGATTGGTGTTGGTATGGGATGGGGACGATCGGCGGACAATCCGCAAATTCTGTCATACCTTCTGGAAAGAGCGGAAATTCCGTTGCTCATTGATGCCGATGGATTGAATACGCTTTCCAAAATGGACGCGGAAAAGCTGCGGCACAGGAGCGCGCCCACAATCCTCACGCCCCATCCCAAGGAGCTGGAGCGTCTCAGCGGCATTTCCGTTGCACAGATCTGCTCGGATCCGGTTGGAGTGGCAGAGGACTATGCCCGCCGCAACGGTGTGATCCTGCTATTGAAGGGAGCCTGCACCGTGGTAACGGATGGGGAAAACACCTATCTTGTGAACCGAGGCTGCGCGGGGATGGCAACAGCGGGAAGCGGCGACGTGCTGTCGGGCGTGCTGACGGGACTTCTCGGTTACGCGGAGCCAACAGCCAAAACCGTTGCCTGCGGGGCGTACCTCACAGGACTTGCGGGAGAGCTGGCGGAGCAAGCAGGCACCCCCATTAGTATGCTTGCCTCCGACACGGTGGCACAGCTTCCCGGAGCGATCAAGCTGATTATGAAACCGTAAGCGATCAAAAAGCAGTCGCTGTCCCAACCGATTGGCGGGATAGCGACTGCTTTAAAATTTATGAACGCGGATTAAACGTTGAAGCGGAAGAACACGATATCGCCGTCCTGCATCACGTATTCCTTGCCCTCGCTGCGCAGAACACCTGCCTCCTTGGCGGCGTTCATGGAGCCATATTTTTTCAGATCCTCAAAGGCGCAGACCTCAGCGCGAATGAAGCA
>SVSC01000122.1 GCA_015064525.1 Oscillospiraceae bacterium
GTTGGTGGTGCGGATAAACTCGCAAATATGCTCCACCTCATCGGAGGAAACGAAGGCTCCCTGCAAACGGGTGGGCTTCATGGCGCCGATGGGGTTGAAAAGCATATCTCCCTTACCCAGCAGCTTTTCGGCGCCCGCAAAGTCCAGAATGGTGCGGGAGTCTACCTGAGATGCCACGGTACAGGCAATACGGGAGGGAATGTTGGATTTGATCAGACCCGTAACAACGTCCACCGAGGGGCGTTGCGTACCAACGATGATGTGCATACCCGCCGCGCGCGCCTTTTGCGCCAGACGGCAGATCGAGGTTTCCACCTCGTCCTTGGCGGTCATCATCAGATCGGCAAGCTCGTCGATCACAATCACGATCTGCGGCATCCGCTCCAGCTCCGGATCCTTGTCGGCTGCTTGGTTGTAGCCGAAGATGTCGTTCACGCCGATCTCCTGAATGCGGTTGAAGCGATCCTCCATCTCATTCACCGCCGCCTGCAGGGCGCCCGCGGCGTCCTTGGGGGTGAGAATGATGGGCGCCATCAGGTGAGGAATCCCCTTATAGAGGGCAAATTCCACCTTTTTGGGGTCGATGAGGATCAGCTTGACCTCGTCGGGACGCGCCTTGTAGAGGATACTGGTAATGATGCAGTTAATGCAGACCGACTTACCCATACCCGTTGCGCCCGCAACCAGCATATGGGGCATTTTGGCAATGTCGAAGAGCCAGGGGGTGCCCGTAACGTCGGCGCCCAGACCTGCCGTCAGCTTACTGGACTTGGAGGTGAAGGCCTCCGATTCGATCAGATCGCGGAGATAAACGGTTTGTCTGGTTTTGTTGGGAACCTCCACACCGATCGCGCTCATACCGTCTACCGCCTCCATGCGCACGCTGGGAACGGCAAAGGCAAGGGCAATATCGTCTGCCAGATTGATGAGCGTTCGCACGCGAACACCCGAGGAGGGGAAAATCTCATATCGCGTAACGGTGGGGCCGTAGGAATAGGAGATCTCGTTGATGTGAACCTTGAAGTTCGCCAGGGTTTGGGTGAGCTTGTCGGTGTTGGCGCTGATCTCCTGTTGGTTCTCGGCACTCATGGGTTGACTGGGTGTGAGATAGGAGATAGGAGGGAAGACGTAAGGCTTAGCAGGCTCCTCCACAGGCTTGGGCGCGTGGGGCGCGGCAGGCTTTTGAGGCTGCTTGGTGGTTGCGGGAGCTACGGGACGGGGTTTTTCTCCCGCCGCGCGCAGAAGCTCTGTTTCATGCTTTGTCAGCTCCTCCTCGGAGGGCTCGTAGTTGGCGTTGGTCTTGGAGATCTGTCGCAGAATGGGTTTGGGAGGCGCTCCGTTTGCCGTTGGCGCCGACTTGGCGGGATTTGCGGGCGGACGCTTGGGAGGAGGTGTGGGGGCCGTGCGGGGCGCGCTCGGCGCTTTTGCTTCCTCAACGGCGGAGGCGGGTCTCGGGCGCTTTACGGAATTGGGCATGGGGACCTCGGGGGGGAGAGGCTCGTGAGGCTTCTCGGGAACGGAGGGCTCTTCCTTTTCCACAAAGATGGTTCCCAGCTCAAAGTTGACGTCGGTTTTCTGCACGCGACGCTGATTCTTTGCTTCGGCGTGAGAGCGCGGGAACATCGCGTCCATTGCCTTGATCTGCGCATCGCTGACCGCGGAAACGGGGCGGCGCGGAGGCGGTGTGGGAATCGGAGCGGGAGACGGCTTTCTCTCGGTCTTGGGGGCGGGCAGGGGGATGACCGCGGGTGCCTCGATGGGAGCGGGAGCTTCGGTTGGCTCCTCGGGCTTCTTTTCCTCCTTTTTGGATTCCTCCTCAGCCTTTTCCGCGGGAGCGGGCTCCGCTGCTTTTTTCTCCTCCTCGGATTGCCGACGGAGGTCGGATGGGATAAAGAGAGAGACCTTGTCGGTTCCGTCTCGGGTTCCATCCAGCACGGGAATCGGAATATCGGCGGGGGTCTTGTCCTTCGCCGTTCCGCGATTGGAGGCTTTCACCACCTGAACGGCGCCCTCGGGAGGCTCGGGCTCGGATGCGGGCTCGGCGCCTCTGTTGGCGGCGCGGTCATGCTTCCGCTTCATTTCCTTTCGGATGTTTTCCTCGTCATCAACGCCAACGGGAACGGTTTGGGAATGCTTCAGATCCCGATTGGCGCGAAAGCGCTCCCAAACGTGCTTGGGAGTCATGCCGAGGAAGAAAAAGAGCGCGATGATGGTGAGAAGCAGGCTGACCAGCACGGCGCCGATCACGTTCAGATTGCTTGCCAGGAAATAGCCGATGCCGCCGCCGATCAATCCGCCGCCGCGCATTTGCGCGCCAAAGAAGATCAGCTCGCCCGAGGGCATGTCCCACTGGGCGGGATCCAGCATAACGAAATTGAAGGAGTGGATCAGTGTGCTGAGCAGGACCAGCAGCAGCGCCGAAACAATGGTCTTTTCGGGGAGCAGCTTGGCGTCGATATACTTTTTCCAGCAGAGCGCCAGGTTCAGCGTCAGCAGAGGAATCAGGAAGGCGGCGGTGCCGAAGGCGCCGAACAGCCCATAGCAAACGTAATAGCCAACGCTCCCCATCAAATGGGACGCAGGCTCCTCGGCGCAACGGTTGTTGGCGTTGCAGAAGAGATTGAGGATCATGCAAAGCGCGAGAAAGGCTGTAATTGCCAGAAGCAGGTAGGGAATAACTCTGTGAGCAGGGCGACTGGAGCGGGGAAGCTCAAGGTCGATCTGTCCGTCGCGTACCTTTTTGGATGCCGTTGGGTTGGCGGTGGAGCCCGATGCCGTGGATTTTGCCTTTGTGCTTTTTGGAGGCTCGTTCCCTTTGGTGTTACCGTTTTCCGAGCGGGGAGGCTTGGGCTCCTTTTTGGGCGGCTCGTTTACGGTTGCCGTGGTTGCCACCACCGTGTCAGGATCAGCAGGCTCCTTTTTGGGCTTGGCCGCGCTCTTTTTGGCTTTGGGCTTGGGTGCCTCTGTTGGAGGCTTGTCGGGAGGTAATTCCGGCGGTGTATTGGGGGGAGGCGGCAGATCCGGGGGCTCGGGCAGGGGCGGAAGCTCGGCGGATTCGGGCTCCATCGAAATTTCATCTTTCGTCATGTATCGTCAGTCCTTTCCGGTTATTTCTCGGTTCCGTTGAATGGGAACACTTATCTATGTTATATTATAACACTCTTATTACAAGATTGCAAGAGGGCAAAAACACTTTTTTTGTCGAATCTGACTGTTGTTTCGAGCTGTTATATTGCTGTTTTTAGAAAGAGAATAATTTTAATTTTAAAAGAAGGGCGAATTGGGTGAAAAATCCCCCACGGCGCGTGGGCGCCGTGGGGGCGGATAATGGCTTTTCTTATGACTTTATACTCAAAGCTCCCATGCGCGGATGGGCTTCAGCTCGTAGAGCTTTTCGGTGCGGTCGGTAACCTCGTCCATCAGCTTGCAGGCAACGGCAAGCTTCAGCTTTTCCTTCACCGGAACTCTCACGCAAAGGCGGGTGACGGCTTCATCCGCCGTTGGAATCGCCTCAAACGCGGCAGAGGAGCCGCCATAGAGCTTGCAGAGCAGGGTCTTTCCGTTCAGCTCCAGAATTGCTGTGCGCTTTCCGATGCAGGTGACGCTTGCCTCGGTGTACGCCGACCACAGGGCAGTGGCAGGCTCGGAGAGGGTCAATTCGTCCTGAATAACCGCCACAGAACGGTTGACGGTGAGCAAAACACCGCGCTTTCCCTTCAGAATCAGATCGTTGGTGGAGGTCATATCCACAACGGCATAGGCATGCTCCTCGGTGCTTCTTGCCTCTATGATCTCAGCCACGCCGTCGGGGTTCTGATCGGGCAGGGGCTCCTTTGTGGGGTTGATCACCAGGGTGTTCTGCCCTTCCGCGCGGAATCGAAGCATTTTGGGAAGCGACTCCAGACCGCCTGTGTCGCGGAAGAAGCGCTCGCCGCCCATTTCCAAAAGGAAGCTGCCCGCATCCAACTCACCGTTGTGAACGTGGTTGCTTCCGCCATGGAGGGCAAGGAAGGCGCTGCTGTTGCTCCAGCCCGATCGGAGGGTTGCGATGCCCGCGTTGCGGTAGATCGAATCCAACGGCAAATGAGGGGGTTCGGCGTCCGCGGGCTGAGGCACATAGAAGATCAGATCCATCACGTTGGTGGGCTTGCGCTCCGAAAGAAGATCGCGGAGGCGAAGCCAAGCATAGGCGGTGTTTCCGAATGTTTTGGAGAACCATCCGAACACGGCGGTGTTCAACAGCGTTTCCTTGCCGTTGTTCAGGCTCCAGGCACCCCTTGCCGTTTCCATATGAATGGCAAAACGGGGAGCGGCAGAGAAGCCGCAGAAGGAAGCCAGGCCGTAGTCCTTGCCGCAGGCGCTTTCCAGCATCGCGATGAGCTGCACCAGCGCAACGGTTGCGGTTTCCCAGCCGGCAGGTCCCTCGGCGTGACCGCCGTCGGGGGCGTATGCTTCCAGCGCGGGCAGAACGGCACGGAGACTGTTTCGCAGGATTCGCAGGGAGGTTTCGGGATATACGTTTGCAAAGGCGAGCGCCATGGCGGTGAGGGAGCGGTTGATCTGCGCCGAGAGCGCCGTGTGGAGCCGCCACATGGTACCCTTACCGTTGTAGCAATCCACACCGGGGCGCATGGCGTAGCGAAGAACCGTTCGCTCGATCAGCGCCTTTTCTCCCTCGGACCAAGCGGTGTGGCACCAGTCGTAGGCAACGGCAACGGCAAAGCCCAGATCGGTTGCGCGGCGGACAGATGTCTCCGCCTGCCAATCGGGGAGAGCTGCGGACGCCTCGCATTCGGCGTAGGCGCGGCGGGCGTAGAGCTTGTCACCCGTCATGCGGAAGAGCGCCGCGAAGCCCTGCAGGCGGCGGGAAAGCTCCTCTACGGTGCTGTCGGTGAGAGCTGCTTCCCCCTCGCAAACGGGCGCGGATTGGAAGCATACGGAGGATTTTCCGTAGTCCTTTTTGCATTGCTCCAGAAGAAATTTGAGGGCAGGGTCGGTTTTTGCGCTCTTGCGTAGCGTCATCCATTCCTCGGGGAGCAGGAAGAGC
The DNA here is from genome assembly GCA_015064525.1 of Oscillospiraceae bacterium. Lineage (GTDB taxonomy): Bacteria > Bacillota > Clostridia > Oscillospirales > CAG-272 > UMGS1865. The sequence continues at coordinate 5,048 of SVSC01000122.1, forward strand.
CTGCCCTTGTCGGGATTGGAGATTTTGCGGTGCAGATCCTCCAAAAGGTCTTCTCCGCGGGGATCGGCGTAGGTGACCTCGGTGTTGAGCTGTTGAATGGTGACGGCATCGCGACGACTGTCGAAGATGTTTTTACGGTTGGAAAGGATGACCACGCCTGTGGGATCGGTGAAGAGCTGATGCCAGCGGAAGAATTCCCGCAGGTAGTCGGCAGGGAAGAACAGGGTTCCGTTTCGCTCCGCGGGGAAGAAGGGAAGCTGCTGCTCCTCACCGTTTACGGTGAAGCGGTTGGAGGCGCTGAAGGCGTATTTCTTTCTGCGGAAGGAAAAGGAAAGGGTTCCCGCCTTGTTGTCCACCACCGCCTTGTGGGCGCGGATGGCTGCAACGGGCGCCATGGGGAGCCAGAGAATGCCGTTGACCTCAAAGGGACGAACAGAGGGATCGGCATCGGGGGCGATGGGCAGGCGACGGCGATCCACCACGGCGTAGGGCGCCGTTTTGGAGAAGAGCGCCGCGCCCTTCAGCTCGGGCATACGAACGTAGCACTTGGGCGCCTGCTCCTCCCAGCCGTAGAAGCTGTCGAAGCATAGCGTGGTGTGGGAGTGGTTTGCCTGACCGCCGATCGCGCAATCCAGAACGATGGCTCGGATATGCTCCCATCCTCGGGGCTGACCCACGGCGTAAAGGAAGGGAAGCTCTAAGCGGTAGTCGTTCCATCCGTTGCGGGTGACGGGAAGGGTTTGGCAGTAGCCGCTTTCGCCGCCGTTTTCGGCGTCGCTTTCAAAGCGAATGTGGAAGGAGCCGCCCTCGCCGTTTTGGGCATAAACCGAGAAGGTGAGGTAGCGGTATGCCGAAAGATCGGGATCGCTCAGAAGCACGCGAGCGCGGGTTTTCTCGGCAAAGCTCCAGGCGGCGCTCATGTGGGCTGTTTTTTTATGACGGAGATCGGGAGTCAGGTCACCGGCGCTGATCAGCTCGTAGTCGTTTACGTCCAGCAGAACGGTGGGCTCGCTGTAGTAGACCTGCTCCACACAGCTTTTCAGATTTTTTTTCATACGGTTCAAGATCCTTTCTGTTCGGCGTCAGGTGCCGAAGATCCAAGATAGATAGACTTGCAATAGGGTAGCAACCCGTTGGTAGCCAACGCTGCCGAGGTGTACACGGTCGATCACCTGCGGGAGCTTGTTTTCGTCCTCCGCGAGGATACGGTCGCCGTAG
>SVSC01000123.1 GCA_015064525.1 Oscillospiraceae bacterium
TCAGGGAAGCGAACAGCTCCTCTCCTTCTTTTTTGCCGCCGCGATTTCATCCGCGGTCATTTCCTTTGTCACCGATTCGCCGTTCGCGTCCAGCTTGAAGCTGCGAATTCCGTTCACCGTGTCGTAGGCGATGCGGGTTTGATCCTCGGAGGTGTAGAAAACGGTGTCGCCGTTTTCGTCGGTAATGGGAAGCCCCTTTTCGTCCTTGCCCTCAAACTTCGAGGTGTCGTAGCAGATCCTTGCCATTTGGGATTCCTTCACGTAGTAGATCTCGTCGCCGTTTTTATCAACCTCGTAAACGTAGTGGAAATAGGGAATAAAGATCTGCTTGAAATGCACGTAGTTCTCGGCAAGAAATTCGGTTTTCACCTCCTGCCCCAGAAGCGAGCCCTCGGCGCCGTAGAGGGCGGCTTGCACAGCGTCCACCTTCGCCTCCATCAGATAGGCATCTCGCAGGATGCTGTAGTTCACGCCGTAGTTGGCGAGAATCGAATTGAGCTTGGTTTTGGAGCCTCCGCCGTAGTATTCCAGCAGATCGCTCAGGCGCTCGTCAACGTCGGCGACTTGCTCGTCGGTGAGAGAAAGCCCCATGCTCTCAAAGAGCCATAGCACCGCGGTGAAGTTTTTGCAGTTTTCCAGCACCAGGTCGGCATAGAATTCCCCCAAGGTCTGGAGGGTTTCGCCGTTATATTTGTCCTTGGAATCGTAAAAGCCGCTTTGCTCTGCGTTATAGCCGTTGTTGGTGTGCTTACCCTCCACCAGCTGCCCCTTCCAGCGGCTGAGAAGGAGCTGGTAGAGATTGGCGGAGAAGGTAACCTTACAGTCGTTTTTGTCCAGCGTGATCAGCGTTTTGCCCTGATTGGCGCAGGATACGGCGCTGAGAAGCACCAGGAGAAGCGCCAGCGCAAGGGTTGTGACGCGTGCGAGTTTTTTCATAATGCGATCCTTTCTTTTTTGGCTCATGCCTGTGGTGTGGGCGCGGTGAGAGAATAGAGGGTGAGGCAGGCCTGCAGGCGCTCCAGCCCCTGCTCCTTTTTCTGCAAACGGAGACAAAGGTGACCTTCCCCCGAAAGTCGGATCCGAAGCTGATCGGGAAGCCGATCGGAAACCTCCATCCAGCGGTCGATATCCAGCTTTTGCGGATAGATACGGATCTCGGTACCCTCCTGACGCAGGGAGGTGATGCCGCAGGCGACAGCGGTGGAGTGGATCAGCGAGATCCGCAAAAGGTTGCGGGCCTCCACGGGGGGCTCGCCAAAGCGATCCACCAGCTCGTCGGTCACGTCCATCAGATCCGCCTCGTTGGCGATCAGCGCGATTTTTTTGTAGAGCGCCATGCGCTGGGCGGGGTAGGGAACGTAGCTCTCGGGGATCCGAGCGCTGAAATCAAGGGACACGGTGCATTCCACATCGGGCGGGGGTGCTTCTCCCTTTTCCTCCAGAATGGCTTGATTGAGCAGCTTGATATAGAGATCGTAGCCAATGGCATCCAGATGCCCGTGCTGCTCGCTACCCAAAAGATTGCCTGTGCCGCGAAGCTCCATATCCCGCAGAGCGATTTTGAAGCCCGCGCCGAATTCGGCGTATTCCCGTACCGCCTCCAGGCGCTTCCGCGCGATCTCGGAAAGCTCCCTTCCCGCGGGAAAGGTGAAATAGGCATAGGCGCGGCGGGAGGAGCGCCCCACCCGTCCGCGGATTTGGTGCAGCTGGGAAAGCCCCAGCTTGTGGGCATTGGAAACGATCAGGGTGTTGGCGTTGGGAATGTCAACGCCGGTTTCAATGATGGTGGTGCAAACCAGAATATCAATTTCTCCCGCCAGCATTTGCTCCCAAATTTTTTCCAGCTCGTCCTTGTCCATTTTTCCGTGGCCAACGGTGATCCGCGCCTCGGGAATGGAGGAGGCGAGCTTGGCGGCAACCGAATAAACGGTTTCCACGTTGTTGTGCAGATAGAAGACCTGCCCGCCGCGCCGTAGCTCTCGGCGGATCGCCTCCTCAATGATCAGAGGCTCCTCCTCTAACACGTAGGTTTGAATGGGGAGACGGTCAACGGGTGCGTCATCCAGAATCGAAATGTCGCGGATGCCGCCCATTGCCATATTGAGGGTTCGCGGAATGGGGGTTGCGGAGAGGGAAAGAACGTCCACGCCGCGGGTTGCCTGCTTGAGCTTTTCCTTTTGCGCCACGCCGAAGCGCTGCTCCTCATCCACAATCACCAAGCCGAGATCGTGGAATTCCACGTCCTTGGAGAGGATACGGTGGGTGCCAACCAGAATGTCCACCTCCCCGCGCTTGAGGCGGCGGAGGGTTTGCGCCTGCTGCTTGGGGGTGCGGAAGCGTGAAATCATATCCACGTTCACGGCAAAGCTTCGCATACGGCTAAGCATGGTTTGATAATGCTGGAGGGCGAGAAGCGTGGTGGGAACCAGAACGGCAACCTGCTTGCCGCCCAAAACGGCCTTGTAGGCGGCTCGGAGCGCTACCTCGGTTTTGCCGTAGCCAACGTCGCCGCAGAGGAGACGGTCCATGGGAGCCGCCTTCATCATGTCCTCCTTGATCTCGTTGACCGCTGTGATCTGACTTTCGGTTTCCTCGTATTCAAAGGCGTCCTCAAACGCCTTCTGGTAGGCATCGTCGGCGGGGAAAACGTGTCCCGGCAGACGCATCCGTTCAGCATAGAGTCGGATCAGATCCTTTGCCATTTCCCGAACGGCGGACTTGGCGCGGGTTTTGGATTTTTTCCAAGCCTCGCCTCCCATTTTTGAGAGCTTGACCAGACCGTCGTCGGCGTGGGCGCCGATATATTTTCCCAACTTATCCAGCTTTTCAATGGGCAGAAGGAGACGGTCGGTGCCCGCATAGCGGATGCCAACGTAATCGCGGGTTACGCCTGTGTGGGAGGTGATGGTCTCAATTCCCGTAAACTGACCGATACCGTACGCCTCATGCACCACGTAGTCTCCAACCTCCAATTCGGCGTAGGAGAGGATGCTCTTGGATTTTTGTTTTTTCTTTTTTCGCAGGATGCTTTTTCCCGCGAGGTTCAGCGAGCCCGCGCGGGCGTCCTGATTGATGGAAAGCACCGCCACCCGAGGAACGGGCAATTCGTAGCCCGCCAGAAATTCCCGATGCAGCACCGCAACGCTGCCCGATGGCATTTTCTCCACCGAAACGGGGCTCTGCAGCAGCTCGTAGCCCTCCTCCCGCAGCAATTGGGAGATCTGCTCCGCCGCAACCGCGTTTTCGGCAAGAACGAGACAGCGGTAGCCTCCGTGGACGTAGCCTCGCAGATCCTCCAAAAACAGCTCGTTGTTGTCGGCGTAGGAAACGGTGTGTCGGGTTCGGAAGCCGAAAAGCCCCGCCAACCGTTTGTCGGAAACACGGTAGGCAATGGAGTCCACGTGCAGCGTGACGCAACGGTCGCAGAATCGTTGAAATTCCGAGGACGGCTTGCGATATTCGGCATATTTGGGGGCGATGGTACCGCCCTCCAGCAGCTCGGTAACGGTTTGGTTCATGTGCCACTCGGATGCCTGCAGACGCTCGTTGATGGCGTTGGTTCCCTTGAGGATCATCAGCCTGCGGTTGGTGAAATAGTCCAGCAGGGTGGCGCTTTCCGGGTAGATGAGGGTGATATATTTGTCGAGAAAGGAGATTTCTGCGCTGCCGGAAAGGGCGGCATCCACGGCGGCGCGCTCACGGAGCAGCTCCTCGCAGGCGCGCTGGTTGCCCGTGGCGCGATGCTGCGCCGTAATGGCTTTTTTCAGGCGTTCCAGCGTTTCCTTGCCGCAGATCAGCTCGCGGGCGGGGGGGAATTCCGCTGCCTCCACCGTTTGCGTCATACGCTGTGTTTCGGGCTCAAACAGCCCCATGCGGTCGATCTCCTCGCCGAACAGCTCCACGCGAAGCGCGTAGGCGCCGTTCTGCATTCCGCCGTCGGCATCCAAAAAGCTGCCGTAGGGAGGATATACGTCCAGGATGCCGCCGCGAACGGCAAACTGTCCGGGACTGTCCACTAGGTCTACCCGAACGTAGCCTGCCTCACAGAGCTTGCGGATAAAATCACCAAGCTCCAATTCCTCGAAGGCGTTGACCCGAAGGGTGTTGTTCTTCAGAAACGCGGGAGGAACCGTGTAGCCGAGGGCGGCATCGGGCGTGGTGAGAATCACGTCGTAATCCCCGTTGAGAAGTCCCGAAAGCACCTTGATGCGCTCATGCTCGTATTCGTGAGACGCCACCATGTTGTAGAAGGTGAGATCTCTGCCCATAAAGAAGCCGCCCCGTAAGCCGAAGCGCTCCAGCACGCCGCACATCCGTACGCAGTCCTTTTCCTCGGGGCAGATCATCAGGGCGGCGCCTTGACGGAAGCGAACGGTATCCTCCAGCAGGGAAACGATCAGAGCGTCGGCGGCACCGTCGCAAAGACCGCTGGCGAGAATGGGAAGGGGATTGACGCGAAAATCCTGCTCCACAACGCGGAGCAGCTGTGTATATTCGGAATCCAAGCGGATTCCCGAGGTGAGAAGGCTCATATCTCAGGCTTCCTTTGCGTTGTGGGAGTTGCAGTGCTGAACTGCCTGCTCAAACCTTCCCTCCAGCAGGAGACGGATGCCCGCCTCGGCACCTCCGATGGCAGAGCGGAGCGCCTCCATTTCCTCCTTGGAAAAATTGGAAAGCACCCAGGATGCCAAATCGTAATCGGGGTGAGGTTTTGCGCCAACGCCCATGCGAAGGCGAGGAAATTCCTGCGTTCCCAGCTTTTCAATAATACTCTTGAGCCCCTTTTGACCGCCTGCGCTGCCGTTTTTGCGGAGTCGCATCCGACCGGGAGCAAGGTTGATGTCATCGGAGATGACCAGAATATGATCGGCGGGGATTTTGTAAAACGCCGCTGCCTCGGAAACGGCAATGCCGGAGGCGTTCATCAAGGTCATGGGCTTCATGAGCAGCACGCGGGAGGAGCCGATGCTTGCCTCGGTGGTGAGGGCGTGGAATTTCATGCGGTCGATGTGAAGCCCCAGCTGCTCTGCCAGCGAGTCGATCGTGAGAAAGCCCGCGTTGTGGCGAGTGCTGCGATATTCCTCTCCGGGGTTCCCAAGCCCCACAATCAGCCAGCTGATGGGCTCCTTGGGCGCGGTATTCTTTTGAGAGATCTGCCTGAATAAGTCGAAAATATCTGCCATTTTGGGTATCCTTTCGCGTTTTCAAACGCCAAAAAGCGCCGATTTGATGGAGCGGGGGGACCCCATGCTGTCAAAATCGGCTTGCGGTTCAAATTTGATCTCGTTTATTATACTATGAAAAAATGCGTCTGTCAAATATAATTTGTAGAAAACATCAACTGTTCACAAAATATTTACAATTATATGAAAGGTTTCCTGATGTAAAATACTGGACAAAGCTATGGGATTGTGGTATAATATTCGGGTACTGTGAGAATCGGAGGGTTCAAGCGGCTTTTTGCTTGCGGACACCTGCCGATGACCAAAACATTTTATAAAAATGGAGGATTACCACCAATGGCAAAGAAGTATTGCTATCTGTTTTCCGAAGGCGACGCAAGCATGCGTGAGCTGCTGGGCGGTAAGGGCGCAAACCTTGCCGAAATGACCAAAATCGGTCTCCCTGTTCCTCAGGGCTTCACCATCAGCACCGAGGCATGCACTCAGTACTATGAGGATGGAAAGCAGATCAACGACGGTATCATGGCTGAGATCATGGAGTATATCGTGAAGATGGAGGCTGTTACCGGCAAGAAGTTCGGCGATCTGGAGAACCCCCTGCTGGTGTCGGTTCGTTCCGGCGCTCGTGCATCCATGCCCGGCATGATGGATACCATTCTGAACCTCGGTTTGAACGAGGACGTTGTTGAGGTTATGGCAAAGAAGTCCGGCAACGCTCGTTGGGCTTACGACTGCTACAGAAGATTTATTCAGATGTACTCCGACGTTGTTATGGAGGTTGGAAAGAAGTATTTTGAGGAACTCATCGACAAGATGAAGGAAGAAAAGGGCGTTAAGCTCGACGTTGAGCTGACCGCCGAGGACCTCAAGGAGCTGGCAAACCAGTTCAAGGCTGAGTACAAGGCAAAGATCGGCACCGATTTCCCCAGCGATCCCAAGGAGCAGCTGATCGGCGCTGTGAAGGCAGTGTTCCGTTCTTGGGACAACCCCCGTGCAAACGTTTATCGCCGCGATAACGACATTCCCTACTCTTGGGGT
>SVSC01000124.1 GCA_015064525.1 Oscillospiraceae bacterium
TTTAGTTGCGCAGGCTCCTTCCACCACTTCGTGGTCCCCCTCCCTCTCGGAGGGAGGCTCATAAACGTGCAACGATTGTGCATTTTGCTATCTTTGTTTTGATAAATATACTTTGTCAGCAAGCTGAAAATCCGCCGAACAATCGGCGGATTTTGTATATTATGAGTAGGGATCTCGATTCGGGCGGCAAGCTTTGTATTCGGATAAGCCGTCCTTTTTCGCAAGTTCAAGTGGTGGCGTTCTCCTTCCGATCGGGCATTTTGGAAAGGACGCCGCGAAATACGAAATAGAAAATGACGGTGCAGGTGATGGCGGCAATGCCGTCTGCCAAGGGCTCGGCAAGGAAAACTCCCATCACGGGAGGCTCCACAATCAGGGGGAGCAGCAGCGCCAGCGGAATCAGCAAAATGATCTTGCGGAGCAGCGCGATAAACAGAGAGATTTTTGCTTGCCCCAAGGACACAAAGGTGTTCTGGCAGGCGCGCTGAAGCCCGAAGATCGTCATGCCCGCCAAGAACAGAGGCATGATCTGCCCAACCGTTTCCACCAGCAGCGGATCGGAGGCAAACACCGATGCAACAGCTCTCGGAAAGAGGATCATGACCAGGAACAGCAGCAGATTGACGCTGAACATGACCGTTACCAGAATTCGGAAGGCTTCCTTCACCCGCGCCTTGTTGCCCGCGCCGAAATTATAGCTGATGATGGGCATCACACCTTGCGTGAAGCCGCTGAGAGGAACGCTCACTATTTGCATGGCGGATTGCATGACCGTTAGCGCGGAAACGTAGATGTCGCCGCCGTAGGATTGGAGTCCGCTGTTCAGCACAAAGCCCACAAAGCTCTCGGTGGATGCCATCACAAAGGGGGCAACGCCAAGGGAAAGAATGCTGCCGATGATGGGCAGGGAGGGCTTCATGAGGGCGGGGCGAATTCGCAGGGTGGCGCGCTTGGAAAAGAGAAAGTACAGAATCCAAAGCGCCGAGCTTGCCTGAGAGAGGACGGTTGCCAGCGCCGCACCGCCAACGCCCATGTCGAAAACAAAAATGAAGATGGGATCCAGCACAATGTTCAGCAGCGCGCCGATCACCACCGACCACATGGCAATGCCTGATCTTCCCTGGGCGGTGATAAAGGAGTTGAGTCCCACCGTCACCTGCACAAAAAAGGTGCCGATCAGGTAGACGTTCAAATACTCCGCGGCGTAGCCAAAGGTTTGATCGGAGGCTCCGATCAGGCGCAGAAGCGGTGTTTTCACGGAGTAGACCGCCACCATACACAGCACCGAGAAAAGGATCAGCAGAGAGAAGCCGTTGGAGATCAACAGCTCTGCCCGACGTCGTTCGCCCTTTCCCAAAGCGATTGCCGCTCTGGCGGCTCCGCCACCCGAAACGAATTGGGCAAAGGCGGAAATGAGGATGATGATCGAGGAGGTGATGCCAATGCCTGCCAGCGCATCGCTTCCGATCTCGGGAATATGTCCGATATAGATCCGATCCACCACGCTGTAGAGCAGATTCACCAATTGCGCCAGAACGGTGGGGATCGACATGGAAATCATCAGAGGGAGCATCCGCTCGGATGCCATTCGTTCCTCTCGGTTCATGAGGCTACCCCCCTTTTTATTATTTGTCCCAATCATGCTTATCCTTCAGAATGGAGAAGAGAGAAACGTAGCTTCTGTGCCGTGTTTTGGAGATTTCTCCGTCCTTCACGGCTTGCAGAATGGCGCAGCCCTCCTCCTTGGTGTGCGTACATTTTTTATAGCGGCAGAAACCGATATAGTCTTGAAACTCCCGAAAGGTGGAAACCAAGTCCTCCTTGCCGAAAAAGTCGAAGCGCTCGAAATCCAGCATGGTAAAGCCGGGGGTGTCGGCGAGATAGCCGCAATTGGGGGTGTTGTCCAACGGGTAAAGCTCCACGTAGCGGGTGGTGTTTTTTCCTCGCTCAATGCGGTGGCTGATGTCGCCCGTTTCCAAGCCGAGATCCGGGAAAATGTTGTTCAAAAGGGTGGACTTGCCAACTCCGGAGGCGCCTGAAAAGGCGGCGATCCGACCCTTCATGCTCTTCTCAATGAAGGCTCTCAGCTCTTCCACGCCGTCCCCCGTCAGATTATCCACAAAGAACACGGGAAAGCCTGCCCTGCGGTAAACGCTTGCCATGCGCTCTGCCAAATCGGGGGCGAGATCCCGTTTGGTGATCACTATCACGGGCTCAATGCCGTTGAATTCGGCAATGCAAAGCAGCTTGTCCAGGGTTTCGGGAACGGGGTTGGGGGAAGCGGCGGCGGCGGTAACAAACAGAACGTCCAAATTTGCCATGGGGGGACGAATCAACGTACAGCGTCTCTCAAAAATCTCCTTCACAACAATGCCGGAGCCGTCCGCGGCGGTTACGCATATCCCTGTATCCGAGCGGGTAAAGGCGCTGTCATCGTAGTTGACCCATACGCGGTCGCCCACCAGCAGCTCCCCCTGACGGCGCAAGCCGCCCCGTCCCCGCGCAAACACGGTGACACCGTCCAGCGGTTGGGGATTACATCCCGCAAGCGTGGGAAAAAGACGAACCGTGAACAGTCCGCCAATGGATTTCATAACAAGTCCACTTCCGTGATACATACCGTTACCTTTCCAAATAAACTAACGGGCAAGCCCAGCGGGCTTGCCCGCTTTCCAAGCTCGACTTTCGTATAGTTTAAATTCGTTGATACCATCCCCGAGAATGAGATTTTATCTGTTACCAAAACAGTTCAACCTCACTAACATCATGGAGCGTTTTGGGTGGCGGGCGGGCAAGCCCGCTTTCCAAGCTCGACTTTCGTTCGGTTTAAATTTGATTATACCGTCCCCGAGAATGAGATTTTATCTGTTTCCAAAACAGTTCAAACAATCTAACCTTATGGAGCGTTTTGGGTGGTGGTACCAAAACGCTTGCGGCAGCTATTGTTTGGTGAGCGCACCGCGGATAGGCGGCATAAAACAAAAGGGAGAGCCGCTATCTATTGCGACACTTAAAAAAACACTACGGGAAGTTCTTGGAGGTGTGGAACCTTCTTTCAAGAAGGTTCCACAAGCCAACCCTTTCTTCCAAAACTAACTTCCCCTAAGAAGGTTCCAAAATCCCCCTTCCTTCCTAAACGAACTCCTTTTATTCCACAGCAGGCAGCTTAGAGAAGTTGGCTTGGATCTCTTCGTCGGAGGGGATATAGTCGGTCATCTGACCGTTGTGGAATTTTTCGTAGGCGAGCATATCGAAATAGCCGGTGCCGGTGAGGCCGAAGAGGATGGTTTTTTCCTCGCCGGTTTCCTTGCAGCGCATGGCTTCGTCGATGGCGATTTTAATGGCGTGGGAGCTTTCGGGGGCGGGGAGAATTCCCTCCACCTTGGCAAAGATTTCAGCCGCCTCGAACACCGAGGTTTGGGGAACCGACACCGCTTCCAGAAGTCCGTCGTAGCGGAGCTGGGAGAGGATGGGGTTCATGCCGTGGTAGCGAAGACCGCCTGCGTGGTTGGCGGCGGGCATAAAGCCGCTGCCGAGGGTGTACATTTTTGCAAGGGGGCAGACCTTGCCCGTGTCGCAGTAGTCGTAGGCGTAAATACCGCGGGAAAGGCTGGGACAGGAGGCGGGCTCCACGGCAATAAAGCGATAATCAGCCTCACCGCGAAGCTTTTCGCCCATAAAAGGAGCGATCAGACCGCCGAGATTGGAGCCGCCGCCCGCGCAACCGATGATCAGGTCGGGCTTGATGCCGTACTTGTCCATTGCCGTCTTTGTTTCCAGGCCGATCACGGTTTGGTGGAGCATCACCTGGTTCAAAACGCTTCCAAGAACGTAGCGATATCCCTCGGTATTCTCTGCTTTTTCCACCGCCTCGGAAATGGCGCAGCCAAGACTTCCGCCCGTTCCGGGATGCTCGGCAAGGATTCTTCTGCCAACCTCGGTATCCATTGAGGGAGAGGGAGTGACCGATGCGCCGTAGGTGCGCATCACCTCGCGGCGGAAGGGCTTTTGCTCATAGGAGCATTTCACCATATACACCTTGCAATCCAAGCCAAGGTAGGCGCACGCCATGGAGAGAGCGGTACCCCACTGTCCCGCGCCGGTTTCGGTGGTTACGCCGCGAAGCCCCTGCTTTTTGGCGTAGTACGCCTGCGCGATGGCGGAATTGAGCTTGTGGCTTCCCGAGGTGTTGCTTCCCTCAAATTTGTAGTAGATCTTGGCGGGAGTTTGCAGCTTTTCCTCCAAGCAGTAGGCGCGCACCAGCGGAGAAGGGCGGTACATCCGATAAAAATTGCGGATCTCTTGGGGAATCTCGAAATAGGGCGTGGTGTCATCCAGCTCCTGTTGGATCAGGTCGCGGCAGAACACGGGCTCCAGCTCCTCCGCCGTCATGGGCTTGTGGGTTTCGGGATTGAGCAGAGGTGCGGGTTTCTTTTTCATGTCGGCACGGAGATTGTACCATGCGAGGGGCATTTCGTCCTCTTCCAAGTAGATTTTGTAGGGAATGTTTTTATCAGCCATCGTCTGACCGTCCTTTCTGTCCGTTTCGGACCTCAAAAATCGCATGTCGGGAAAAAAACAGACCCCGCCCCATAGTCGGGGCAGGGATCACACCTGCGGTACCACCCGAGATCTGCAAAAAAATGCAACTCTGTTCGCATACCCTAATATGCGGCGCCGAGGATAACGGGAGCGCACCCCGTTGAAGCCTACAGCCTACCGTATGGATCTCGCGAAAGCGGGAAACACTATCATCGGCAGGGGTCGGTTCACCCTCAAAAGACCATTCACGGGACTGCTGCTGCCGCGCTTCCACCGTCCGCGGCTCTCTGCAAGCAACGTAACTCTCGCTACTATTCTTTCTCATCGGTTTTGTTTCTATCAGTATAATACATTTTCGTCGGTTTGTCAAGAGATTTGCGAAAAAAAGGAGACGGAAAAAAGGCTTTTTCGGGTTTTTCGAGGGCTCTCTTTTTCCAAGTAGAAGGCATGAAAATACTGATGATGACCGATCGGATGGATGGGGGCGGTGCGGAAACGCACATTGCCACGCTGATGCGGGAGCTTGACTGTCTGGGCGTGGAAACAGCCCTGCTTTCGGAGGGAGGCAGAATGGCGGAGAGCCTGGGCGCGGAGGGCTACCGAAGCATTGTTATGCCTCGCGTGGGCAGAGATCCTTTTGCGTTGCGCCGAGCGGCAAGCGCGTTGAGGAGGCTGCAGGAGCGGGAGCGCTATCACGTGCTTCACGCCCACGCAAGGATTCCCGCGCGGATTTTGGGGGTCAGTGGATCGCTTGCCAACCGTCCCAATCGTTTGGTAACGGTTCATGCCGCCTATCCCACAAGCGGTATTTTGCCGCGCTTCAGCTATTGGGGGGATCAGACCATTGCGGTCAGCGAGGATCTTCGGGCGCGGGTGTGCGATGGCTTTGGTGTTCCCGCCCAGCGGGTGACAGTGATCCCCAACGGCATTAACTGCAGCAGCTTTCAGCGCAACGGTCGGGCGCCAACACCCACCTCCATTCTGTTTGCCAGCCGCTTGGATCGGGATTGCTCCCGCGCTGCCGAGCTTCTTCTGGAGCTGGCTTTGCCCATGAAGCGGGTTTTTCCAACCCTCACCGTCACCTTTGCAGGGGGAGGCTCGGAGCAGGGGCGCTTGCGGGCGCGTGGAGAGGCGATTCAGCGGGAGGCGGGGGAGCGCTTTTTGGTTTTCCTCGGTCATGCCCCGAAAATGGAGGAGGTTTATCAACGCCACCAAATTTTCGTTGGAGTTTCCCGCGCGGCGCTTGAGGCATCTGCCTGCGGGTGCGCCGTGGTGCTTTGCGGGAATGAGGGTTTTGGAGGGTTTCTGACTCCCGAAAACCCCATTCCCGCTCTCTCCAATTTCTGCTGTCGGGGACTGACGCCGCCAACAGCGCGGCTGCTGGCTTCCCATCTGGCGCCCCTCCTCGCGCATCCCCTCACCACCCTGCGCTTGGCAAATCACGCCTCCGCCTGGGTTCGCCAACGCTTCTCCTCTCGCGCTATGGCTGAGGCTTATTTGAGATTTGTTACGGGAAGTTAGTTTGGGAGGGAAGGGGTAGATTGTGGAACCTTCTTAGGGGAAGTTAGTTTCGGAAGGAAGGGGGATTTTGGAACCTTCTTGAAAGAAGGTTCCACACCTCCAAGAACTTCCTCAGGGGTTGTTTTGGAGTTAATGATACATGGCG
>SVSC01000125.1 GCA_015064525.1 Oscillospiraceae bacterium
GTTTTGCAAAGCGCCTTTCCGCAGCTGTCACATTTCACCAAGGATCCCTGATCCTTATAGTGAACGTCTCTCTCACACCGTGAGCAGCGGAACAGATTGCCGCCACTCCCTACATCCAGAGGCTCTCCCGCGGAATCGGTTTTCACAAACAGCAAGCCCTTCCTGCCCGCTTCACCGGACCAGATCCCCTTTCGCAGCACGAACCAGTCGCTTCCTCTCCGAAGCGGAGATGCTTCCAAACAGCAGTCACAATAGTGCGAGCCGTCCAGAAGCTTGTGACGATCCCGATAGCGATCCATCTGCTCGGGTCTACCGTAATACAGCTTGCCGCAATACTCACAGGAAACGGATTTTATTTTTCTCTTGTTGTTCAAAAGGTTAGCGGTCACCAAGCAATTCCGAAGCTCAATTGCACCGTTTTTGCCCTCCACAAGGAAGGGAACCTCCTTCAGATCGCCCAACCAAGTATCGGCTCCGCTATAGGCGCAGAGCGCAACGTCCGTTTCGTGGAAAACGTCCCCACCGATCTGCTTGGAATCCTCCAAATGGATGAAATCGCCCTGAGACAAGCCCCTTGCATACTCGGATGCCTTCGTCAGCTGCAAAGCCTTATGGGTCACTCCCTTGTATTGGTTCACATCATGCCCGGGGAACCGCAGGGATGGCTCACAAACCAAAGAGCCGTCCTCCCCAAAGCGCTTCACCATAACAAGCCGATCGGTATCACGGTCCCAGCGCTCCCATTGGATCACCTCTCCGTGGGCGCTTTCCCCACGGGTCAAGCCCGCGAATTTACCGTCCCGAACCACAATATCCAGAGGTGTTCTTCCAAAATGATTGGCAGGGCGATCCCACGTAATGATCAGCTCCATTTTATGCTGCGTGTCAATCTCCGTGATCTCGTAGACATAGTCCTTGGCAGCAACGGCATCCACGTACATTGCCACCGGTCGGATATCCACCTGACCAATGTCATTTTCCTGCAGACTGTTCAGAAACTGACGGAATTGAGATTGCTCGGAACGCGCCAGCGCCTCAAGCATTCGATTTCTTTGGTAATTCAGATCGCCGTAGATCCTGCTCTGCTCCGCCTCACAGCTGCCGTTGACAATGGAAAGAATGTTTTGCGCCTCCCGTTGCCCCTCACTCCGAATCTTCTCAAACGATCGGGAATTTCCTTGCAGCCATCCCGCGGCGTCGGCAGCCGCAGATTCGCGAGCCGTGGCTCTACCGTAAGCGTAAACGATATCCGAATCGGTTTTATGAACGGAAAGCACCTCGTGAAAATGCTCATAGCGAGAGCCAACGGTAGCGGAAACCACAACGTCCAGCTCATAGCTCCGCCCGTAGCGATCTCCCGAGGCATCCCGCGCCTCCACAAACCGAACATGAAATTGATCCCCAAGATTCAGATATCTCTCAACGGCTCTCGGATGCGGCGCGGAGATCCTTGTGGGAACGATAAAGCAGTTATAGCTCTTGCCGATTACATCCAGCAGGCAGGTGACAAACTCCGACGCGCGCAGGGCACGCTCGATGCGCGCCGCGCCGATTCTTTCCCGATTTCCGAAATAAAACCGACAAGCTCGGTTGCCGAAGCCGTTTCCAAAGCCTACGGAAAAGACGCCGTTGATATCGGCTTCCTGCTCATCGCCCAAGCCATCGTACGCCAAGGATTCAATGGGCGGATTTTCTTCGGACTCCGAATAGTCGATCAGGGCGCAGGTGAGTTTTGCAATTTCCCGCTCTTCTCGGCTCACGGGGAGCGCGTGATCGGATGCAACCTGCATCAGCTTTCGATATGCCGCCCGATATTCCTCCGAATATTCTCTGTTTCTGTTCGGCATCACGCATCCCCCTCTCCGCGGCGCTCACTGGTTGCGCCGTTCATTTTCTTTCCAAAGCCCTCAATCCGACAAAATTCGCGAATCTTATCGCGCACCTCGTCCCGAAATTCGCCAATTCCGCTAAAGTAGACCCACTCCATCAGCTTTGAGAAGCCGGCAGTTCTCAGCCGCTCCTCGGAAATTGCTTGATCCTCATAAAACTCCAACAGATTCCCTTTCTCGAAAAGCGCGCGCAAATAGTCCACAACAATGGGCTGTAAAAACGCGACGTCGGGAGTGGTGTTTCCATAAAGATCGAAGCCCTCGGGATCGGAAAGAATGCCGTAATACCACGTTAAAAATTCGGGATCCAACCGCTCGCCCCTCACCTCAGCCGCAGGCACCGTGATCGCATAGCAGGTTTTCACCTGACCCGTTCTGTGAATTCTTCCGATCCATTGCTCCACGTCAACCGGCTCCATCAAGCGCTCCCCCATAATATCCATCTGGGCAAACACCAGCGCGCGGTATTTCTGGAAGTTCACGCCTGCCTGATATGCCGCATCCACAATAGACAGCGTGTTGTGATGCTTAAGGTTAACAACCGCGCCGCGCACCTCGGGATTAACCTTGACGTCACGGAAATAGCCGCAATCGTTCAAAGCCCTCCGATATCCTTGAAGCACCCGCTCCCGAACAGCGTCGTTATCGTAGAATCGCTCGATGTAATACAGCACCGCGTCATGCCGCAAAACGTCGGAAAGCTCCTCGCAAAGGCTTTTCGCTTTTTCAAGACATTCCACGCTTTCATTCATGGTCATGTTGGTGACGCAAACGGAGCTGAGCGCACGGTCAAGATCCCGACGTCTGCCGTCCCGTTGGTACCGCTGAAACGCGGACACAACGCCGCTGATCTGCTCATACACCAGAGCCGCCCGCTCCTCGGGAGAGGTGTTCTCCCGATTGTTTTTCAGCAGGATGCCCTGCTTTCTGTCTCGTCTCCAATCCACAATGCCGTGAATCAAACGGCTCTTTTTCAGCTCTGCCGCAGTATTGTTCATTCCATTCTCCGCGCGTTCGGCAAGAACCTCGATCAAAACCGTGTTCATAGCCACGCGCAACAGCCCAACGTCATCTGCCAACCCCTGATTCCCTTCGCAAAAATCAAGGAATGCTCTTTGCGCTCTGCGGGACGCTCCCTCCTTCGTTACACCAACCTGCATCAAATGCAGCTGCATCTTTCCAATAATCCGCTCCCGAAGCTCCTCAACCACAGCCTGCTCTTTTCTGCAGAAGTTGCTGTAGGGCTTGTCGGCGGCGCCCTTCATATCATCCTCCACATCCTCAATGCGGCGGCGAATGAAGAAATTATTGATCAAGCCGAAGAGGTTCCGTCTCCTGCCTTCGTCCTCCATCATGTAGTTCAATTTATGGGGAAGCTCTCTTGCCCAAGCCTCGGGGCTCATTCCGCCAAGCTCCTCCTCCCTGGAAGGAGTGATTCCGCAAACGGTGCGGTAAAAATAATTCGCGCCCTCCTCAATGTAATCGCCAAACCGATTCGGATCCACAATATAAACCAGCTCAAACACATCCTGCAAGCAGGTGCGAACAGGCGTGGCGCTCATCAGAATGCAATACTTTCTGGCAAACCTTGCCAGCACGTTGGCAGGCGAGGACTGCAAGCCCAGCTCGGTAACGTTTCCAACCGACTCGCCTCCATAGAAGGAGTGTACCTCGTCCACGATCATCAGATCCACCAATCGGTCGGTCCTGTCATAGAGGTAAGCCACCGAATTCAGCCCCTCAATACACGCATTGTTCTCCCGCAGTCTTTCTTCGATTTCCTCAATGGTTTCCCGAATCGTTGCGTCCAGCTCGGTGTCAACCTGATATCCGTACACCTGATAATACTCCAGGAAGCGCTCCCGCGCCTCCCGATAGGTATCCAGCATATACTCCAGCACCTCGTTGGGGCAAACGTCTCCGTCATGCTCCTGCTCCCATTGGCGATACCACTCCTCCCAACGTGACCTGGGGAAAAATTGAATTCCTCTTCTGGGATTTTGAGCATGACGACACAAATCACTGCGGAAGTTATACAAGGCGGGGAATTCGGTTTGGTGATCCATGGGGCGCTTCATCGCCATCACGGCATCCAGAGCCCCCTCCAGATTTGCAATGTCGCCCACGTAGCTTTTGATCATTTCGTCGGTAACAACGTAGAGGCGGTTGGCGCAACAAACCGCGGGATCCTCGCTTTCGTTCTCCTCCTTGATCAGCGTCACCGTTTCGGAAAATGCCGCGCCGAGATCAAATTCGTGCTGCTCCAGAAGGTCGCGGTTTCTCACAGAAAAAATGCTCGGGAATTTCTGATTGATCTCCGCAATCCACCCCCGCCAGATCTTGTGGGGAACCACCAGCATGGCGTTGCGGATGGCGCCATAGAAAAACATGGCGTCCGCAGAGATCAACGCCTCAACGGTTTTTCCCAAACCAACCTGATCGCCAAACACGCCCTTTGCCTCAAAGCAGTTCAGCATCTGCTTCACAGCCTGCAGCTGAAAATCGAAGGGGACAAAGGGATACCGCGCGATCAGAGGCTCCAAATTCGTTTCGGTTCCAAACAAATTCTGAGAACGCACCAGTCTGGACGCGTCAATCAGGTTGCTGGCGCGCTGATCATAGATCTTGCCCGCATCCACGTTGACGTTGCTGCCCGTCTGATTGGAAAGTCGAAGAGAAATTTGGGGGCCTTCACTGCCCAAGCTCCATTTGAAAACACCGTCGCCCTTTTTCTCACCGTTTGCGGAGACGTTGGCAGCCTCGGGCCAATCCACGGCTTCATACAGCGCGTCATCCGCCACGTCCTCGACCACCCCACGGTCATCCTCGCTCACGCCAAGGTTGGATTGCGCGTCAGCGTTTCCCGGCTCCGCTGCACTGCGGTACCATCTCAGAGCTGCCGCCGCGTCCTCGACCACTCCACGGTCATCTTCGCTCACGCCAAGGTTGGATCGCGCGTCAGCGTTTCCCGGCTCCGCTGCACTGCGGTACCATCTCATAGCTGCCGCCACGTCCTCATAGGGCGCAGGCTCCTCCGCCGCTTCCGTCGGCTCTTCCTCTGCCGCATCCGCCGAGGTGTCTTCTTCGGAGGCTTCCTCCGCTGTTCCCTGCTCCGATTGCATTGTGGGTGCCGCCTTGATCGCCCGCCGAAGCTCCTCGATCAGCTCCTCGGACACCGCATCCGCCGAGGTGTCTTCTTCGGGAGCTTCCTCCGCTGTTCCCTGCTCCGATTGCATTGCCAGCTCCGCCTCGAGCGCCCGCTGAAAGGCAGAAATATCCTCTGTTGGCTCTTCGGGCGCAACGTCCGTTACGGCAACGCCAAGATTCCGAAAAATCTCGTCGTTAAGATCCCGCAACTTCCGCTCCCTGATCTGATTCAACTGCCATGCAAGGGTTTCCATCAACTGTTGTTTGGATGCTTTTCCCATCTCGTTCCTCTTCCTTTAACCGATTGTGCTGATTTTGCTTGTCGCCTGCGGGAGCCGCCCGAGCTTCCGCGCGTTCCCCTACAGTATATCTCTTTTTTCAACGTCCGTCAAGCGCAAATGTGTCGTTTTTTGAGGCAATTGCGCAATCGGAGGCATTTCACCTCTTTTTGATGATCAAATAGGTGGAACCACCGCCGATGCGAGCCCGCTTGGCGGGGTGGCGCGCAGGAGCATTGGGCAACGGTTCCCCGCGGGGAGCCCTGCCGAAATCGGTTGAAATATCACAAATTTGAGAACCATTTTTAATCTATTCCAAAGATTCTAACTCCTCTTTCGCTCTTTTCGAGCCCTGATCGGCAGCCTTGCGAAGCCAGAAAACCGCCGTTTCCTTATCTTTTTGAACACCCCAACCGTATTTATAGCACATTCCAAGGTTGCACTGCGCATCTGCGTGTCCTTGCTCCGCCGCCTTGCGATACCACTTCACAGACTCCGCTTCGTTCTTGGCAACACCGATACCATTCTGATAGCACACACCAAGGTTGTTCTGCGCATCTGCATCTCCTTGCTCCGCCGCCTTGCGGTACCATTTCACAGCTTCCGCTTCGTCCTTGGCGATACCGGTACCATTTTGATAGCACACACCAAGGTTG
>SVSC01000126.1 GCA_015064525.1 Oscillospiraceae bacterium
CTCCGAGCCCGATTTCCGCACCGCAGCGGAGGTGTCCGCCTACCTCGAGAAACTGTGCGCCATGTTCCGTTACGCCGATATCTCCGATTGCAAGATGCAAGAAGGCTCTCTCCGCGCCGATGTCAATATCTCGGTGCGCCCGAAAGGGGGGTCTCGCCTCGGCACCCGCACCGAGTTGAAAAATCTCAACTCCTTCAAAGCCATCGAGCGTGCCATTGCGTATGAATCGGCACGTCAGATCAAGGTGCTGGAGCGTGGCGGCACCATCACACAGGAGACGCGTCGTTGGGACGATGCCGCGGGGGTCAGTCTCTCCATGCGTTCCAAGGAAAATGCACAGGATTACCGCTATTTCCCCGAACCTGATCTCCCGCCGTTGGATATCCCGCCACAGACCGTTGACGAGCTCCGCGCCACCCTCCCCGAGTTTGCCGAGGCGCGTGCCGCTCGTTTCGGTCGCGACTACGGACTCTCTGCCTACGAGGCCGACCTTCTTTGTGCCGATCGCGATTTCGCCGACCTGTTCGAAGCCATTGTCGCCGCAGGTGCTGTCCCCAAGGAGGTTGCCAACTGGATGCTCGGCACTGTCCGTAAATGCCTCAACGACGCTATCGCGACACCGCAGGATATCCGCCTGTCCCCATCATTGTTTGCCGCGATCCTGTCCCGCGTCGGGCAGGGAAGCATTAACCGCGTAGCCGCCGTCACCATGCTGGAAGAATTTCTTCTGACAGACCGTCCTGCCGACTTCGACCTCGACCGCCACATCACCGATCGAGGGCTCGCCCAGATCCGCGATGACGGTGCCGTCGCCCGTGCCGTTGCACAAGTCTTCGCCGCCAATCCCGCCGCCATTGAGGATTACCGCGCGGGCAAAAAGCGCGCTGAAGGCTTCCTCATCGGACAGACTATGAAAGCCATGCAGGGACGCGCCGACCCCGCCGCCGTGGGACGTGCCGTCAAAGAAGCCCTGCAAAAAATTGAATCATAAGAAAGTGAAGGATAAAAACATGGAACAAATGAACCACATCAGAGAACAAGCCGCAACCGTCATGCAAGAGCTGTTGGATGTTGCCAACCTGCGCCCCGGTGACCTGTTCGTCATCGGTTGCTCCTCCTCCGAGATGGTCGGCGAGCGCATCGGCAAAGGCTCCAGCATGGAAGCCGCCGTCGCCGTCTATGAGACCATCGCCCCCATGCTCGCCGAGCGCGGCATCGGTCTGGTCGCCCAGTGCTGTGAACACCTCAACCGCGCGTTGATCCTTGAGCGCGAATTTGCCGAAAAATACGGCTATGAGATTGTCTGCGTCCGCCCCCAGCCTCACGCAGGCGGCTCCTTCGCCACCACCGTCTATGATCATATGCACGACCCCGTCGCCGTCGAGCACGTCCGTGCCCATGCAGGTCTGGACATCGGCGGTACACTCATTGGCATGCACCTGCGCGATGTTGCCGTCCCTGTCCGCCTCAGCCTTTCCCGTATCGGCGAAGCCAATATCCTCTGCGCCCGCACCCGCCCCAAATTCATCGGCGGCATCCGCGCAAGATACCCCGATGAGACGATCCGATAAGCGTTGCGAGGGGACGCGCCAAAGGGAACTTTTTGAAAAAAGTTCCCTTTGGAATCATTGTTAAACAAAAACCACCAGCAGTGCTGGTGGTTCCAAAAAGCTTTAGCTTTGCATAGTTCCCGCCGCAGCGGAGGCTCCCTTGTGTAAAGGGAGCTGTCGCGAAGCGACTGAGGGATTGTACTCGTGGCAAAACATAATAAAACAATCCCTCCGTCACGGCAAGCCGTGCCACCTCCCTTTACACAAGGGAGGCTTAAAAATAGTTGCCACATCTGTGGCGGTGGGGCAACTACCGCAAGTGGCGGATTATTCGACGAGCCTATAGGCTCAGCGTGTGGAATGCCCCAAGGGGGCTTGTGCAAGCCACCAGCACGGCTGGTGGTCATGACTCCGTTTTTGAGGGGAGAAAAATAAAAAAATGAAAAACAATGGTGGCTTTTCGCGTTTTTTGCGACTATTATAGATAGGGATACCTCATTGGGGGCTTGCGGATCCTCCTCCAATTCGGAGAGATGCAAAACAGAAAGGATGTTGTTATGAATCGAGGCTACAACGGTGAAGTCAGAGGGGTTCTGTCGGATGAAGAGATCGTTGCGCTTTATTGGAAAAGACAAGAGAGCGCGATCACCGAAACAGACGTCAAATACGGAAAATACCTATACACCATCGCAATGAATATTTTGCGGGATCGCATGGATGCCGAGGAATGTCTCAACGATACTTATCTCGGAACCTGGAACGCGATTCCGCCCAACCGCCCCACCCTGCTGCAGGTTTTTCTTTCCAAAATCACCCGAAATATTGCCCTGGGGCAGATCAGGAAGCGCAGAGCCGAAAAACGGATTCCTTCGGAGTTTATTTTATCTCTGCAGGAGCTGGATGAGTGCGTTTGCGTGGAGCTTGGCGAGGATGAGAAGTATTTTATGCGTTGCCTTGGAGAGGTGCTGAATTGCTTTTTGCGTTCGCTTCCCGAGCGTCGGCTGTTTGTGTTCGTTTGCCGATACTATTACTCCGATTCCACTGAAAGCATTGCGCGAATGCTGGGGCTGAGCGAGAATACCGTTTTTCGGGATTTGGCAAAAACGCGAAGGGAATTAAAGGAATGCTTGATGAAGGAGGGCTATTGGAATGAATCGGAAGGATGAATTGAAAATCGGGCTGATATCGTCGATCGACGATGAAATCATTGAAACACAAACGAAAAAGCGTATCCGCTTGCTGCGTAAAAACAGATACAGTCGAAAAAAGCTGATCGGGTGGAGCGGCGCCGCGGCGTGCCTGCTGCTGTCCCTTTCCGCGCTTTTCATAATGCTGATTCCCATGCGTCAGGTGCCTGTTTACGAGGGAATGACGGTTTCCAACAGCGATCCCTCCGAACAGCTGCTTTGGTCGGCTCCCGAGGTTGGCGCGCGGGCCGCTTTGCTTTCCGCGTCGAAGCACCAAGCATCGGGCGAGATTTTGGGTGGCACCCGCGCGGAATTGCTGCAATCCAACGAGCGGGAGACAACGGATAAGCCCGAGAAAAAGCCGCCCCACGGAAATCGGCTGGAGCAATCCCTTGTGGAGGGGACGAACCGCACCTTGTACTACGCGAAGCAAAACGAGGATATTTACATCACGATCCACCTCAATAATCCCTCCGCCTTTGAAATTTTGTCCTTTACTTTGAACGGAACGAAATATCAGTCGTATATGTTTGAAAAGGGCTCCGATTCCGAGGCGTTGATTTTAAAGGTGAACGTGGGAGACGCGCAGGGGGTTGTGGAATATACGATTGACGCCATCAAATACGTGGACGGGGACGAGATCAAAAACGTGCGAATGGACGGCGACAAGGTTGTTCGGGTGGGCGTGTGTCCGCAGGAGCAGCCAACCGTAACGGTAACCGATTGGGAGATCGACTACAAGGCAATCGGCTTTCGGGCGGCTCTTTCGGATTCCCTTGAATTGATCGAGTTGTCGGGTGGCTCGCTGTGGGCGTATTTGTACGACGGTGAGCTTGCCGTGGCGTCTCAGGAGCTGTCGGCGCGGAATACCCAAGGCGCAGGCGTGCGCTTCTCCGAGCTGGTTCCCGGAAAGGAATATCGCTGTGAGATCGTGGCGCACTACGACGCGCTGGACGGCGAGGGCTTCGGCTCCTATCTGCTGTATCAGAAAAACATCCGCGCGAAAAGTCACGTTCGGATCACAAACGTGCAAAAGACCGATCACGTGAATCTGGGCTTTGACGTGGTCGCGGAGGAGGGCTTTGCGGGCGAAATTCAACGGGTCGAGCTTTTGGATTCGTTGGGGCACACGGTGAAAACGGGCGATGCCAACACAAGATCCTTTTTGGAGCTGTCGCTGGGAAGCTACACCGTTCGGGTGACGTATGCCTACGGAGAGGCGAATGCCGAGGTTGGATATGCCTACGCGCAGGATCCCGTTGTGATTGACAGCTTCGGCAGCATCACGAGAATCCTGAAAACGGGAACCATTTCCCGCGGCTATAACGAGGAGCTGCAGGTCTATTTCCCCACAACGGAAGACTACCGCGTCCATTTGGGCGTGGATCTCGTTGCAACGGACAGCAATGAGACCGCCGTTTTCGCGGCGTTCGGCGGCATTGTTTCGGAGGTCTCGGTGGGAACGGTTGTGATTACCCTGCCCGACAATGCTATTGAGCTGATCTACCGCAATCTCGGAGAGATCTCGGTGAAAGCGGGGGACGCGGTTGTCGCAGGGCAGCAGCTCGGTGTGGTTGGAGCCACTCTGGAAACGGAGGCAGCAGAGCCTCCCCACGTTCACATTGAGCTTCGGATTCAGGGTGAGGCGAAGGATCCCATGACGTATTTTGAAAAGGAACCCCCTGCGGACAGGTTGCCCTAAAAAGGCGGCTGACGCAGTTGTGTAACCGAACGGTTGGCGAGCTCTTGGCTTGCAACGCGGCGGCTGTATCCAACGATTCTTGCGTTGGATACAGCCGCCTTTGCTTTGGACGCCGCGCCGTATCTTGACTTTTGGAGTGGAATGTGGTATAATCCTGACAGGAAGATTGTTTGGAACAATCGGGCGGTTGGCTATGATCTTTCTGTTGGTTCATAGCAAAGCGGCAGGCGCCATTTTGATAAAAACAAGTGATTTTGAGAGGTGTTCAATATGGCAGATCGGATCAGATTGATGACCCACAACGTTTGGAACAGAGACGTAAACGCCCCCGCTTGGGAGGAACGGGGAGAGGACTGCTCCGCGCCCGCGCGCGTGGACGGATTGCTCCGCGTTTACCGTGAAACGCTCCCCGACGTGATCGGCGGTCAGGAGGTGTCGGCTCTGATGGCGGATCTTCTGATGGAGGGCTTTCGGGAGGAGCGGGTGAGGTACACCCTGATCTGGGGGCGCTTCACACCGATTCTCTACCGCGCCGACAGGCTGGAGCTGATCGACTCGGCGTTTTTCACCTACCCCGAGCGGATGGATGGACTTGAGGGATCCTTCAACGACGTGAAGTCCAAGGCGTGGAGCCTCGGTGTTTTTCGGGTGAAGAAAACGGGAAAGACCTTCCTTTTCGCAACCACCCACCTTTGGTGGAAGAAGGAGCCCGTAGGCGAGGCATGCGCGGGAAAGTCGGGCTATCAGGCAGGCTCCGACGAGGCGCGGGAGCGGCAAATCGCCATGCTGGTGGAGACCTTGAAGGAGTATCACGAAAAATATGCCTGCCCCGTGATCATGGTGGGCGATATGAACACATCCTACAACTCCAAGGCGATGGAGTACGTTCGTAAAAACGGCTTCCGCCACGCCCACGACGTTGCCACCGAGTATGCCGAGGAGGCGGTGGGCTACCATTACTGCTTCCCCGCGGGCTATGAGACGAGGTATTACGACAGACCCTTTGAGACCGCCATTGATCACATCTACGTGATGGGCGAGCGGGAGGGCTCAGTGAAGCGCTTTGAGCGGTATTCTCCCGACTATTATTTCCCCATTTCCGACCATTCTCCCGCCTATATCGACATGGAGCTTTGAGTGGGAAGATAAACGAAACCAACCGCAACGAGACATCACAAGAAATAACGGAGGAATGAATCCGATGCAACCCTTAAAGAAGGATAAAACCTATGAAATTCTGTTTATCGGAAACAGTTATACGTTCTTTAATTCCGGTGTTCCCGCGGAGTTGAAAGCGCTTGCCACCTGCGCGGGCTATTCCGTGAACGTGGATTCGGTTACCAAGGGCGGGTATGCGCTGGAGCAGTTTGCGGACGTTAACGGCCCCATGGGGCAGCAGGTTCGCGAAAAGCTTTTGGAAAAGCGATACG
>SVSC01000127.1 GCA_015064525.1 Oscillospiraceae bacterium
GCAGAAAAAGGCGCAAGAGAAAAGTTATCAAAAGAGAACGCCGATTAGGGGAGTTTCGCCCGTTGCGACGGGCGAGAAGGGCTCCGCCCCTTCACCCCGCAAACTTTTGAAAAAGTTTGATCAAAACTTTCATCAAACTGACGAAAGCTGTTTTGTCTACAGTCTGAACGGGCTCCCCAAAAGGGAGCCCGTGGTGGTTCAAAAGCCAACTTATCAAGTTTCTGTTTTCTCCAGCATCGCTTTGGCTGCATTTCTTTTGGCTTCCTTTTTGGAAGCGCCCTCACCTTCCGTGTGATTTCCAAACAAATCGCAACCAACCGTGAACAGGTGGGTATTGTCGGGCAGAACGGTGTCGGCAACGTCGCTGTAGGTAACGGCGGCGGCGGGAATTCCCTTCGATTGCAAAAGCTCCTGCAGCTTGCCAACGTAGTTGCAGTCGTCAGGAGAGACGGTGTGCAGCGGCGCGGGAACTTCGGGAATCTCCCGTTCAATGATGGCAAGCATTTCCTTGGCGGCGTTTTCGCGGGAGGTCTTCATGTTTTTGCCCTCTCCAATGGCGGACAATCCAAGCTCCGCAATGAAAACGGTGGATTGGAAGCTGCCGTCCGCCTGAAGCGCGTCCCGATAAGTGGGCATACCGAGGTGCCTTTTGGGGGCTTGGCACCATTCCTGCAGATCGTTGCGGTAGCTGATGTGGATTTTCTGATTGGAGGCGGGCAGGACGTTTTGAATGTCCAGCATTTTCTTTACTGCTTCGGTTGCCACGGAAAAATCGCAATGGGCATCCAGATAGATGGCGCCGATCAGACTTTCGAACAGATCCTCCAGCACCGAATCCTCGCGGGTGATGTCGGTGCCCACGTCACCGCGGCTGAGCAGCAAATGGCTCTGCAGCCCCAATTCTCTCATGCGGTTGGCAAGCGCCTGCTTGTTTACCAGCGAGTGCTTTACCGAGGAAAGCTTGGATTCGTTCCAGTCGGTGATCAGACCGCGGTCGGTGACCTCGGCGTACTTTCCGATCTCGCAGGAGAGAACGGTCAAGGAGAGAACGCTGTCGCCGATCAATTCCAAAATTTCGTTGTCGGGGCAGTCGGGATGCTCGTTGCGGTAGGAGGAGCGGGTGAATGCCTGCAGCATCAAGCCGTGGTTTTGGAAGCGGTAGCCGACGGTTTGTTCAATGTGAGCGGCGATTTGATTGAGGTTTGTCTGAATCATAGGTTCACTCCTTTTTGTTTCAGAATTGGATTGGAAAGAAGAACTGTCTGTTCCGAGATAATAGCGAGGGGGAATGCCCAATTGCATGGCAAGATTGCGATGAGCAACGATCGTTGCTTTTCGTCTGCTGTCGGCGGAGCCGATGGCAAATTCTCCGTTGGAGAGCGTGGCTTGTACGACCACAAAGCGTTCGCCATTGGGGGAGGGCAGATTCATAAGAATATCGTGGGAGATTTCCAGTCCTTGCGCTTGAATATACTCGAAAAGGTCTGTGAGGGAGTAGTGCTTGTAGCTATTCGGATCCTCGGCGGTGGTTTCTATGCTCTGATAGACGTTAGGCATGATTTGCAGCTTTTCTGCCAGCAGGCGGTCGGCTGCATCGTTTGCCATGTGCATGGATTCAGCGGCGCCGAAGGCGAATTGACCGTTGGAAAGATAGGACTGCGCAACGAACATTCGGCGACCGTTTGGAAGCTCTTGCGAGGAAACGAGGGCGTGGTTGATCTTCAGGTTTTGCTTCTCGATGTAGTCATAGAGTCGGGTGAGTGAATAGTGTTTAAAGGATTTGATTTTCATGGTATTTTCCTCCATAAACTTTATTTTTGGATAGCAAAAACACCGCTCTGCTTCGACCGAGAGCGGTGTTTTTGATGATTATGGGGGGAAGCAACCACTCACTTAATCCCGAAATACCGAAACAACTTGGACTTCAGCGTCCGCTTCGGTCAAGATATTTCGTGTCTTCGTTGGATCAAGAGAGTGTTTACTATTTTTCGATTGGCTTATGACTCTGCAAAAGCAGCGCCTTAAGACAATTGAAAAGCAGTAAGCAAACCTCATCATCTGCCGCACGGTCTTTGGATTTTGGCGTTTTTTCTAACACTTGATATATTATAGCACACCTATAGTGGGTTTGTCAAGTGAAAATGAAAAAAAACTTTATTTTTTCCGTCTCAAGCGGTAAAACCGCTTGAGACGGATGGAAAAACGATTACTTCTTCTTTTTCAGAAGCTTTGCAACCGCAACGTCGGTTGCAGCCACCAGCATAGAGGTGAGTGCCATCGCGCGCAGGGAGAAGCCGGAGGTTCTCTGGAACTCAAAGGTGTCCACAGGCTCGGTGTCCTTGGAATTGCGAAGGATCTCATATTTATAGGTGGTGGTGGAGCGGATATAGGGATTATAGTTGGTTTGCTCCAAATCGCCGGAGATTCGCTGCATCAGGCTCTTGCAGGCAGCGCGCGCCTCGTCGTATTTGGATTGCAGGGTGTCCTTTGCCTGTGCCACAGCGTCGCCAATGCGGCTTTCTGCCACGGGCGCCTCTGCGGGAAGCTCAATCTCAAACTCGATTTCGCTTTCTTCGTCGGCATCCAACAGCTCCTCGTCCACGGTGATTTCCTCAATCGCCTCAAGCTCGGTGTCAGCCAACGGCGCCGTGTCCTCGCAAACAACGAGAGCCTCCTCGGCAATCTCCTCCTGCTCCTCGGCAACGGCTTCAGCTTCTGCCACAGCCTCAATTTCAGCCTCATCCGCAACGGTCTCCTCAACCTCCACAGTCTCCTCGGCCGCAACGGTTTCTTCGGTCAGCTCCAGCGCGTCCTGCTTCAATTGCTCTTCATACGACATAGTGTTTTCCTCCGATCAATACGATAATATAAAGGTGTTCTGCGCCGCCGTGAGCGGAGCAGTGGGTCTCGTTTTGGGTTAATTGAGGGTGACGGTGACGATAAAGCCGCCGATGTTGTCACCCGAAACGGTGTAGGAAAGATCCTTCGGAACGGGAACCGCCGTGAGATCTCCTGCGGTTTGCGCGGGAACGTAATAGATCCCGTAATTTGCCTGCCCGTTACCGTCCGTGTCCACCGAAAGCATCTTCACGTTGGTGCCGTCCGTGGTGGAGTGGTTGTTCTTGAGGAGTGTAACGTACTCCTCCAGGCAGAGCCCGTTTTGCTCAATATAGGTTGCGTGGGGAACACCCACATAGCGGAAGCATTCGGGATAGTTGCTCACTCCCGTGAGTCCCGTTTTGTTGGTGGGATACCGCTGGATAAACCCGAAGAGGTGGCAATTTTGGAAGAGCCAAGGGCGTTCCGACTCCACCAGATCGGCATAGCTGTTGCCTGCCGCAAGAACCTTCAGGCTGACGATCAGCCCCGTGTGATGCTCGGAATAGCCTGCGGGCACCGAGTAGGAGCTTTGCTGCTGCTCGGAACGGTAGGTATCGAACACGGCGATCTGGCTGTCGCCCGCCACGGTATAATACTGGGTGAGCATACTGTTCAGCGCGGTTGCCGCCGCGGGGAGCAGGATTTGCTCCTTTGAGAGATTGATGAGATAGGGGTAATTCACGCCGTCGGGCTTTTGACGGTAGCTGTTCAGCAGATACGCCTGCTTGGCATCGGCTGTCATTGCCTCTAATCGAACGGGGGGAAACGCGTACACGTGATCGGAGTTGACCACGATTAGCTCTCCCGTTCGTATCTGATCTGCCGTTAGCGTGACGGTTTGGAAGGTAAGCTCGCCCACCGCGGGATCCTTGCTTTCTCCCGACGGACGGAATGCACCGTTCGCCAGATCACAGATGAACAGGATCAAGCCGGAGATCGCCAGCAATATGACTGCCGCGCAAATGGCGAGGAGCGTTAAGCGCCCCTGCATACGGCGATGCGCGCGATCCTCCCGATTGCTGTGCCGCACGGTGTAAAAGCTGCGTGGGCCGCCGGAACGGTTATTCATTGTGGGTCTCCTTTCGATGGGATGGGTGGACTCGCGCCGGGGACCGCCGCGAGATCAACAGGTTCAGCCTTCCAGAGCGTCCTTAATGGAGAAGTCCATTCTGCCCTTCTTATCCAGACCAATGTACTTCACCTTCACCACGTCACCGAGCTTGAGAACATCCTCAACCTTTTCGATGCGGCGGGGAGCGATCTTGGAAATGTGAACCATGCCCTCCTTGCCGGGAGCATATTCCACAAAGCATCCGAATTCCTTAATACCGGTAACGGTTCCCGTGTAGATCGCGCCAACAACGGGCTCGAACACGATGGCGTCGATGCAAGCCTTTGCGGCTGCTGCCTGATCACCGTTCACTGCGGCAATGTGGATGGTTCCGTCGTCCTCAATGTCGATCTTGGCACCGGTGTCGGCAACGATCTTCTGGATCACGGAGCCGCCCTTACCGATTACCTCGCGGATCTTATCGGGGTCGATCTTCATGGTGGTCATCTTGGGCGCGTACTTGGAAACCTCTGCTCTGGGAGAGGGAATTGCCTTCAGCAGCACCTCGTCGATGATATAGTCACGACCGATGTGGGTCATTTCAAGCGCTTTCTTAATGATATCGGGGGTAAGACCGTCGATCTTCAGGTCCATCTGAATGGAGGTGATACCCTCGTGGGTTCCGGCAACCTTGAAGTCCATGTCGCCGTAGAAGTCCTCAAGACCCTGAATGTCGAGCATGGTATCCCAGGAGCCGTCCTCAGCGGTGATCAGACCGCAGGAGATTCCCGCAACGGGTGCCTTGATCGGAACGCCCGCATCCATCAGCGCCAGGGTAGAGCCGCAAACCGAGCCCTGAGAGGTGGAACCGTTGGAGGAAACCACGTCGGAAACCAAACGGATTGCGTAGGGGAATTCCTCCTCGGAGGGAAGAACGGGGATCAGGGAGCGCTCAGCCAGCGCGCCGTGACCGATCTCGCGGCGTCCGGGACTTCTCACGGGCTTTGCCTCGCCGGTGGAGAAGCCGGGCATATTGTAGTGGTGCATATATCTCTTGGAGGTTTCGCTGTCGATGCCGTCCAGCATTTGCGCCTCGTTGAGGGTGCCGAGGGTGGCAACGGTCAGCACCTGCGTCTGACCTCTGGTGAAGAGTCCGGAGCCGTGGGTGCGAGGCAGAATTCCCACCTCGGAGGCAAGGGGACGGATCTGATCCATGCGTCTGCCATCCACGCGCTTCTTGTCAACCAACAGCCAGCGGCGAACGATCTTCTTCTGGATCTTGTAAACCAGCTCGTCCATCATGCCGGGGATGTCGGGATACTTTTCGGTGAATTTCTCCAGGATTGCGTCCTTAATGGGAACCATCTTGGCATCTCTCACGGTCTTATCGTCGGTGTCGAGAGCCTCCATCACGTCCTTCTCGCAGAAGGCGAAGATCTCGTCGAACATATCGTGATCCAGCTCGCAGGAGGGGTAGTTGAACTTAGGCTTGCCGATCTCGTCAACGATGCCGTTCACGAACTCAAGCAGTTGCTTGATCTCCTCGTGAGCAGCCATGATGGCGTTGTACATGGTGTCGTCGTCCACCTGATTTGCGCCTGCCTCGATCATAACCACCTTCTTCATGGAGGCGGCAACCGTGAGCTGCAGGTCGCTCTTCTTCTGCTCCTCGGCAGTGGGGTTTACCACCAGCTTGCCGTCCACCAAGCCCATGAACACGCCGCCGATGGGGCCGTTCCACGGAATATCGGAAATGGAGAGGGCGATGGAGGCACCGATCATTGCGGTGATCTCGGGGGAGCAGTCGGGGTCAACCGACATAACGGTGAGGGTGAGGGCAACGTCGTTGCGGAGATCCTTGGGGAAGAGGGGACGAATGGG
>SVSC01000128.1 GCA_015064525.1 Oscillospiraceae bacterium
AAACTATAGACCGAGCCGCTGTGTACCGCAAACTCCAAACCAACCCCTACGAGAAAGTTCTTGGAGGTGTGGAACCTTCTTCCAAGAAGGTTCCACAAGCCATCCTTCCCTTCCGAAACTAACTTCCCCTAAGAAGGTTCCAAAATCCAACCCTTTCTCCAAAACAAACTTCAATTTTCAGATTTATCCGACTGGCTTTCTCTTCGGAGCTGTCCGCAGGAGGCGTTGATGTCGGCGCCGAGGGTGCGACGGACGGTAGCGCGAATGCCGCAGGATTCCAGAATAGCCGCGAAGCGCTTGACGGCTTCTTTACCGGAATGAACGAATCCTGTTTCCGCCACCTCGTTAACGGGGATGAGATTGATGTGGATGGGCATTTTTGTGGCGTTTCTCACGCCGCCATTGTTGCGGAGGGAGTCGTTCAGCACCCGCGCCAGCTTTTTGGCGTTGGCGGGGGAATCGTTTTTCCCGGCGATCAGGGTGTACTCAAAAGAAATTCTGCGCCCGGTAGCGGCATAATATACGCGGCAGGCATCCAAAAGCTCGGCAACGCCGTATTTTTTATTGATGGGCATAATGGCGGAGCGGGTTTCGTCATCGGGGGCGTGGAGCGATACCGACAGCGTGATGGGAAGATCCTCCTCGCGCAAGCGGTGGATCTTGTCCACCAGGCCGCAGGTGGAAAGGGAGATGTGGCGGTAGCCGATGTTCAGTCCCTTGGGGTCGTTCACGAGGCGGAGAAATTTTATCACGTTGTCGTAATTGTCCAAGGGCTCTCCAATGCCCATCAGCACGATGTTGGAGATCCGCTCTGCCGTATCCTTTTGGGCGGCGATGACCTGCCCCAGCAGCTCTGCGGGGGAAAGATCCCGCACCTTACCGCCAATGGTGGAGGCGCAGAAGCGGCATCCCATGCGACAGCCAACCTGCGAGGAGATGCAAATGGTATTTCCGTGCTCATAGCGCATCACCACGCTTTCCACGCAGTTGCCGTCGGAAAGACCGAAGAGATATTTCACGGTGCCGTCTAACGCAGAAATCAGCTTGCGCTCCACGGTTGGCAGATGCCAGCGCGCGTGGGTGGCGAGCTTTTCCTTAAGCGCCCGACTGAGATTGGTCATTTCATCGGGCGACATCCCGCGGTGAAGCAGAGGAAAGATCTGGGCGGCGCG
This sequence comes from Oscillospiraceae bacterium, assembly GCA_015064525.1. GTDB lineage: Bacteria > Bacillota > Clostridia > Oscillospirales > CAG-272 > UMGS1865. The sequence goes on from SVSC01000128.1 coordinate 1,173, forward strand.
GTATTTTGCCTCGCCCAATTCAAGCATCAGCTCCTCCAATTCGTTCACGGAGAGCGAGAGAAGCTCTTTTTTTTCGGTGGTCATAAGTGTCCTTTCCTGCTCACGCTCGGGTGAGCACCGCCACGAAAAAGCCGTCGGTTCCGTGGACATGGGGATAGTAGGTTTGGGCGGACAGCAGGGTAACGTCTCCACACTCCCTCAAAACGTCCTCCACAACCTTCTCGTTTTCCTCGGGGAGAACGGTGCAGGTGGAATAAACCAATCTGCCACCATGCGCGAGAAAGCTCAGGGAACGGCGGAGGATCTCCCGCTGAATGTTGGGAAGCCCCTCGCTGACCGAGGGATCCTTATATCTCAGCTCGGGCTTTTTCGCCAGCACGCCAAAGCCCGAGCAGGGAACGTCGCAAAGGATGCGGTGAAAGCGCTCCTGCCACGCCTCGCAGGGGTGGCGGGCATCCCGCTCCCGAACCTCCAGCATGGAAATGCCCAATCGAGCGGCGCCGTCCCGCACAAGAGCCAGCTTGGAGGCGTGGAGATCGCAGGAGATGAGGCTTCCGCAGTTCTCCATGTTGATGGCAATGCCGAAGGACTTGGAGCCGGGGCAGGCGCAGGTGTCCAGCGCGAGGGCATCGGGAAAGACCTCCAGCGCCTCCACGCAAAGCTGAGACGCCTCATCCTGCACGAAAAAGTGTCCCTCCGCAAAGCCGGGAAGGGCGGTGACGGGGGCATTCCCGCGCAAAAGCACGCCGTGAGGCGCGCGGACGGAGGGCTCCGCCTGATAGCCCTCTGCGGTAAGCGCTTGGATCAACGCCTCGCGGGTGGTTTTCAACGTGTTTGTTCGCAGGGCAACGGGGGGATGCTCCTCCATGGCGGCGAGCATCCTTTGGGTTTCCTCCCACCCAAGCGCCGAAAGGTATTTTTGGCAAAGAGGGAGCCCCACAGAATAGCGTACCGAAAGATAGTCGGCGCTTGCGGTGTTCTCGGGATAGAGGAGACGTCTGCCGTTCCGCAAAAAGCCGCGCAGAATGGCGTTCACAAAGCCCCCCGCGCGCTTTCCCGCCAGTTCCACGCTTTCGCTCACGGCGGCGTGGTTGGGGATCCGCTCTAAAAACGCCAATTGGTAGAGTCCCATTCGCAGAGCGGTGAGCGCCGCGGGGGTGATCTCCTCTAAGGGACGGGAGGAGAGCTTTTGAATCTGATAGTCCAGCGTCAGTTTTTTTTCCAGCACGCCGTAGACCAGCGCGGTGGCAAGACCCCGCTCCTTGGGGTCGAGGTTTTCTTTTTTCAGGGCGGCGTCCAGCGCCAAATTGGAGTATTGCTTTTGTTTCTCACAGCGCTCCAAAACGCTGTGCGCCAGCTGTCTTGCCGTCATGCCTGCCGATACCCCACGGAAACCGCGTAGTGCTGATCCGCCACAGGGGTCTGAGAGAGATCAACAAAGCCTGCCTGCTCCAGAAGCGACCGCTCTGCCGAGAGGGTGAGAGGGGTGTCGATATGGGAGCGGTTGTTGGGGTTTTCCTCCAGTTCAATAAAGCTTGCTTCCTGCGCTTCCGCGCTTTCGGCATAGTAATCGGAATTCACAAAGATCCCTCCGGGGCGCAGGGCACGCAGAATTTTTTCAAAAAGACGGAGCTTATCCGCGGGGGTGAAGTGGTGGAGCGCGGAGGTGGAGATCACGGCATCGTAATTATCCCCAAAGGGCAGCTCGAAAAAGTCTCCGAGGCGGCAATCCACCCGATTTCCAAAGGGGCGGGACTTCAGCCGCTCCAGCATCAGGTCGCTGACGTCGATGGCGGTTACCGCGGCGTTGGGAAAGCGCTCAAACAGATAAAACAGCTCCAGCCCCGTTCCCGCGCCCAGATCCAGTACGCGGCAAACGCCCTGCGGCAGAGCGTTGATCAGTTGCTTCTTGCTTTGCATCAGGGGCGCGTGCTTTTCGTCGTAGCCGTCAACCCGCTCGTTGAAGAAATCGTGCATGGATTGCACGCGCTGTTTCAGATCCATGGTAGTCTCCTTTTCATGATGAAATGGTGGGGCGGAAGTAGAGGGCGGTCATGCCCCACAAAAGGAAGTTATCCAAAAACATATCGGGGAATTGCTCAATGGGCAGAGGACAGGAAACGTTGCCCGTTTCCACGGTGACCGAAACCACCCCGAGCTTCAATTCGCACCAATCGCTGAGGGAGGCGTCGTTGTTCTGATTGGGAACCACGTAATAGCCGTTGAGGTTGGAAACCGCCTCGGCAAAATCGCGGGTTGCCTTTGCCGCGGCTCCGGTTTGACCGCAATTCCAGTAGATCACCTCGCCCTGCGAGTGGATGCAGAGGGAGCAGACCACGTTGGAAAGGGAGCGGAACAGCAGCACCACCGCCGCCGTTTCGGGCTCGGATTCGGGAGACGGGCCTTTATATTGAGAGGAGGCGGGGGAATCGGCGTTGTGATATTCCTCCCAAAGGGCGTTGTAGTTGCGGTTGAGATCCACACCGTTGGCGTTCGCCTTCCAAACCGAAAAATAGCGATCAGGGTCGGTTCCGCCCTCCCGCTCCATGATCTCCACCAGCTTCAATTGCAGGGAGAATGGGAGGGAGGTAAGCCCCTCTTGGGCAAGCATCACGCCGTCGGGGTTCACCATGGGAAGGATGTAGAAGCAACACTCGGAAAACAGCGTGGAATAAGGAATACCGCCAAAGCTGCCCGTGGTGTAGTTGGAGAGATAGAACTCCAGCTGCTTCATCACCAGCAGAGCGGTCAGGTATTCTCTGGCGTGGATGGCAGCGGTAACCACCACCTGGCGTGGCGCGTTGGGATCGCCCAGAACGCCAACGTAAATGTCTCTGCCCGCCACCGATTTGCCGATGGAGGTGTAGGTGAAATAGCGAGGGTAGATTTTGGAGAGGAACTCCAGATCGGATGCAAGCTCGCTGTGGGAATAGGTTGCCTTGGAAACGTCCACCACGCCGCCTGTGGGATGCTTGAGCATCAGGCGCGCGGCGGCAAGGGCATCCTCATCCGACCAGATCCCGCCGTGGATGGGAGGGGTCAACGGCTCTGCCTCGGTGGAGGCTTCCGTTGAGGGGAGATCGGTCTCCAGGGGAACGATCTTGGCGTGAATGCAGGCGGAGCAGAGAAGGGTGACCGCAAGCAGAAGCGCCAAGCTCTCAAAAAGCTTTTTCATAAAAAACTCCTATTGTAAAAAGTCGTCATCTTTTATTATAGCATAACCTTTCGGAAAAAACCAGTACCCCACGAAAAAAAACGAAAAAAACCGACGAAAACCAAAAACCGCCTTGACAATCGGCGGTTGGGAGGGTATAATGTTACTGTATTTCTATTGCAGACGTGTAAAAATCGACAAGGGAGAAAAAGCCATGGAATTGTATCCTTTTTTGCTATCCAACGTTACCAAGTCGCCCATCTGGGGAGGCACCCGCCTGAAGGAGGGCTGGGGAAAGAGGATTGATTCCCCAACGGTTGGGGAAAGCTGGGAGCTGACGGTTCGGAAAAACGAAAAGAGCCTGATTCTCAACGGCGCCTACGCGGGCCGTACGCTGGAAAGCGTGATTGCGGAGGCGGGGGTGAACTTCATTGCGCCCGACTATACCGACGAAGCCTTTCCGCTGCTGGTGAAGCTGATCGACGCCTGCGACCGTTTGTCGGTGCAGGTGCATCCCAACGATGACTATGCCGCCCGTGTGGAGAACGACAGAGGCAAGACCGAAATGTGGTATATCGTGGAAGCGGAGGAGGGCGCCGAAATTATTTGCGGCTTGCGGGATGGCGCCACCGCCGAGGACTTTGCCCGCTCCGTGCGGGAGGGAGACTACGAAAGAGAGCTGAAGCGCTGCGCCGTTCGTCCGGGGGAAACCTACTTTATTCCCGCGGGCTTGCCCCACGCCATCGGAAAGGGCGTTTTGATTGCCGAGATTCAGCAGAATTGCGACCTGACCTACCGCGTTTACGATTACGGCAGACGTCAGCCCGACGGAAGCCTGCGGGAGCTTCACGTGGAGAAGGCGCTGGAGGTGGTTCGTCCCTTCACCGAGGAGGAGATCGACGAGATTCGCTTTGCCCGCCGCTCCGATACACTGGCGGGGGGCGAGGTGCTTGCCGATTGTCAGTACTTCCGTGTGGAGAGGCTTTGCGTGCGGGAGAAGCATATTCTGCCCTCCTGCTCCGAGATGCGGCATATTCTTTGCCTTTCGGGGGAGGGTGTGATCCGCTGCAACGGCGAGGAATACCCCATTTCCAAGGGCTCCAGCTATCTCCTGCCGCCCCTTCCCGCCATGCGGGTGGAGGGCAACCTTATGGCGCTGGTTTCGGGCGTTTAAGGGTCAAAAAATACATAGCGTATGAAAACGGGTTGACGCATTGCGGCGTACCCGTTAGAGAAAAGATCGGCAGAGGACTTGTTTCCTCTGCCGATCTTTGTTTGGTGGTCAAAATAAACCCCCAGTTCTACTGGGGGAGCGGTAAAACAGAGCAGGGCTACAAATAAATTGGGCGAGCTATATGCAAGCCCAAAGAAAGCCTCCCCTGTGTAAGG
>SVSC01000129.1 GCA_015064525.1 Oscillospiraceae bacterium
CGCGTTCACCCCTCCCATCGACGCGGTTTGCCAGACCAGACCGCCAAACGACCAGGAGCCCGAAGCCGAGCCCGAGCCTTGCAGGGTGGTTGCCCGAGGCGCCGCAGGAGCAGGCTCCGCCATCAGGGTAACCTTTTCCTCATCGAGGCTATCGTGTCTGATGTATTGGTACAGCAGCCTCAGATCATCCCAAGGATGTGTATGACCGCTATGATCCTCATCATGGATTTGGTAGGAATGCACGGTCTTGCCCTCGCACCCGGGAATGATATATTGGTCTATTCCCCCGTCCTCTGTGATGTGTTCATATCCAATTTCATCTCCATTCGAGTCGTACATGATCACATTTCTTACTATCATCAGGGCTTCCCCGCCGTTTTTGCCTTTGACATACACCTTGTCACCGGCATGGAGCGGCTGAGAGGGGTTCACAACGTTGTATTCCGGTCTGCCTGTTTGGTGAAAGTTATATTGTTCTCGGCTTTCGGTCACGCGCTCCGCCTCCAGAAGCTTTACCCCGGAAGCGAGCACGCCGAAATTGCCCTCCGAAGCGCCGTCGAAGCGGATCACGTTCTCACCCGCAAAATCCTCGGGGGTTTTGCTCGCAAACTGACCGTAGCGATTGGTGTGGGTCATATCTGTGCAAATTCCGCCCAGCACCTCATCGGCGTGCTCATACTGCAGCATCGACTCCGCAACAAAATACGCGGGAAGTTCTGCCGTGATGGGAATCTGAACGGTTATAAACGCGGGCTCGCAGTCCTCCTCGTATCCCTCAAGAGCCGTTAAGCCGTCATCGGGAGGAATAGGCTCGCCTTCCTCGTTGGTTTCACTTTCAGCGGGCTCCAGTGTTTCGGGCTCGCTTGTTTCCCACCACCAATGCTCCTCTTTTTCGATCTCCACAGGCGCGGAGAGGGTGTACTGCTCCATATAAACGCGGTTTTGCGCGAACCCGTCGCTAAAATACGTCTCCTCATCGGCAAAGCGGATCACCAGCGTGCAGGAATTCTTTGCCTGCACCAGCGCGGTGACCATTTTTTTGTCCAGATCAACCGTCAAACCACTGACATTGTAGCCCTCCTGCATGGTTTCGGGAAATACCACGGGAAGATTTTCCTGCGTTTCGGTTTCTCCCTTACTTGCGGCAGGACGATTTCCTCTGCCGGGAAAAGCGCAAGATACGGCAGAAAAAAGCATCACAAGCATCAATATCAATGAAACAAGCCTTTTTTTCATTGTTTTTTCTCCTTTGAATGAATTTACCAAAACAACAGAGAACGCCCGGGGACACTCTCTGTTGTTGGATGAAAAAATTATCTTCTCTTTTCGGCAACCTCAAGGAGCGCATCGGAAAGGAACTGCGCCACCGTTTTGGTTTCGGTTTCGCCCGCGCGGTTTCTCACCGCAACGCTGTCGGTTTCCATTTCCTTAGCGCCGATCACCAGCATATAGGGAACCTTTTGCATCTGGGTTGCGCGGATCTTATAGCCAATGGTATTGGAGGAATCGTCCAGCTCGGCACGGAGACCTGCCGCAACGAGACGCTCCTTCACGCCTCTTGCGTAGTCGATATGCTCGTCACCAATGGGCAGGATGCGAACCTGCTCGGGAGCCAGCCACATGGGGAACGCGCCCGCGTACTTCTCAATGAGCAACGCCAGCGTTCTCTCATAGCAGCCCATGGAGGTGCGGTGGATGATATAGGGCGTTACCATTTGGTTGTTGGAATCCACGTATTCCATGCCGAACTTCTTTGCCAGAAGCATATCAATCTGGATGGTTACAATGGTATCCTCCTTGCCGAACACGTTCTTGATCTGAATATCCAGCTTGGGACCGTAGAAGGCAGCCTCGTCGATACCAATCTTGTAGTCCACGCCGTTTTCGTCCAGCAGCTGCTTCATGATGCTCTGCGCCTCATCCCATTGCTCGGCGGTACCCTCGTACTTATCGGTACGCTTGGGATCCCACTGGGAGAAGCGGAAGGTGCAATCCTCCCACAGACCAAGAGTCTCCAGGCAGTATTTTGCCAGATCCAGGCAGCCCTTGAACTCCTCTGCCAGCTGATCGGGGCGAAGCACCAGATGTCCCTCGGAAATGGTGAACTGACGCACACGGATCAAACCGTGCATCTCTCCCGACTCCTCGTTGCGGAACAGCGTGGAGGTTTCTCCCAGTCGCATGGGAAGCTCACGGTAGGAGCGCTTCTTGTTCAGGAACACCTGATACTGGAAGGGGCAGGTCATGGGACGGAGCGCAAAGCACTCCTTGGATTCATCATAGGGATCGCCGATCACGAACATACCGTCCAGATAGTGATCCCAGTGACCCGAGATCTTAAAGAACTCTCTCTTTGCCATCAGAGGCGTTTTGGTGAGCAGGTAGCCGCGGCTTTGCTCCACGTCCTCGATCCATCTCTGCAGTAGCTGAACCACGCGAGCGCCCTTGGGAAGCAGAACGGGAAGCCCCTGCCCCAGCGTATCCACCGTGGTGAACAGCTCCAGCTCACGCCCCAGCTTGTTGTGATCCCGCTTCAGCGCCTCTGCCTGCCGGGTGAGGTAAGCGTTCATTTCGTCCTTGGTGGGGTACGCGATGCCGTAGATTCTCTGCAGCATCTTGTTTTTCTGGTCGCCCTTCCAGTAGGCACCGGTGCATTGGGTCAGCTTGAATGCCTTCACGGCGCCCGTGCTGAACAGGTGGGGGCCCGCGCAAAGATCGGTGAACTCGCCCTGACGGTAGAAGCTGATTACCTCGCCCTCGGGCAGCTCCTCGATCAGCTGAACCTTATAGGGCTCCTTCTTCTCGGTCATCAGCTGAATCGCCTCCTCGCGGGGCAATTCAAAGCGCTCGATTTTCAGGTTCTCCTTCACGATCTTCTTCATTTCGCTCTCCAGAGCCTTCAGCGCGTCGGCATTGAAGGGCGTATCGGAGTCGATATCGTAGTAATAGCCGTTTTCAATGGCGGGGCCAATGGTGAGCTTTGCCTCGGGATAAAGACGCTTCACTGCCTGCGCCAGAATATGGGATGCCGTGTGGCGGAACAGATGCTTGCCCGCATCGTCGGCAAAGGTTAACAGCTTCACCTCGTCGCCGTCCTTCAGCTCTTGGGTGAGGGCAACCGTTTCTCCGCCCAGCTCCGCGCCGATCACCTCTCTTGTGATCAGTCCCGCCTCCTTGGCGGCATCATAAACGGTTGCGGGAGCCGCGATTTCCAGCTCCTGTCCTTGCATAAAAATTTTCATAATATACACCTTCCTTATTTGTGGATAATTTTGACAAAACAAAACCACCCCGATCACCTGCTTTGGCGATCGGGGTGTGGTTGATACCGCACGGTTCCACCCGAGTCTTTCACTCATTCCATTCAATTTTCAGAGGAAAGTGGTACCCCACGGCGCCGCGTCAAGACCTCTCAGCGATCCTCTCGGAACGGTCCTTTCTCTGGAAACACGGTGATGCCGCGGAACATATCTCTCCCGGCGGAGCCAAACGGCAGGCTCAGACTTTTTTGGATTTGATGCTTTGGTTATAGGCGGAGCGAGGATTCACGATCTCTCTCCAGTCCAGATCTCCTCTGTCCAATGCCATGATCAGCACCTCTGCGGTGGCAATGTTGGTGGCAACGGGAATGTTATAGAGATCGCATAGGCGCAGGATTTCCTTTTCCACCTCGTCGGAATCCGAATTGGGACGGGTATCCTTGAAATAGAGAAGCATATCAATTTCGTTATATGCGATGCGAGAGGCAATTTGCTGCTCTCCGCCCTGTACTCCCGACAGCAAGCGCTCCACCTCAAGGCCGGTTGCCTCGGAGATATACTTCGCGGTAATGCTGGTAGCGCACACACTATGCTTACTGAGGATTCCGCAGTAAGCGATACAAAACTGCGTCATCAATTCTTTTTTCAGATCATGTGCAATGATGGCAATTTCCATTGGACGTATTCCCTTTCCTTCCGTGTTTTTCGTTTGAAAAATGCACAGTAGCTCCTTCTGTGTTCAAGTATGGAGCAAAATTTTCCACGTTATCCAAACTACTCCCCTATTATACCACTTTTTTCATACAATTGTCAATAGAATTGCATGATTTTTTTGCAGTTTTGGCAAAAAACAGCGTTTTTTGTATATTTTGTTGAACACAAACGGCGATTATTGGTATTCCGCGCGCTCTCCTCCGATCAATTTCGGACGGGTGCGGGCGGCAAGCAGACGTGCTTCTCCAACGCGATCAACGGTAAGACGAACGGGAACCGCCACCTCCTTCAGGTGCATACCGATCAGCGTGCCGCCGATATCCAGCCCCGCATGGGCGCGGATATGCTCTACGGCAACGGGAGACGCAAAGCGCTTCCATGCCGTTGCCGCAAAGGATCCGCCCGCCTTAGGCTTAGGCACCACGCAAACGGGCTCATAGCCATATTGCTCGGCGCATTCCGCTTCCAGAATCAGGGCTCGGTTCAAATGCTCGCAGCATTGTGCCGCCAGCCAAATTCCCCGCTCCTCCAAAATGGGCGCAACGGCTTCGTAAACAGCCTCAGCCGCCTCCAGGCTGGAGCCGTGACCAATGATTTCCCCCACGATCTCCGAGGAGGAGCATCCGATCACCAACACGTCGCCTCTTTTCAGTGCCGCCGTGTTGATCAGCTGAAAAACTGCCGCCGCCGCTTGCTGCCGAATCGTTTCTGTCATAGCCGTCACCTCTCACCAGCGATCGCTATCGTCGGTTGGAATCACTTCCTTCACGGCGGCAATCGCGCATTCAATCATATCGTCGGTAGGCTCCAGAACCGTAATATGCTGCAGCCACACGCCGGGCGCCGAAATAATTTTGGTCAGAATCCCATCGTGGCGTCCCGCAAATTTGATCAGCTCATACCCCAGACCAACAATCAGGGGCAGAAGCAGTAAGCTCACGCCCGTTCTTGCCAGAGGGTTCAGCGTTGTCTCGAACAATTGCAGCGCAATGGGGTCGATAAAGAAGGAAATAAAAATGTTCACAATGAGCATCAGAATCAGAAAAGAGGTTCCGCAACGAGGGTGGAAGCGGTTCTGCCGACGCACGTTCTCCACGGTTAATTCCAAGCCCGCTTCATAGCAGAAGATGGTTTTATGCTCGGCGCCGTGGAACATAAAGGTTCTGCGAATATCCTTCATTAGGGAGATCGCCGCCATATAGCCAACCAGCAATGCGATCTTCAGAACGCCCTCAAACACCGATTTGATCAGAGAATTGAGCGCGTCGCTGCCCGTATTCTGCAGCTTCGGGAACGGAATGGCGAGCCAGGTAAAGATCTTAGCGGGCAGGAACTTGAAAAGAAAGAGCGCCAAACCCATGCCGAACACAATGGAGACTACCATAATTGCGGTCATCACCCAGGCAGGAAGCTTCTCATCGCCGTCCGTTTTCTCCTTATCGGCAGGAGCCGGTGTGCTTGCTTCGGCGGGAGCGGTTTCGCTTTCGTCAACGGCAGCCTCCCGAGAGGTGCCGGTGCCGAGTGCCTCCGAAGCCGTTTCCTCCGCGGTCTGCTCCTTCTTTTTCTTCCTTTTTTTGTCGGGCTTTTCCTCCACAATATCCTCCAAGCCCGCAATCTCGGCGGAGCGCATGAGGCACTTGTAGCCCACCGTCATGGAATCGATGTA
>SVSC01000130.1 GCA_015064525.1 Oscillospiraceae bacterium
TTTGTCTACCGACAAAGGTGCGTTTTTTGAATGATGTTTGCCTTCGGCAAATGATGCAGGGCTTCGCCCAATGATGACGGCTACGCCTAATGATGTGTGCCTTGCGGCACATTGGGCAAACATCGCACCATTGCGAGTGAAACGAGCAACATCATTTTGAGCGAAGCGAAAAACATCATATCGCCGCAGGCGATACATCATTAAGATATACCCGGCTCACGTCTTGATTTGTTTACAAACGTGTGGTATAATACCAATAGCAAACCACAATGAGGTGACCAATGGATTTTCACAAAACCTTCAGCCAAGCCCACTGCTCCGGCGGCACAATTGATTACGGCATGATTTTCGGAAACGAAAAAATCGTTTTGATCAAATGCGGCAGGGGCGGGTCGCTTCGGGGCTATGAGGATAAGCACCTGAAAATGGCGCTCCGCCTCCATTCAAAATACGGGTGTACCGTGATATGCTCGTCCAACCCGATTGATTGCAATACGTCGTATGATTTGGATCAAGAAATCATCCGCCGATACGTTGAGAAAGCAAATCTTTCCGATTTTCAGCTCTCCCTGATCGGTTCCTCCAACGGAGCATATCAAAACTTGTTTCTGGCAAATCAGCTATCGCAAACCAAAAAGCTGCTGTGCGTCAATATGCCCCTCATGTTGAATTTTCACAAGTCAACAAGGGAGCTGCAAATGATGAAAAATATTGAAAAAATATTTGTGTACGGAACCAACGATCCCTCCTATTCCTATCTCCCCTTTTTGGAAATCAAGAAGCTCTGTATGCTTCGCGCGATCCGCGTTGACGGCGCCGACCATCAATTCAAAGGCAGAACAGACGATTTCGTGGCTTTGGCGGATCTGATATAAGCGCTTGGAGTTCGTTATCTACCAACCAAAAATGGCAGGGAATGCTTTGCGTTCTCTGTCATTTTTTATTGATCTCCCCTTTCCAAAAGCGCACCAGGCTTGGAAAATTGTGGAGGCGGGAGGGGTTGGAAAGCATTCGCCATGCCCACTCCAGCCCCGCCGATTGCAGAACGTGCGGCGCGCGGCGGGCGTTCCCCGCCCAAACGTCCAAGCTGCCGCCCAGCCCCGCCGCAACGCGAACCGAGGGCAACAGCGGAAGATTTTCCCGCATCCATAATTCTTGCGTAGGAAACCCCATGCAAATCAAAAGAATTTGTGGGCGGCAAGCGCGGATCATGCCAACCACCCGCTGATTTTCCTCTCCCTGCTTTTCAAAATACCCCCAGTAGCACCCGCAAACCTGCAGGCTCGGGTGGCGCTCCGCCATCCGTTTGGCAGCCATGGGCGCAACACCGTCCTCTCCGCCAAGGAAAAAAACGCGGTCGCCTCTCCGCGCCGCCTCCGATAGGAGTCGCTCTCCGAAATCAATTCCCGCAACCCGCTCCTTTAGGGGGGTTCCCTGCCGCCTGGCGGCAAGCAAAACTCCGTTGCCGTCGGGCAGCACCAGCGACGACTCGTTGAGCAGCTCCGCGAGCCGCGGATTTTCCGCGCACGCCTGCAGCATCAGCGCGTTTGGCGTTACCACGCGGCAGGTCTCCTCTCCCCGAAATGCCTCCCGCACCGCTTCGTTGATGGTCAGATTGTCGAAGGATACCCCTCGAACCGTCACTTTCATGGACATTCTCCCCCTTCCAAGGCTTTGCGCGCCGCGAAAATAGAAAAAATACTTGACATTTTGCCAAAGGCACGCTATAATAAGTATAATGTAACTTTGCGGATTTATACGGCGCTGTCCAACATCCGCGCAGAAAGGATCAAGACAAAAGGATTATGGCTAAAAACAACGCAAAAATGGTGGAGCAGATTACGTCCATGGACGTGGATTTTGCGCAATGGTTTACCGATGTGGTGAAAAAAGCGGAGCTGGTGGACTATTCGGGCGTGAAGGGATGCATGATCATCCGCCCCTACGGCTACGCGATTTGGGAGAACATTCAAAAGGATCTGGACGCCCGCTTTAAGGAGCTGGGTCACGAAAACCTCTATATGCCCATGTTCATTCCCGAAAGCCTTTTACAAAAGGAAAAGGACCACGTGGAGGGCTTTGCTCCCGAGTGCGCTTGGGTTACCCACGGCGGCGAAAACAAGCTCACCGAGCGCTTGTGCGTTCGCCCCACCTCGGAAACCCTTTTCTGCGAGCATTTCAAGAACGTGATCCAATCCTACCGCGATCTGCCCAAGCTCTATAACCAGTGGTGCAACGTGGTGAGATGGGAAAAGACCACCCGCCCCTTCCTCCGCACCTCGGAGTTCCTCTGGCAGGAGGGGCACACCATGCACGAAACCGAGGAGGAGGCAAGACAGGAAACCCGCCAAATGCTGCAGGTTTACGAGGACTTCTACGCTGAAGCACTTGCCATTCCCGCTTACACCGGCAGAAAAACCGAAAAGGAAAAATTTGCGGGCGCCGAGGAAACCTATACCATTGAGCCCATGATGCACAACGGCGTTGCCCTGCAGGGCGGCACCTCCCACTTCTTTGGCGACGGCTTTGCCAAGGCGTTCGACATCACCTTCACCGGCAGAGACAATGTGCAAAGATACCCCTTCCAAACCTCTTGGGGGCTTTCCACCCGTACCATCGGCGCCATCATCATGGCGCACGGCGATGATAACGGCTTGATCATTCCTCCCCGCGTGGCGCCCATTCAGCTGGTGATCATTCCCGTGGCGCAGCACAAGGAGGGTGTTCTGGAAAAGGCGGAGGAGCTTCGCCGGGCGCTCTCCAAGCGCTTCCGCGTGAAGCTGGACGACAGCGACAACTCCACCGGCTGGAAGTTCAGCCAGTATGAAATGAAGGGTGTTCCGCTCCGCCTGGAGATTGGCCCCCGCGACATTGAAAGCAACTCCTGCGTGCTGGTGAGCAGAGCCACCCGCGAGAAAACCTTTGTGAGCCTGGACAACCTTGCCGACTCTGTGGAGGAGGCATTGCAGAAGGTTCACAACGAGCTTTATCAGCGCGCTCTGGAAAACCGCAACAGCAAGACCTACGATGCCCACAACCGCGAGGAATTCATTGAGATCTCCCAAACCAAGCCCGGCTATATCCGCGCCATGTGGTGCGGAGAGACCGCCTGCGAGGAGGAGATCAAGGAGATGACCGGTGGCGTGAAGTCCCGTTGCATCCCCTTTGTTGAGGATCATCTCAGCGACGTTTGCGCTTGCTGCGGAAAGCCCGCCAAGCATATGGTGATCTGGGGAAGACAGTACTGATCTCCCCGCTATCACCTTTCTATTACGTTTGATCATTGCGGTCTGTCACGGAACGGCGTTCTCCTGACAGACCGCAAGCAATTCTATCGGGTCACCGAGCATCAGAAAGGAGGGGACGCGATGCAAAAAATCAAGCAATACGTCATCGGCGCCGTTCGGTGCGTGGATCCCGTCCTCTTTATCTGTGTCACGGCTCTCTGCCTAATCAGCATTGTCACGGTTTGGGGGGCTGTGGATAATTTCGGGCAATCCAAGCTGAAAATGCAGGTTGCCATGTTTTTGGTGGGCAGCGTTGCCACGGTGGTGGTGGCGTCCATCGACTTCCGTATGTTCGCGGAAAAGCTGCGGATTCCCATGATGGCTGCCTCGATTCTTTTGTTGATCATCACACTGATCTGGGGCAGAAGTGGTGTTACCATGGTGACCGGCAACAAAAGCTGGCTCAAGCTTCCGATTGTGAACATTATGATCCAGCCCTCGGAGTTTGTGAAATTTGTTTTGGTGTGCAGCTTTGCCAAGCATCTGCACGATCTGCAGGGCAAAATCAATCACCCCAAGTCCATTCTCATGCTGATGCTCCACGCCGGTAGCGTTGTGGCGTTGATCCTGCTTTCGGGCGATCTGGGCGTTGCTTTGGTGTACCTTGCCATTCTTGCCATCATGCTCTTTTGCGCGGGCTTGCACCCCGGCTATTTTGCGGGCGCCGCAGGGCTTCTGGCGCTGTTCTCCCCCTATCTTTGGGAAAAGCTGGAGCCTTACCAGCAGCGCAGAATTATTGTTGGCTTTAACCCCGAGCTGGATCCCTTGGGCAAGGGCTATCAGCCTCTGCTCAGCCGTCAGGCAATTGCCAACGGCGGGTTCTTCGGCAAAGGCGTGACGGGTGGTCATTACTACGAAATTCTCGACGCCTCCCACACCGACTTCATTTTCGCCACCGTTTGTGAAAAATTCGGCTTTCTCGGAGGTCTTGCCGTTCTCATCCTCTTTATGGTGATCGTGGTGCGGATCTTCTCCATCGCGCGGGTGGCAATGTATTCCGACTGCGGAGGACTCATCTGCGTTGGGGTTGGCGCCATGTTCGTCACCCAAATTCTGGAAAACATCGGCATGAATCTTGCCATGCTCCCCGTGGTTGGCATCACCCTCCCCTTCCTCTCCTGCGGCGGCTCCTCGATGCTGGCAACCTTTCTCATGATGGGTCTGGTGCATAGCGTCTATTCGCATTCAAGCGCCGTTCGCGCCTCCGTCGAGCCCGAGCTGGACATGGATTTTTCCCTGCTGTAAATTTCAGTCATAAAATTTCCTCCCGTGGCATAGAGTGTAGCGACACTACATCAATCGGGAGGATTTTTTATGTTTATCTACTCATTGCGCGCGGGAACGGTAAAGCTCCTCGGCGTGATCTGCGTTGCGCTCACGGTACTGATCACGCTCATCGCCTTTGTTCCCACCTACAGCATCTCCACCGGCGCGGGAGATTCGGCGGTCAGCTATTCCTACGACAAGGTGAAAAATCAGGACGACGTGGTGAACTTTCTTTCCCAGTTCGGCTGGGCTGTGGAGTCCTCTCCCGTTGAGGTGAAAACGGTCACCCTGCCCGCCGAATTCGACAAAATCTTCGCCGCCTATAACGAAATTCAAAAGGCGCAGGGACTGAATCTACTCAAATACAAAAACCGTGAGGTGACCCGCTACACCTTCTCCGTTACCAACTACGCCGACTATGAAGGCACCGTCTATGCCAACGTTCTCGTCTACCGTAACCGCGTGATCGGCGGCGACATCTGCTCCGCCGATATCTCCGGCTTCATCCACGGCTTTGAGGGTAGCGGACGGTGATGGGCGAGTCAAATAATTAAGGGGAAAGTTAGTTTGGGAAGGAAAGGGTGGATTTTGGAACCTTCTTGAAAGAAGGTTCCAAACCTCCAAGAACTTCCCGTAGTATTTTTTTGGGAGTGTCGCGATACACAACGGCACTCCCTTTCGTTTTATGTCGCCTATCTGCGGTACGCTCACCAAACAATAGCTCCCGCAAGCGTTTTGGTGCCACCACCCAAAACGCTCCACGATGTTAGTTTGGAAGAAAAGGGTGGCTTGCGGAACCTTCTTGTAAGAAGGTTCCACACCTCCAAGAACTTTCTCGTAGGGGTCGGTTTAGAGCTTGCGGTACACAGCGGCTCGGTCGATAGTTGGGTATTAGCGATACATGGCGGCTCGGTCTATAGTTTTATGCCGCCCATCTGCGGTACGCTGATCGAGCAATAGCTGCCGCAAGCGGCTGGGTCCCGCCACCCCATCCGCTCCATGATGTTAGTGAGGTTGAACTGTTTTGGAAACAGATAAAATTCCATTCTCGGGG